>JAIOAV010000010.1 GCA_019873665.1 Chloroflexota bacterium
AAGGCGCGCGTGATGGGGCCGCGCACATCCACCTGATGGAAGGATGTGCCTGACCATGGGATCGTCATGCCATGCTCATCGCGCGCCTGCACGCGGACATAGTAGCGCCCGCCTTCTGCCCAGGAGTGTGTGAAGGTTACCGGCTGCCCGCTTGGCACCAGCGCGCTCCAGTCGGAGCGTGTGCCATCGTCCCAGAAAAAGCGGTAGGAGATGCTGTCGCCATCCAGATCGGTGGATGTGGCGGCAAAGGCATAGCTGTAGCCAGTGGCGGCGAGTGTTGGGCCGGTGATCGTCGGCGCGGTTGGCGGGAAGGTGGCCGTCACATGGAACGTCGCCGTTGCCGGAGTTGGGTCAATGTTCCCGGCGCGATCGCGAGCGCGGACCTGAAACGTGTGTGGCCCGGTGGTCAGCTGCAGCGCCGCATATTCGTCCCCGGCGAACGTCTTGACCTGGTAGCTTGTCCAGAGCGACCACTCGCCTTCGTCAAACCGATAGGAGTAGGAGACCACGCCCGAACCGCTGTCGCTGCCATTCCAGGCGAAGGTAAAGGGTGGCGTCTCAGAGCCCACCGCGCTGGCGATGACAGTCTCTGGCGGGATGGTGTCCAGCGTGACGGTGCGCGTGATGGCGGCGGACGGCGTGCTGATGACGATGGCGTGCGTGCCCTCCGTCAGCGATAGCGTGCTGCTAAACGCCCCTGTGGGCGCGGGCGTGACAACATGGCCATTGATGGCGACGGTGGCCGCGGGCGTGACAACGCCCGACACCCAAAGCGTGGCGTCTGCTGTGACCAGCCCGGGCGGCGGTGAGGCCACGTCGAGCACAAAGCCGGACGGCAGGGCTGCGGGCGCCCTGTAAATATGCACGGCATAGGTATCGAACTGGTCCTGGAACGATCCCGCCGATACAGGCACACTCCGGCTTTCAAAAAGCACCTCCACCTGCGAGGCGGCGGTGGGCAACCCGCTGAACTGCACCGTCAGTGGCTCTGCGGCCACGTTCGCCGCGATCAGATAGACCTTGTCCTCGTACACCGCCAGCCGGTATTGCAGTCGGCCATAGCGACGGGTGTACTCGAACATCTCCAGCGCGATCAGGTCCGTCGGTCCGGAGAGCACTGTGTGCGTTACAGCCTGTGGCACGGACGGCGCCAGCGCCACCAGACCCAGCTTGCCGCTCCCCATCAGCTCTTCGTGCAGCCGATCCAGCTCGGCGCGAAAGGCGGGATAGAGCTGCGCGTCAAAGCCGGAAGCCTCGTAGCAGATGATGCCATCGGCGCCGCCAATCACCGCCTGGTACACATTGTTGCGCAGGCGTAAGGGGCCCTGCGCGTCGGTGAGGATCGGCCCGAACGTCTCTGGCACGGCGTAAAAGCGCTTGTTGACCGGCCAGAGCGCCAGCCGGCCGCTCTCCATCACGCCGGTCATGACCGCCTGCGGATATTCCTTGTACACCGGATACGCGCCGAGCCGGTCAATGTCAACCGCATCCCGGAAACGGATGATCGGGTCCACGTCGAGATGCCCCAGATACGTCAGGACTGGCCGCCGCAGCGGGTCCTCATCGCGGATCAGGTTCGCGATGTCAATCATCGCCGGGATCTCCGCGTCACCCGGCTCCTCCGGGATATAGAAGCCTGCCATCACCTCCGGACCATAGGCCACCGCCGGGCGGATCCATTGGTCGCGCAATGTGGCCAGGGGGATGCCCAGCGTGCCCGCAGGCAGGTATTGATACACCTGCACGCCGCCAGCGGCAGCAGCGTCAAACACAAAGGCCATTGTCTCCGGACTCAGGCCGCTGTCTATGTGGACGCGCGGCGTAAAAGCCGGATTCTGCACCGGCTCCTCCATGCCATAATAGCCAAAGACAAAGGTTCGCGTGATTGGATCGGGGGCGGTGACCTTGCTGGCAACGGTCGCCGCGCTGCCCGCTGCAGCGCTGACAGCCGCGCTTCCCTCCATCGCCCCTGACGTTGGGGCTGGTGTGACGCCAACGCTTTCTGAAGGGACATTCAACTGATGCGCCGCGTCCGTCTGAGAGGCGGCCTCCAGCCGACGGGCTGCGGCATCGGTCATCGAGGCCGAGACAGCGGCGCGGTATCCGGTGGCGCGCCACAACCCGACCGCGAGCAGGGGGAGGGTGAGCGCCAGCAACAGCGAGCACGCCAGAACGCCCAGCGTACGCTTGTTGCCCCTTTCACGTGATGATGTCATCGCTCTTCTCTTCTGGGCCGATCTGGCCCCGCTCTCGAGGGCCCTAACCCCGGTACTGTGGGAAGTAGCGCCCATCTCCCTCCGGCTGGCCCATTGCCTGCCGGTAAGCCTGATGCCGTGCATTCAGTTCGGCATAGAGTGCCGCATCGTGCACGGCGCGGTATGTATAGAATGTCATTGATAGCTCTGAAAAGCCTGCCTTGAAGCGCGACAGGCTATCCCCCGGATGATACCCACCGCCCAGGTTGAACCAGCGGTATCCTTGCGTGCGCGCCCAACAGATCGCTTCGTACATCAGCAGGTTATTCGGGCGCAACTCCAGCCGTTCGCTCGCCGAGCCGCCCAGAAAGTAGTGCACCACTTCCCCGTCGTGCAGGAACGAGGCCGCCGCGATCATCTCCCCCTCGTACCACGCGCTCAGCAGCGTTACTTTGTCGCGCAGCCCCGCGAATGTGTCGGCAAAGAAAGCTGGCGAGAAATAGTACCATTGGCTGGCGTCATTGCGCCGCATGGTCTCCACGTAGAGCGCGTAGAAGCGATCTATCCATCCCGCCTCTGCCCCCATACGGATCGTCACGCCCCGCTGGCGCGCTTTGTGAATGTTGCTGCGATTCCCTCGGTTCAGCCCCTGCCAGATCTCCTCTGGCGATTGCGCTAGGTCCACGCACACGATGCTGCTGGCAGCCGTCACGCCGTCCGTCAGCGCCTGCAATGGCTCGTGATTCGCGACAAAGGGATTGAGCCGCGCAAACTCACAGACGATGCGCGCCTCCTGGCAGTAGGCGTGAAACGCCGTCAGGAAGTCGCGCCAGAGCGCCTGCTCTCGCTCTGGCTGGCTCGCCCGCGCCAGCGGTCCGCTGTAACCGTAGGGTGAGACGATGTCATAGTAAACCGTGTCGCCTGCCAGCGGCTGCGCCTGATAGAAAGGAAGATCATTGACACGCCGCAAGAAGAACGGGTATATGACATAATCCAGGTCGTCGCCGAACACAAAAGCCTGCGCGATGTCTCCGGACAAACTCTCGAACAGCCGCACATAGTCTGGGTGGAAGAAAACGTCGCGATGGGACGCGCCTTGCACCAGGCGGTCCCACTCGTCCCGCTCCTGTGTTGTCAGGATGGCACACTGCTGTACCTTTTGCATCAAGCACCCCGCAAGGGTAGTATGGCTGGGGCGGCCCGTATCTGTGCGCTGCCTCCCGGGCGTCAAACGGTCTGAAGCGGAGATTGTTCGTGCTGTTCTCCCTTTGGCAATTGCCGCCGGCCCGCGCGCTGCAGGCTGCAGTTGAGCCGCCGCCAGCGCGGCACAAGCCAGAGATAGAGCCACCGCCCGACCTGTCCCGCGAGTGTCAGGTCCTTGCGAACGGCGATATAGGTTCGTAGCTCGCCCCCATATGCGGATTTGTACTGCGCGATGCCGGGGATATTAGCGCCCATCATGTCCAGGGAGCGTATTCCCTGAGACGCCGCCCACTCGATCATCGTCCAATCTATGAGGTTGTTTGGCTTTAGGCGATAGTGCTCCCGCAACCCGGCCCTGTCCAGTCCATAGAGCCGCTGGTTGAAGCAAAGCACAAAGGCGGCGGCGATCATCCGTCCCTCCAACCATGCAGCAAAGGCGTGGATTCGGTTGTGCGGCCGCAATGTGTCCCAGACAACCCCCAGATCGCGCCGCGAGTACACCGGTGGCCGATTGGATTTGCTCCATGTCTCTTTCGACATCTCATAATAGGCGTCCAGGAAGCTGTCGTCGGTGGCCTCGCTCACCGTGATGCCACTCTTGCGTGCCTTGCGCACGCCGGTCCGGCAGTCGCCATCTATGCGCGCCCAAATCGCCTCCGGCCCGGGTGCCAACGAGAGCACAATAGTCTGAAACTCCTGCACTTCATAGCGTTGTGCAGCGAGCGCAAGCTGGGGCAGGGGCTGTTGTGAGTGAAACTCGACAAAGTCCGCGCGCAGTGTGCGCCACAGCGCGTCCACCTGCTCCGCAAACGGCTGCTGATACGCCTCGCGCACCAACGGCCCGCCATAGCCGGTGCCGCCCGGACAGCACGATATCTGTCGCAGAGGGCCGCGGCGAATGAGAAAGGTGGGCAAGACGCCCACCAACTCACTCTCATGCCAGATGCCGAGAGGCATCATCCGGGCATTCTTGAGCCTGGCAACCGCTTCCATCCAGGCCCAGGAGTGATAAGCGCTCCCCTCGTCAAAACTCGCCACTATCTCGTCCCACCTCGTTGCTTCAGCGTTATCCCACGGTTCGAGGCGCAACATGGCTATCTTCTCCATTACGGTGTACAGGCTTACCCCGACAAGCCTAGACCCTTATGCTCTGCGTTCTTAGTGGGCTATGAGCCAGCGTGCGCTGCCATGCCCATCGCAGGCGACGCAACCACGGCTTGAGCTTCAGGTAGAGTGGACGCGCGATACGTCCGATGTGTGTTACGTCCTTGGCTGCCGCGATATACGTGCGCAATTCCCCGCCAAAAGACGCCTTGTACCGGGTGAAGCTCGACGTGTTGGCTCCCATCATGTCCAGGGAGCGCATCCCCTGACGAGCGCCCCACTCGATGACGGTCCAATCAATAAGGTTATTGGACCCCAGACTGTAATACTCGCGGAAACCAGCCCGATCCCAGCCATAAATTCTGCCGTTGAAACAGAGCACAAAGAGCGCCGCGATCACACGACCGTCGAGCCGCGCCACAAAGGCCCTGATCTGGCCGCGTGGCCGCAGCATGTCCCAAGCAATCTGGAGATCGGTGCGCGAGTAGACGGGCGGCCTGCCCGAACGGCCCCAGGTCACCTGGGACATCTCCCAGTACGTATCGAAAAAGCTGTCGTCGTCCGCTTCGCTGACCTCGATGCCGCTCTTGCACGCCTTTTTTATGGCCCTGCGACATCCGCGATCCAGGCGTGCCCATAGCTCGTCCGCGCTGGCCTGCAGTGGGATAACAAGCGTCTGGAGCTGTCGGGCGGCGAAGCGCTGAGCGCGCAGCACCTCCAGCGGCAATGCTTGCAGGGAGTGAAACTCCGCATAGTCGGCCCGTAGCTCGCGTATCAGCCTCTCGAACTGCTCGAGGAACGGCGCATGGTATGCCTCGCGCAACAGCGGCCCGCCGTAGCCGGTGCCACCAGGACAGGAGGAGATGAGCGAAAATGGCCCATGATGGACGCGGAACATGGGAAGCACTCCCACCAGATCCGTGTCGTCTCGGATGCCAAAGGGCATCATGGCGGCACCTCTGATCTGGGCTATCATTTCCATCCAGGCCCAGGAGTGATAGGCGGTGCCCGCCCGAAAGCTCGCCACTACCTGATCCCATCTCGCTGCTTCCGCGCTGTCCCACGGTTCGAGATGTAGCATCACTGTCCTATCCTCTCCCGCCGCTCTCATGTTTTGACCTCGACGAGATCCGGCACGTACAGCTCTTCCCAATAGCGCAGCGCCCCACCAAGGGTTACTCTGGGTGGCGCGACACGCTCTCCCAACACGAAGGCCCGCAACGCCATCTCCACCTCGTTGTAGCCAAAGTGCGCGCGCATCGAGGTGGTGCTGGAAAAGCGCGCATTGATCTCGAATGTGACGGGTCCGCGCGCCGTCAACCGCAACTGCACGTTGCACGGCCCCCGTGGCCGCAGGGCTGCGGCTACAGCCTGCGCTGCCGCCGCCACCTCTGGCTGCTCCATCACGCGCGCGCGATAGGTCAGCCCCGCTGCCAACTCGCGCCACATCACGATCGCTCCCTGCGGCACGCCATCGCCATCTACAAAGGTGGCGACGGTGTATTCCTCTTCGTCAGGTTGCAGATACTCTTGCACCACCGGCTGCGGCACAAGCTGCAACAGCAATTCCAGCTCGCGACGCCCGGGTACTTTGTGCAACCCTCTCGAGCCGGAGCTGTGGCGCGGCTTGATGATGAGCGGGAAACCCGCCTCGGCGATCAGCGTCTCGAGCGCCTCTCGCTGCTCCGGCAGCGCAGAGCGTGGATGCGCCAGGCCATGCGCTGCCAGAAACTGCGCCGTCTCCCACTTGTCAGTCGAAATCCGCAACACCTCCGGCGAGCTAACGATGACGCGCGCGCCCGTCTCCCGCTCAAAGCCCTCTCTGGCGCTCGCCAGCGCCAGCATCTCCCCTTCGGAGCCGATCAGCACGGCATCCACCGCCTCCCGGCGGCAGATCGTGGCCAGCGTCGGCAGGTAGGCAGGCTCCTCCGCAGAGGGCAGCACCTCATGCGCGTCCGCCCAGTAGAAGCCCACCGACAGCGGGTTACGGTCGGTGGCCAGCAGACGGCACGGGAGGTCGCTCTGCCGCACCGCTTTCATCACGCTCTGGCCAAGCGGCCCCCCCGCGCCGGTAACTAAAACATTGAGCGTTCTCATGTGCCTGCAGCCTCGCCGAGCCAGTGCGATTGCTCGATAACCACTGGCGATACGATCAGCGGTGTCGGCACCAGGCGCTGGGACACGTCCGCTTGGCAGCTCGGCAGGGCCCGATCCGCCTGCCGCCGTTGCCCATACTGGCGCAGGGGGATCCCGGCAAGGGTCTCCAGCAGACCATCCACATCCCCTGCCGCTGCCAGAAGCACCGCCTTGCCCAAGCGCCCATTGACTGCGGCGCATTCCGCTGCTGCTGCGAGCACCGCGATCTGCCCCAACAAAGTCTGCCGATCAGGCGCGACTCCGTCCTCCAGACGGTGAATCTTGGGGTGGATCGTCGCCGTCGTGCGCTCTGTGCGGTAGGCAAGCTCTTCATGCAGCTTTTCTCCCGGGCGGATGCCGATGTATTTGATACGGATGTCGCTGCCCGGGCGCAACCCGCGCAGGCGGATCATCTTGTGTGCCAGCTCGACGATCGAGACTGGCTCACCCATATCCAGCATGTAGATGCCGCCGCGATCCGAAAGCGATCCTGCCTGGATGATCAGGCTGGCGGCCTCCGGTATGCTCATAAAATAGCGCGTCATACGTGGGTCTGTTACGGTCACGGGCCCGCCGCGCTCGATCTGCCGCTCAAAGATCGGGATCACGCTGCCGCGGCTGCCGACGACATTGCCGAAACGTACGGCGGAAAAGCGTGTGCGTGAGGTCTGTTGCAGCGCCGCGATCCACAGCTCGCCCAGTCGCTTGCTGGCACCCATCACGCAACTCGGATTCACCGCCTTGTCGGTGGAGATGAACACAAAGCGCTCAACACCGTAGCGGTTGGCCAGGTCGCTGAGGATCATGGTGCCCAGGACATTGACGCGCACTGCCTCGTCCGCGTTCACCTCCATCATGGGCACGTGCTTGTACGCGGCGGCATGGAACACGATCTGTGGCGCTTCTCGTCGGTAGATGGCCTCGATCTTGCGGGCGTTCGTGATGTCGGCCACCAGGCATGCTACCTCGGTGGTGCAGTCGCTGGGGCGCGTCTCCGCGAGCTCACGATCCACATCATGCAGCGCGGTCTCGTTGTTGTCCAGCAGCAGCAGCCGTCGCGGCCTCAGCCGCAGCAGTTGTCGCGATAGTTCGGACCCGATAGAGCCGCCCGCGCCGGTAACGAGGACGGTGCGCTCTGCCACTGCAAGCTGGCAGAGGCTCTGATCAACGCACACCGGCGCGCGCCCCAGCAGGTCCTCGATTGTCAGCGGCCGCAGATTGCTGGAATGCCCGTTGCCATCCAGGATGTCGCAGAAGCGCGGCACTGTCTTGATCTGCACCGATGTGGACTGGCAGATCGCCACAAGCTCGTCAAAGCTGCTGCCGAAAGTGGCTGGGCTGGCGATGATGATCTGGTCCACGGCATGGTTCTTCACGATGGTGGGGATATCATGCCGATTGCCGAGCACGCGCAAGCCGTGGATATGAAGGCCCTGCTTGTCCGGGTCGTCGTCTACAGAGCCGATCGGCTCGTAGTGGCTGCGCTGTACGGGATCATCGTGCAGATGCTCCGCCAGCCTTCCCCCATGGTCACCCGCGCCCACGATGAGCGTGCGCAGGCGACGATCTCCGCCTGCCTGGTGGTGTCCATCGTAGAAGTGACCGAGAATCTGTCGGCGATAGCGGGCCAGTAGCATCAAAATAAAGGTCAGCAAGCCGCCCAGCAGGATCTGGCCTGTTGGCAGCGGCCGGCCCAGTGGCCAGAGTAGGTTGATTGCCAAGATCAGCAGCGTGGCAAAGCCCGTCGCGTCCGCCAGCACCATATTGTCGTGCGCGGTGGCGTGCAGCCAGAGCCGGTCATAGATCCGCCAGATGTGGTTTGCGGCGACGTAGACGGCGACAAAGAAAGGCACCCAGAAGTTCGTCGGTCGCAGGTAGCGGAGGGGCTCGTTGCCGGAGAAGCGAAAGGTGAGGGCTATGTAGAACGCCACCACCACCAGCAACCCGTGAACAAGGCTGTGCAGGAAATACCTCCTTATGCGTCGGCTCGCAGAGCTAAGGGGCTTTCGCTCTAGGGGGGGTCTGATGATTTGCATGGTTTCACACCTTCTCATCTCTCTCGTTGGGCCGAAAGCGCGGCGGCGATCTCCTCAGCATGCGTCTGGATCCGCACGATGGCGTCGCAGACGCGGTCAACGCTCTCGGCTGGCATGTGCGAGTAGATCGGCAAGCTAATCACCTCTGGCGCAAGGGCTTCGGTGACCGGCAGATGTGGCCGTTGCTGCGTCATCAGCTCGCGATACGTGGTGTGCTGGTGCACGGGCGGCACATAGTACTGGCGTGTCCCAATCCCTTCGGCGCGCAGGGCGATGCCGAATTGATCGCGATCAAGGCCGAACTGGGCAGCATTGATGCGAATGGTCAAATCCTTGTACGATGATCTATCATACGGTTGAATCTTCTGGTATGAGATCCCCGGCACCGTGGCCAGTCTCTCTTGGTAGCGGGCCGCCAGGGCGTTCCGTCGTTGCGCATTCTCCTCCAGCATCTTGAGGGTCTCTAACCCCAGGATGGCGCTGAACTCCTGCATGCGGGCGTTGATGCCCGGCAGAACGCTGTCATAGTTGCCAGGATTGCCATACTCCCGCGCCACGCGGAGGCGTTCCGCCAGCGCGCCGTCGTTGGTTGTGACCACGCCGCCCTCGCCGGTTACCAGCAGCTTGGTTGGGCTGCTGCTGAACACCTCGGCGTGGCCATAGCGGCCCACCGGCTGGCCGTGGTGCAGCGCGCCAAAGCCGTGCGCTGCGTCCAGGATCAGCGTCAGCCCGTGGCGCGCGGCGACGCGCTCCAGCTCCTCCACCGGCGCGGGGTTGCCGAACACGTGCACCCCGACGATGGCGGTCGTTCGCGGCGTGATGGCCCGCTCTGCCGCTGCCGGGTTGATGTTCCACGTTTCGGGGTCCACATCCACAAACACCGGCGTGAGCTGTTGCCACACCATGGCATGCACGGTGGCCATGAAGGTAAAGCTCGGCACCAGCACCTCACCATGCAGGTCCAAACACAGGCACGTCAGCAGCAGCCCGGTGGTGCAGCTCGACACGCCGACGGCATGCTTCACGCCGAGATACTCGGCGATGGCGCGCTCGAACGCTTCCAGATGGCGGCCCTTGGTCAGCATGCCGCTTTCAATGATCTTGCGAAGCGGGTCTGCGAGCGCCTCCCAGGGCGGCAGCGTGGGTCGCATGAAGGGGATCCCTTCCGGAAAGACCGGCTCCCCGCCCAAGACTGCCGGGCGTCCATTGGCACGATCTGATACCGGCTGCCGTACGGTAGCTACTTGATGGTCCGCGTTGTTTTTCATGTCTCCTCCTCTGGCGTCGTCGCCGGTGGCTGGGGCTGGCGTGGGTTGGGATAGGCGACCGCCCAGGAACCAACGAACTGCCAACTTGAGTAGCCTGTTGCTTGCAGATAGCGCGCCATATCCTGCTGTGTGTGAAAGTAGAGCGGGCACCTCTTCAGCCAATAGCGGATGCGCCGCTGCGCCTCCCGCCAACCGCCGGGTGGCGGGAAGCTCAGGATGACCTTTTCCGTTGTCAGAGTATGCATGCGCTGCAGGAATGGCGTCGGGTCCGCTACATAATCAAAAAGGCCGAGCGCTAGCGAGATGTCGAACGGGCCGGTCAGGTCGTACGCCAAAAAGTCGCCGAGCACAAACTGGCATCTGTCCAAGACGCCATGGTCCTCGGCCAGCTTGTGCGCCAGCTCCAACATGTGGGCGGCAAAGTCAATGCCGACCACGTATGCGCCGCGCTTTGCCAGAGGCACCATATACCGACCGGAACCACAGCCGACATCCAGAATACGCTTGCCGCACACATCCCCGCAGGCTTTCATGGTTAGCACATACCGCCGGTAGAAGGGGCGGCGCACCCAGTTGTTCCAGACCCTGTTGAGTAGCGGAGACGCGCTATACAGGTTGTCAAACTGCTGTGCGTGCCTCTCAAAGTATTCCTGCGCGCTACCCTTTGGCGACATGCATCCATATCTCCCGTAGTGGAGCGAAGGCAAAGGAGTTGACGAGCCTAGCGAGTTTGGCGCGCGTTACCGCGCCGCGCCCCCAGTTGCGGACCAAGGCGCGTAGCCGCAACCTCGCCCAGCGTCCAATCGTGGTTTCGGGCACCGGCAGGTCCAGTTGCTGATCCTCCAGATCGTAGGTGTGAAAATAGAGGACAGCAGGGTGACCAGCTCTGTTCAGCTCCCGAATCCCCTCTCGTACCGGCGCCAGCGGGAGTATTCGGGCATATCCACCACCGGCAATCGGCAGATTTTGCCCCAGCACTCGCCACGTCGCCAGCGGGAACTCGGTCAGCGTACCAGCCGGCGTGTGCACCTGGTACGGATAGCGAGAGGCGTCGCGAATCCCGTAGCGCCAGTGGCGGATCGGGAAGACGCTCGAATCGTAGCGAATCCCCGTCGCGGCCATCACCTCCAAGGCCCAGAGCGAATAGCCATCGAGCGAGAACTCAGCGGCCCGGTGACCCAAGATCGGCTGCTGTACGATGTCCTCCAGCACCTGAACCGATCGCCTCAAATCCGCGGCGAACGCCTCCCGACCGATCCGCTTTGCCTGAAGGTGCTCGTGGCCGTGGGTGCCAACCTCGTGACCCTCTGCCGCGATCCGCCGTACCATGGCGGGGAATTGCTCGGCGACAGCGCCAACGACAAAGAAAGTCGCGCGGGTTCCATGTTCCGCCAGCAGGTCCAGAAGCCGATAGGTATCTTCGACTACGCGCTCCGAAGCAGCTACCATGTTTCCCAGGAGTTTGCGGTTGGCTAACTGATACCAGTCCTCAACGTCGATCGTCAATGCGTTCACTGGCTGCTGCGTCGCGCACACATCTCCTCCTTAGATAGAACTGTTGTCATACGGTTCTACCCGAATCCCCCACTACACAGCTACACAGCCAAGAGGGCGCTATCTGATCTCCTTCTCTTCATCGGTTACGCCCTCATGGTAGCGTTGCGCGATCTGTCGCAGGATCTCCGCCTGGCTCCCGCCCTCCAGCACATCGCCCACGCTGATCTCTTCGACGGACACGCCCTCGAACTTTTTCACCAGCAGCGTGCCATCGGCGGTCTTGACGACAAAGCAACCTAGCGAGAGTGATATGTCCACGACTGTCCCCGGCTGGATGCTGGAATGGAACATGGTGGATTCGAACGGATACGCCTCCGTGATATAGAGTGTCTTGCCCTGGTGAAAGCAGTACGCCGGCGGATAGGGCGGCGCGACCGCGCGGATCAAGTTGTACACTTGCAGCGTCCGCTGCGTCCAGTCTATCAGCCCATCCTCCGGGTTTCGTTTTGGGTAAAAAGTAATCTGTTCCGGCGGCTGCGGCCAGTAGACCGCCTTGTCCGCCGCAATCAGAGGCACATAGGTTCGCAGCAGATGGTACATGGCGATCCGGTTCTTGAGATGCAGCGTAGCGATGGTGTCGAACGGGTTGATGTCGAACACCTTGAACCCGATAATCGAGCCATCGTCCACCGAAGGGCTATAGCGGAAGAGATAGGTGATGAAGCGATTCTGCTCCGTCAGGATGGACCAGTTCAGCGGCGACCGGCCGCGCCCCTTGGGCAGGCCATAACTGCTGCCATGCATGCCGCAGGCGATCCTGCCCAGGCTTAACAGCACCTCGGCAGGTAACAATCGCTCCCAACCGATCACCAGCAACAGGTCAATCGCTGCCTCCCGAAAGAACTCGACATCCGCGCGATCCTTCAAGTCGTAGGAGCGAACGAAATGAACCGGCATGCCGTGCGCGCGGCAATACTCGACAAGCTCGTGGCCGCTGTAATACGCCACCCGGTTCCGGTTAGCGATCGGCTCTGGCAACGTTACTACCAGGTCAATGTCGAAATCGCGTCCGGCGATGACGGCGTGCAGCAAGTCCAATGTCGTGCCTTTGCTGCCAAGCAGCGCGATCTTCATGTGCCCATCTCCCCTCTTGCTTACTGTGGCAATGTGGCGGCGGTGCGGATTCTGGAGGGAATCGGCCTCGCTGCAGGTGTGCATGCTCGGATGAACGCGCGCAGCAGGTTGATCCATGCCTGATCCTTGATGGCGGCCTGATATGTCCGCCGCGGCTGCGACGCGCCGTCCGGCAGCAGCGGCAGATACCCGGCATTGGCCGCCGCGTGCAGCTCCTCATACTCTCGTTCCGCTTGGCGCGCCAGCATCAGGCCCAGATGCGCGTCCGCGCTGCTGCACGACAGGCCCAGCGCAGCGCAGTAGCGCACGATCGTGCGACGCACCAACGCTGCGTAGGGTCCGTCTTCCAGATATGCCATCTCCAGGGCACGCACAAAGTTGGCCAGCGGAGCATGCCGTGTCGGCGGAAACAGATATGCCAGCGCAAAGAACAACAGATCATGCAACGGCAGTGCCGCGGCCCTGCTCTGCTCCCAGTTGATAATGGTCAACCGATCATCGGCACACCAGATACTGCGGCGGCAGAGATTGCCATGCGCGGCAAACAAGTCCACATGGCTGCCGGGCATCCCCGCATCCCATATCGCGATCCACCGCTCAATGGTGGCGCTCTCTGTTGGCGTCAGCGCAAAGCGCTCTACCACTCGCGTCATCTCGTTCTCCAGATCGCGACGCACCTGCGCTTTGTCGTACGACGATCTTGTCGCCGCCGCGAGCTGGATCAGCCAGTCACCCATCTCTGTGATCCGCTTGGCTGCCGAACCGTTGTTATCGGTCAGCGGCTGTCCCGCCGGCGCGGTCGTAACGAGCACGTGCCCGCCGGCCACCACATCCCACAGCACGGGGTGCAGAAGTGATCTCCCCACCGTCTGCGCGGCAGTCTGGTGCAGCCATTGTAGCATCTCCCAGGCGTGGCCTAACCGTGTGGTGGCCGCCGCGTGGCGTGGAATCTGGACCAGGAAAAGGGGCGCGGAGTCCCGATCCGCAAACGCAAGCCAGGTCGAATACCCATCGGCGATGTCGGTGCGCATGCCCAGATAGCTGACTCGCTCCGGACGGCGGCGCTCCAGCGGCAAGTCATTCCAGATCTGCAGCAGATACTCGGTCAACTGCGGTAACATCGCTTGGATTAGCTCCTCTGGGCCACGATGCTGAGCCCGGGCACGACATATCGCGCCAGGCCCGCCAGCCGCAAGCGCGACGCCAACGACAGGCCGGCGTTCGCCACGCGATACGCCAGGCGATAGTCTTGCGCTCTCTCCGGCGTCCCCTCAGTAAATGACGGCCAGAGCTGTGCCAGGAAATAGCCAAAGGCCCCGCTCTCCTGCAATGGGATATAGTAGTGCGGGTGACGATACTGCGGCAGATCGCCGTAGAACTGGCATTGCCCAAAGCCGGCGGCCTGCAACAGGTCGCGATATCCCTTAATGGAGTACTGGTAGGTGCGGAACGGCTCTCCAGTACGCCGGCGTGACACCCAGTCGGCCAGTCGGCGCGGCAAGAGCCCGACAAATGGCACCCCGTTGTGATCCGGTCGTCCCATCAAATAGTCATAGCCGAATCGGTTCTCGATACCCACATATAGATGCCCTCCCGGCTTGAGCAATGCGCGGAGATTGCGCAGCGCCTTCAGTTGCGCCTCGCGTGGCGGCAGCTCCGGGTATGATTCGCCGAACCACTCCAACACGCCCACCAGCACAACCAGGTCAAAGTGGCCGTCAGGGAAGGGGAAGGTCAGCGTATCGCCGCCATGTATCGGCCACAGGTTGCGCACACCCTGCTGCTGGCGGCGGATCTGCAAAAAGTGCACCCGCTCCCACGTGGCATCCATCGCCACGACCTCGCCGCACACCTCCGCCAGCGCCATGGCGGCCGCGCCCCAGCCACATCCCAGATCGAGCGCGCGGCTATGGGTATCCAGCGGCAGCAGGTACTTCCAGTCGGCGCGCCGCCCGTCGCCGATAGTGGCGTACACTTCGCTGTTGCGCGGCCTCAGCACGTCATAGATGGCCGTCTGCCAGCCGGATTCCTGCGCGGCCTGGATGACCTGCGCCATCTGCTCGCGCGACACCTCGTTCCAGTAAAAGTCGCGGCTGGCAAAGCTGGGAATCCCCTCGCGCACAGGATAGCGAGCCGCGCACGCGGGGCACACCAGACTGCCATCCTCGGCGGCCAGCGCAGCCTTGCATGTCGGGCATACCAGCGACAGAGAGTCGTTCATTATCCCCTCACCCTTTGGCCTCGGGCGCCTGCCAGGCGCTGCCGTGGCCGCGAAAGTACACACTCGCCTGATCCAGAATCGCCTTGGGCGTCCGCAGCAGGATGCGCAAGTCGAGCCCCAGCGAATAGCCCTCCACGTACTGGATGTCATAGGCGATCTTTTCTTCCCATGTCAGTGTGTTGCGTCCGTTCACCTGCGCCAGGCCGGTCATGCCGGGACGTACCTCCAGCCGACGGCGCTGCTCGGCGTCGTAGCGCTCCACGTGGCGCAATAACGCTGGGCGAGGCCCGATGAAGCTCATCTCGCCGCGCAACACGTTGATCAACTGCGGCAACTCGTCCAGGCTGGAGCGGCGCAGCCAGCGCCCCACCCGCGTGATGCGGGGGTCGTTCTCGTCTTGCGCTCCGCGCGTCGGCGCGGTCGAGACGCGCATTGTGCGGAACTTGTAGATCAGAAACGGCACACCGTCCCGGCCGGCGCGCTCCTGCCGGAAGAACACCCCTCCTGGGGAGTCAAGCGAGATGAGCACGCCGATCAAGAGGAACAATGGCGACAGGAGCACCAGGCCGATGCCCGCACAGACGGCGTCCGCCGCTCGCTTGAGCCGGTCATAGCTGCTGCGTCTGGATGCCATGCCTGAACCTTCCTTTGCCATTCTGCAACACCGCCTCTAACCCGTTTGCAAGGTACGAGGCCAGGGTCGAACGCAGGTAGTGCTGCATCACGTACTGGCGACCGTTCTGCCCGAGAGCCAGCCGCGCCTGTGGATTGTCTCGCATATCCAGCAGGGCGGCGCTTAGGGCGACTTCATCCTCTGGTGGGATCACCACCCCCGCATTCGCCTTTTCCACGAGTGATTGCGTCTCACCGGGTGGTACGGCGGCGATCACCGCTCGCGCTCCGGCCATATAGTCAAAGATCTTGTTCGGCAGCGTCATGCTGAAAAAGCCATCTCGCTTGACCGGCATAAGGCACACGTCGGCTGCGCTGATATAGTCGGGCACCGAACGCTTGGGCTGTGACGGGATGAACATGACATTGTGGAGCTGCAGCTCTTCCGTCAGTGCCATCAGCTCAGGCTTGACCTCGCCATCCCCCAGAAAGACGACCAGCAGGTCTTTGTTGTCCACAAAGCTGGCAGCGGCCCGCACGATGGCGAATAGGCCGTCGCTACGCGCCAGTGTCCCGGCATAGATGGCTACAAAGCGATCGCCCCAGCCGTACTCCCGCCGGATGCGCTCTCGCGCCCCTTCGGGGAGAGAGGTGAAAAGATCATCATCCACGCCGTTTGGCACAAAAAGGATCTTCTCTGGAGGGATGCCGGCTTTGATGATACCCTGCCGAATCCCCTCGGTTACGGCGACGATCCGCACTGCCTTGCGGTACAGCATGTGTGCCAGCGCGAAGCTTCTCTTGATCATGAACGGGCTACGCAGCGCCCCCATGACGATCGCGGTCTCTGGCCAGAGATCGCGCACCTCCAACACAAACGGCACGCGGCGTACCAGACTGAGCAGGTAGCCGGTGAGGCCGACAAAGAGAGATGGCGACGATGCGAACACCAGATCGCACGCCGGCGCTTTGAGTCCGGCGATGAACGAGTAGAACATGAAAGACAGGTAATTCAGCATGCGCGTGCGAAAGTCCCGCCCGTAGTTAGGATAGGCGTATGTCTTGTAGATCGTCAGGTCTCCCTCTTTCTCCTTGGCAATCTTGATTCCCTTATACTCTGGTGGGATCACGCGCAACCTGTTTTTGACATAAGACGTGATCAGGGTAACGTCGTAGCCGCGTGCCATCAGGTAGCGGATGTGCTGATAGTGGCGGCTGGCGCCGGGCTGATCGGCGCTGGCATAGTATTGAGTGAGATAGAGAATCCGTTTCATCTGTGATCCTCCGGCGGCATGGAAGTGTTAGCCTGCATGGTCTGAGCCGCAACAATGTCCGGCAGCGCAGCGGGCTGGCTCAGATACCTTGCGCTCGCCGCAACACCCACATTCATGAACAAATCAATAATGGACAGGCCTGGCACGAAATCGCCGAACAACTGCGGGTACAGGGGATGGCGGAAATCATGAAACTGCACGGCGATGCCCGCTGCCTCAAACAAACCAAGGTCCAAATAGCTCCGCCCGCTCGGCCCAGAAAGGTAGAGATCGCCTCCCACCGCCTGCACGAGCCGCAAGAGTAACTCTGAGCCAGCTCCGGAGCAACCGAGGCTGGACGCGAGCACCAGGTCGGCATGGAAGCCAAGGCGTTGGTGGATGACCTCGATGATCCCGCGGTTGAACGTCGCCAGCAGCGAGGATGTATCGTTGTAGAGCGGTTCCAGCCAGGTCATCACCTCTGCCATATGGGGCGCTCGGCTGTAGTTTGTGCGCAATGTGGCAAGATGCGTCTTCTGCCAGGCCGTGGCGCTGTTGATCTCCACTTCATTTGTAAGCTGCCCAAAGCGCCCCTTGGTCAGCACAGGGACCGTCAGCCACTGCTCTCCCTGGGCTGTCTTGATCCGCACGCGGTTCTGGTAGCTGTTCTTGGTGAAGGGCACGGTGTCTAGCAGCACAAAGACATCGGCGCATGACATTTTGTGAAAGAAGCCGAGCCACGGGATAAAATTCGGCTGATGAATGGCGACTATGCGCGATGCGGACATCACGCCGTTTCCCTCCTCCGACTAGATTACCCCATTGAGCACCCAGCGAATGACCTCAAAGGCCTCAGCATACGGCGCGCCGATCTGAATGCCACGCGCCTTGGCCAGGCTCCGGATAAAGTCTCCATCCGCATAGGGCCTCCCCTTCTGGGATAGATAGCAGGCCAGCGCCTCGATCTTGCGGTTGATGTGCCGCTCCTCCAGAAAGACGAACGCGGTCGTGCTGAAGGTCATGTTGTTCCATGGCAGCTCGTAGCCGAGCATCGTCGTCGTCTTGAAGGCGCGCAACCCTTCCGCTGCGATAGTGGTATGATCCTGGTGGAGGTCATGGAACGCCGGCAGCAACACCAGGTCCGGATGGATAGAGCGCTGCAGGCGGATCATGTCATCCAGAATCTCCTGGCGATGCGCCGGGAAATCGCGCACATCGTAATTCAGCACCACCAGATGATCCGGCTCTATCCCCAGCACGTGCGTGGCGCTCTTGACCTCGCATCGCAGTGTGTCTCTCGGCAGATCCGGCGGCAACGACCGTTCCGCCGCAGAGAACGCCACATAGTAGACGTCATCACCATTCTCGACCATCTTGGCGATGGTCCCGCCACATCCTAGCTCCCCATCATCGGTGTGAGGAGCCAGTATCAACGTTGTCTTTTTCATCGGTAGCTCCTTCTGCACGCTCATCACCATCCCCTATGCCAGCGTCTTGCGTTGCTCTGGCGGTCGTCTGGACGGCCGGCACGGTGCCGCCCAGCAAGCTGTCGTAGACGCGGAAGAGCGCCTGTTCCGAGACACCCCAGTTGTAGCGCTCCCGGACAGCGCGCCAGCCATTGCGCCCCATCGTTGATCGCACCAGCGGATCGGTCGCCAGCAGCTCTAGCGCATTCGCGATACTTTCCGGACGGCAGTCCGGCAACACTAGGCCGGCGCCTGCGGCGGTGACCACATCCTTCGCGCCGCCGCTGGGCTGCACAATGATGGGCACGCCCATAGCCATTGACTCGTAGAGTTTGAGGTTGAGCGCCAGCCGCTTCTGGGGCACGTCAGCATCCACCATGATAGACATGTCCAGCAGTTGATAGTAGCGGGGCACCTCTGGATACGGCACGGGGCCGAGGATCTGCAAGTGCTCTCCTAAAGCGCGGCCACGCTCCAGGAGCAGCTCCTTGTAAGCTGGAGCGATCAGTCCGACGAACAGCAGCCCCATCGGCGCATCTGGGTGGCGTGCGTTATACTCGGTAACGCCATCAACGATTAGCTCAAGCTGATTCCCCGACTTCAGGCTGCCGATCCAACCAAGCACCAGTGGTGTGCCATCTGGCCGCGGCTTGGGTGTGGTGTCGCTGTAGAAGAGATCGTCAGGATAATTGGCCACAAGGGTCGTGCGCGTCGCGCCACGCGACCGCACCCAGTCTACCATGCCCGGCGTTACAGTGATCACATGGTCGGCGTGGCGTAGCATGTAACGCTCCACTCCGGAGAGGATCCGGCGGAAGGGCCCGCCGAACCGTTGGTAGAGAGAATAGGGCTCATGCGCGTCAAAGATGACCGGCTTACCGCGCAGCCGTGCCAGCAGATAGCCGAAAGGCATGGTATCCAGATCGTGGCTGTGCACGATGTCAAACGGTTGCGCCAGCGCACGCCGTACTGCCGCCAGGCCAAAGCCGGCAAAGCCGCTCAGCGAGAGTGCGCCACGCCCATACCCCGCAGCCACGTGCACCCGCTCGATCTGGAAGCCGTTCTTCGTTTCGTGTGCGGGATGCGCCCCGGCACGATCCCAAGCATAGACGGTAACCCGATGTCCCTGTCGCGTGAGCGATGTGGCTTCACGAAAGACGCGGGCATCGTGGACGAACGGATTGCTGAGCAGCATCACAACACGGCCCATTCCTCTCCCCCTTGTCCCCTACGTCCTGGTGGTCTGGCTGAGCGTCGCGGGCACGCCATACACTGCCTCGCCGCTGGCTCTCCGCTTGCTCCGCTCCAGCCATTGTCGCATGACCTCGCGGCCAGCAAGACCTCTCCCCCCCACTTGCGAGATCCATGCGAGGATGCGCGCATACAGCTCGCCGTAACCGGCGAAGTAGCCCTCCCAAAGGTTGTGCCACAACAGCGTCAGGCAGCCCCGCCGCGCCCGCACTCGCTGCAACCACTCCTCTATGACCGCCCACGCCTCCGTAGCCGAAAGGCCGCGGTAGCCGCCGAGCGTGGCGTCCATGATCACTGTTGGCAATTCCAAGAACCGATACGGTCGCTGCTCGTCATGGTTGTAAGGCCAATACGGGTAGCTGAACTGGTTGCGGTATCCCTCTCGTTCCGCATATCCGAGCGTCGTGTCATACTGCAGTCCCGCCCGCTCGTAGATAGGAAAGGTGACCCCATACTCCATTCGCAGGTAATGCTGGCGATGCCCCACCGGCTCCCGCCCCAGCACAGCCGCCAAAGTTGCCTTTTCCCGGCAGAACTGCTCTTCGTCAAAGGCGGCGCGATACGTCCCGTGCAGTCCCACCTCAAAGCCTCCCGCATCTAGCTCGGCGATCAGCTCGCGCACTTGCGGCTCGTCGAGTGAGTAACGGCTGCCACCGCCTCGCCCTCCCGCTTGCCAATTGTACGTCGAGGTGAAGCCATGCTGCGCCTCGAGCGCCATGAACGCCGGATAGGTCCAGCAGGGATCAGCGCGCTGCCAGAGCGTGCTCCAGCCTACCTGGGCGCGCGTTGCCCAGGGCAAGGGCTGTTGCGCTTCGCCCGGGCGCGCCAACTGATCCCAGGCGAACTTGAGCCGACGAGCGCGCGACAAGTGAACATCATCTACGTCGTGCGTCAGGCATACCACAAAGGGTACGCCTCCTTCCCAGGACGGGATGGCGATTGGTGGCCGCCCTGGGGGCGCGATAGCGTTCAACAGCGCGACGAACAACTCCAGATAGAGGTCTACGACGTTGTCGCGCAGCCCGAGCTGCGCGGCGAGCGATGCGCGGTGCGGAAAGCGCCCATGCGCGTCTCGCTCGGCGATCACTGACTCTTCCCAACACGACAGCCAGTAGAAGGCCGAAGCCACAAGATCGTATGGCACGACGCTGCCCGCGCCCGCGCACAGCGCATCCAGTGTTCCCGCTATCGCGCGCCCGGGCGCTGGCGGAAACAGAAACGGCATCTCTGCACCACGCCAGGCAGCATAGATCACCTCATCCGGCTGTCGCGCCGCGCGTCCAGCGAACAGCCCCTTGGCCTCCGGCGCGGCGTAAAGATAGAGCACTCCTGGCAAGTCGGTCGCTGCCGAGGGCAGCGGCCCATAGCGCACCGCCGGCCCATCGTGCGCGGCGAGCCACGCTCCGGCCTGATACTCAACGACCTCCAGGCCCAATACGTCGGCGAGGGTGGTCAGCACGTAGCGCGCCTTGGGCTTCATGCTCTCATCGCATGTCAGTTGCAGACCTAATCCCATCATGGTTGTCGCCCCTCAGAAGGCCACTTTGCTGTCTCGGGCGCAGTAAGTGCGACTATGATGCCGATCAACATCCATGCTTCGCGCGCGTCGTTCAGATCACCACTCACCAAAGACGCCGACAACATGTAGATGAGCATGGCAAAGATCGCCAACAAGAGCGGCAAGTCGCGGCGCGCCGTGCCTGCGTCCAGGATGGCACGCAGCAGACGCTGAAACGATAGCGCCAGGAACGCCACCAAAGCGATCAGCCCGATCAGCCCCTGTTCCGCCGCCACTTCTAGCAAGAGGTTATGCGCATAGACCTGTTCCTGTCCCGCTCCATAGCGACTGATGGCGCCGGCTCCCGCGCCTATCAAGGGATGGCTCGCAAAAAGATCGAGAGCGTCGCGCCAGACCGCCTCTCGTGCCATAGCGGAGGTGTCCGCCTCGGTGTCGCTCATCAACATGAGAAAGCGCGCTCTCGCCTCCTGCGGGATCAACGACGACGCTGCCGATACCGACATCAGAACGACTCCCAGCACCGCAATGACGATGGTTTGTCCACGGTGCCGAGAAATGCCGGTGGATAAAGCTAGGGTGAGCAAGAAGGCGACGATGGCAAACACCATCGGCCCGCGCGACCCCGTGGACAACATGGCCACAAGGAGGACAAATGCGAGACCTCCGCTGGCCGCTTTCGCGGCCCAAGGCACATCTCCCAGCATCACCATGAAGATGAGGCATAGGATCGCCATGCCAATCACCCGGCTCACGCCGATGGCACTGGCATGAAAGGCTGACACGCGCTGCATCGTGTGCGGCTGGCTGAGCGTAGTGACTGCCAGCAGCATGCCAACTGCGATCCAGACCACAAGCAAGACTCGCGCGTCGTGCGGCGTCCGTATCAGAACAAGCGGCGCGGCAAAGGCGAGCATCGTCAGAGATGCGAACTGCAGCACGCGCGGTGTGCCATAGCTGTTGGGCGGGGCATAGATGAGGCTGATCAGAACAATGGCGAGAAAGACCAATGATGCAGTTACCTCTCGCGACCACTTGATGCGCACTCGCCGCGACAGCATGTAGAAAGCCAGGATGGCGATCAGCCCGCCTGCCGTTAACAGCGTCAGGTCAATCCCCATAGTGAGCGCTCGAATCTGTGGGTCCGCCTTGAAGATGCCGGCATTCATAAAGAGCACCATCAACACCTGCGGGAACGCGATCATCAGCGGGATCGCGGGCAGCATCAGCATGACCGCCAGTAACACCTCTTGCCCGTAGGCGCTGGCGACCCCCAGCAATCCCAGTAATGCCAGGAGCACCACGCTAAACCCTGGTGTCAACACCGACACCATACGCCGCATGTTTTCGCGCCAGGACGTCAGCAGAGATACCATCGTTTTCCTCACACGAGACGGTGTAACCAGAGCGATAATCTGCCGAGTTGCATGCCAAGGTGGCTGAAACGTTGCGATAAGGCGCGCCGTTCGTGTTCGGTGAGCGCGCCAACCGCCAGAATCAGCGCGCCATAGACCGCCGCGCCCAGCGCCACCAGCGCTACCAGCCCGATCACGCGCGAGGCCAGCAGCGGGCGCAGCGTGTAAAGCAGCGCCCCCATGCCCGCGGCGGCCAATGGCACGCGCCAGATGTGGCTTCCACCGAAACGGAGCGGCACTAGGCGGCGCGCAGAGAAAGATGCCAGCATCAGGAGCAGTACATGCGAACCCAGCGTCGTCCACGCCGCTGCCTGGTAGCCAAAGCGCGGCAGGAGGACGACATTCGCACCAAGGACAAAGAGCGCCGCGATCACCGAGTTCACCAGCGGGATCACCGTCCGTTTGGTCGCGTCAAAGATTGAGCCGATGATCAGCGTGTAGCCATGCACAAAGAGCGCCCCTCCCACACAGACCACCGTCAGAGAGTGGTCAACATATTCCGCCGTGGAGACGAGGGTGATCAGTTCGGTGCGCAGCAGCACCAGTCCAACCAATACCGGGGCCGCCATGATAAAGTAATAGCGCGATAGGCTCTCGATGAAACGGTATGTAATCGCCGCCCCATGTTGCTCCCAAGTGTGGTAGATCAGCGGCTCTGCCGTCGTCAGCAGCGTCCGCGCCACTAGCAGGATACTCCCCTCCGCCACTGTGTAGCTGACGGCGTAGAGGCCCACCTCGTGACTGGAGTAGAATCCCTTGATGAGGTAGCGATCCGCCACCGAGTAGATCATCGCCGCCAGGTTCATCGCCACGATTGGCAGGTTATAGGCGAGCATGTCGCGCAGGATCGGCATGGCAAAGCGTGGTGGCCACGCCAGCGCCCAGAGCTTACGGAAGCCCGTCATCACTTGCGCTCCAGCCGTGATGGCCAGCATGCCCACAATACCGAGCATCATGCCGGTAGCGCCGAGGTGTAGCGGCACTGCCAACACCAGCCCCAGCGCAAAACCACCGAGCACGCGGATCAGCGAATGGGCGGTGTATGTCGTCACGCGCTCAGTGATGCGATAGGCCGCCAGCCCGCAGTTGAACACCGTCATGAGCGGCACGCCGATGAGTGCGATCCAGTAGAGCCGGTAGAGCTCCCCTTCCCATTGCATGCGATTCGCGGCGAGCACCGCGCTGCCTGTTACCATAACAACGGCCATGAATATCCCGCCGGCCAGGATCAGTGTCCCTATCAGTTCGCGAATCTTGCCCACCTGCTGGTATTGCGGCACGAGCCGCATGATGCTCCCTCGCAGCCACAGGCTGGTGACCATCGAAAGCACCACCAGTAGGTTAGAAGCCAACACGTAGTTGCCGTATTCCGCCGGCCGGAACACCTTGCTGAGCACCGTTACGCTTAACAGGCTCATCACGCCGGAGGTGAGAAGCGCCGGGAGGTAGAGCACATAATCCTTGGCCGTCCGGCGCACGAGCCGTTGCTGGATCGAGTCAGTCATGACTCCCCCCTCCGACAACGCGCGTGGCAGGGGCCGTCGCTGGCTCCGCTGCCTCCGCCTGCGGTGGCGTATCTGCGCTCAACGTTTCGTCAAGAGATGTCACTGCCGCGGAAGGAGTGGGTGCGGGATGGCGCCACGGGGCGCGGACGCGCCGGCCTCTTCCCAGACTCGGTCGTAGCTGGTTGAGCACACGCGAGAGGAACGGGCGCGGCTCTTCGCGGTTGTAATAGTAGTACACCTCGCTGCGTCCGGTCTTGGTGAGGACGACACCGAGCACGCGGCCGCCCACGCTGCGCAGCGCATCGCGCGCCCGCACCACCGACTCGCGTCGCGTACGACCTCCCTCCGCTACGAGGATCACGCCATCCATGCGCTGTGCCAGCACCGCCGCGTCGGTTACGCTCAAGACAGGCGGGCTGTCAAAGATGATGATGTCCACATGTTTCAGCAATTCTGCGATCAGCGTCTTGAGACGGTTCGAGCTGAGCAGCTCGGACGGGCTGGCAGGCAGGGGGCCAGTACGCAACACCTTCAGGTTGGCGATGGCGGTGTCGGCCAGGTAGAGGCTACAGTCCTCGCCTTCGCTCAGCAAGAGATCGGTAATCCCCGCACCATCGGGAAGGCCAAAGATACGGCTGATGGATGGCCGGCGCAGGTCGCTATCCACGACCAGCACACGCATGCCTGCCTGCGCCATCACCACGCCGAGGTTCGCGACCGTGTTGCTCTTGCCCTCTTCCTTGTGGGCGCTAGTCACCAGCAGCGTCCGCAGCGAGCGGTCCACGTTGGCGAACTGCACGTTCGTACGCAGCGTGCGATATGCTTCCGCAATAGCCGAGGTGCCACGCGCGGCGGCAATGGGGCCGGCGACAGGTCGCCCTCCAGGGTACTTGGGAATGACACTCAATGCGGGCAGCGCCAGCGCTTGCTCCACGTCTTCCGAGCCTTTGAGCGTATCGTCCATATACTCGACCAGGAACGCCACACCGACCATCAGCACAAAACCCGCCAGTGCCCCGATGGTGGTGTTAAAGACCTTACGCGGCGAGACCAAGATGGCAGGCGCTTGCGCCGGTTCGACCACATCAACATCAATGCGGCGCGCATTGGTCAACTGTAGATTGACATAACCAGACAACAGAGACGAGTAAGCGCTGCGGTTCGTGGCCAACTGCGTGCGCAAGACAGTCTGTTCTTGCTGCGGGGTCACTTGCCCAGCTTGCGTTTTGACCGCGGGTCGCTCTGTCAGAGAGATCTCGAGCTCGGCGATCTTCTGCGACGTTTCGGCGATGCTCTGTTCCATAGTCTTGATCTCGCGGAGCAGCATGTCCTTCTGCTCCTGCAGCGCATCCTGCGGCGCGATAGTGGCGCTGTCAGGGGTGTTGGTGCTCTCGATCTGTCGGATCAGGGACATGTAGGTGCCGAGAAGGCTTGAGTAGGTTGACTGCAGCTGTGTAACGTCCGTGCGGAGCTCGCGCAGCTCTGTCGCTTGGGCCTCGGACAAGGTCTCTCGCGCCTCTAGCTCTGCGACCCGCGCTCGCTTCGCTTTGATCTCCTTTTCCAGCGTGCCGATCTCGCCCGCGAGGATCGTCTTGCGCGCTTCCAGGTCTTTGCGGGTGGCGACTGCCGCCTCCTGCACGGTGGCAGGAGTTGTGCTGGTCTGGCGGCTAAGCGTGAGGTACGTGTCAACGAGCAGAGCATAGGCATTCCGATAGGTGGACAGATCAGATTTGAGGTCCCTGAGGTCCGTCTCGCGTGTATCTACCTCGGTCTGGACGCTGCCCAAAGCCTCCAACTCGGCGAGGCGAGCCTGCGCGACTGCGATGTCGCGGCGGATGCCCTCCATCTGCGTGACCAGTGCTTCCTCGTAGCTGGCAAAGCCCGTGTCCTGGCGCTTTATCTCTTGCTGCACAAAGACGCGTGCGATCTCATTGGCGACGCTGATGGCCAACGCCGGGTCGTCGTATTCGACCGTCAGCTCCAGCAGCCGCGTGTCTGGGATGACGCGCACACCCACACGCCGCGAGAGCTGGATAGCGGTGAGATCAAGCTTCAGGTTGTCGACGACTTGCTGCAGAATAGGGCGTGTCGTGAGCAGCCTGCCGTAGGTCTTGGCCAGCTGAGCGCTGGTGAGGAGCGATGTGTACTCGACGAATTCGCTGCCGCTCGCCTGAGCGACGAGGAGCGTTGTGGAGGCGTGGTAAATATGGGGCATGCGCGCGCTGACGACATAGCTGATCGTGCCCGCCACGAGTGTGCCGGCAACGATCAGCCACAGCCAGCTAGCGGCAATCTGTAGATAACGCCTGAGTTCCACCTGGGGCCTCCCTTGCAACCATCTGCGATGCTGCGCAAGGAACCACGGCAAGTGGTGATAGCGGCGATGACGAGAATGCCTCGCGCCCGCATGCTTCTCACCAGTTGAGCGCGCCACGTCGGCGCTCTGCCTCGCAGGCACCTGAGCTTGCGAACCCCAACTCCCCTAGTAGTGGCGGTCGGGCAGGATTCGCGAACACGGGCTTGCATCGGTCACACCCCCCAAGTGTGATAGCCGAAGGCAACGCCTTCTTTCCTTTCTATGATTTTACACCACGCGACGGCGAAAATCAACGCTCCAGCCGCGTACAAAGCTTACAGTTTGCTTACAGAACGACGCAGGAGTGTGCAATAGCGTGCATGCTAGTATGGGAATCGCACGACCTACCGTGTCATTGCGAGGTGCACCCTGGCTCCTGTCGTTGCGAGGGACCGAAGGGAGCGAAGCAATCCCCCTGCTAGCGTGGGTGGAGACTCTTGCGGCCGCCCCGCTCCCGCGTCACGACACCGGCACTGTCACTGCGAGCCGCGCAGCGGCGAAGCAATCCGCTGTGCGAGTGGATGGAGGTTGCTTTGGTGCTCTGCTCCCTCGCAATGACATGTGGCTGGAGATTACTGCGTTTGTTCTCCTCTGCAATCACAAGAATGGTCCAGGCTGCGCACAAGCATCAAGCTCCAGCTGGCCTCATAGGCGCCTGCTCACCTGCAAGCGGCTGCTATGATCGCTGCGGGTGGGATCTGTGCATGTAGCGCGTTATGGTGGTACAATGCACATGTGTGCTATGAGACGACACACATTGCTCAGGAGGCAGATACTATGCCGGAGACAGATGAGATCGAAGCCAGATTGACGGCGATGGGGCTCTCGCTCCATGCGCCTCTGCAGGCGCCGCCTGGAATGCGGCTCCCCTTTGCCTTTGTGCGGGTGCGCGGGGATCGTGCCTATATCTCGGGACATGGCCCGACACACCCTGATGGCGTGCTGGCCGGGCCATTTGGCCGTGTGGGCGCGGAGGTGACGGTCGAGCAAGGCTACGAGGCGGCGCGGCTCACGGCGCTGACCATCCTCAGCAGCCTCAAGCGGGAGCTGGGCAGCCTCGATCGGGTGACGGCGTGGCTGCGTGTCTTTGGCATGGTGAACTCGGCTCCCGGTTTTAGCCAGCAGCCAGCGGTGATCAACGGATTCTCTGATCTGATACTGGAGCTGTACGGGCAGGAGCGCGGGCAGCACGCCCGCTCTGCTGTCGGCATGGCGGGACTGCCACTGAACTTGCCAGTGGAGATCGAAGCTGAGGTGGAGATCGCGCCGTAACGCAAGAGCAACACGTCTCGTGGGGTTTTCCATGCCTGTGGTATACGGCGAGCGCTGGCCTGCTCGATAGAAGGGAGTCGTATGTTCCGTTCCATTCGCTGGCGTATTGCCCTACCATATGTTGTCCTGATTCTGGTCGCCATGATCGGCCTGGCACTGTATCTGACCGCTTTGACAGAGAACACTCACAAGGCGGACCTGCGGGACAGGCTGGAAGCGGAGGCGACTCTTCTTGCGGCACAACTCAGCGCGCCAGATAGCTGGCAGTGGTCGCGCGAGAGGCTGGACGCGCTGGTGGCCCAGTTCGCCGCGAGCCTGGGCGCGCGCGTGACGGTGATTGCGCGCGATGGGGTCGTGCTGAGCGACTCGCACGAGAACCCGGCGCGCATGGAAAACCATCTCTTTCGCCCGGAGGTGCAGCGCGCGCTGGCCGTGGGCGTGGGCAGTAACATCCGCTACAGCGAGACGCTGGGCTATGACATGCTCTACGTGGCGACGGTCGCCCGGACAGGGGAACAAGTTACGCGTGTAGTGCGCCTGGCGCTGCCGCTGCATGAGATCGCCACGGATATTGCCGCACTGCGCCGCGCGGCATTAGGCGCGACGCTTCTCGCTGCCGTGCTGGGGGTCCTGTTGGCGGTCGCCATCGCCGAGCGCACCGCGCAGCCGGTGCGACAGCTCACCGCCGCGGCGCAGCGCGTGGCCGCCGGCCAACTGGATACGCGCTTGCTGATCACGAGCCAAGATGAGGTGGGCGCGCTCACCCACGCTTTCAACGAAATGGCAGCAAAGCTAGGGGAGCAGATGGCGACTCTCACGAACGAGCGCGCTCGCCTGGCATCGGTGCTGACGCACATGGCGGATGGCGTGCTGATCACTGACCCCGAGGGCCGGGTGCTGCTGGTGAACCCAGCCGTATCCCGACTGTTCGAGATCAGGGTGGAGGATGCGCTGGGGCGGTCCTTTGCCCAGGTGGTGCGCTACCATCAGATCATCGAGATCTGGCGGCGCTGCCACGACACCGGCGAGGAACAGGTCGAGGCGGTGGAGGTGGGGCGGCAGCGTCTCTTCTTGCAGGTGATCATCACCCCGCTGCAGGGGGTCGAGGCGGAAGGTTACCTGGTCATCTTGCAGAACCTGACCCAGGTACGTCGGCTGGAGACGGTGCGACGCGATTTCATCAGCAATATCTCGCACGAACTGCGCACGCCGTTGGCGTCGCTCAAAGCGCTGGTGGACACGCTGCGCGACGGCGCGTTGGAGGATCCACCCGCGGCGCAGCGCTTCCTCGGCCGTGTCGAGGTTGAGGTGGACGCCATGACGCAGCTGGTGCAGGAGCTGCTAGAGCTGTCGCGTATCGAGTCTGGCCAGTCGCCGCTGCACCTGCGCCCGCTGGATGTGGCGGAGGCCATCGTGCCGCCGGTGGAGCGGTTGCGCCCGCAGGCGGAGCGGGCCGGCTTGCGGCTGGAGGTACAGTTGCCGTCAGAGGAGGTGCGCGTGCTGGCGGACCGAGAGCGGCTCCAGCAGACGATGACTAACCTGGTGCATAACGCGATCAAGTTCACGCCGCCGGGTGGCGAGATCACCGTTACCGTGCAGCGTGCCGGTGACGAGGTGGTTATCGCGGTGCGCGACACCGGCGTTGGCATCTCGGCAGATGACCTGCCGCGCATCTTTGAGCGTTTCTACAAAGCGGACCGCGCCCGAGTCGGTGGTGGGACGGGCCTTGGCCTGGCGATCGCCAAACACATCGTGCAATCGCACGGCGGCCGCATCTGGGCGGAGAGCATCGAGGGCCAGGGTAGCACCTTCTATGTGTCCCTCTTGCCTGCCCCCTCCTGATCCTCCCACTGCAACAAGACATGCACCAAGACGCAGGGGCAAAGCACCGGCAGGTGGTACATGGCCGTCATTGCGCGCCTCTGCGTCCTTTGTCAGGGTCAGCGGTGCCTGAGCGACCGCCGTTAAGAAAACCTTTCCCCGTTCTTAACATATCATTAACAACCCCTTGAAGTGGCGTTAAACCTCCTCTGGTAGAATGGCAGCGTGCAGAGAACAAGAAATCTGAGGAGGAAACATGCGTAAGGTCCTGGTTATTGCGTTCCTGGTTCTGACCATCGTGGCTAGTGGCTGTGCGACGGCGGCGCAGCCCGCGACCGCCCCTACAACAGCACCAACGAACACTGTGGCTCCCGCGGCGACCGTCGCGCCGGCGGCCAGTGGCATCCAGTTGCCGGAAGTGAACCCGCTGCAGGTCAAAGGCGACATCGTAACTGCAGGCAGCTCGACGGTGTATCCGCTATCGGAGCGGATGGCCGAGCGCTTTGCTGATGAAGGTTACACCGGCAAGATCACCATCGCCAGCATCGGCAGTGGCGCAGGCTTTGAGCGCTTCTGCAAGGCAGGCGAGACGGACATCTCCAATGCTAGCCGCGCCATCAAATCCAGTGAGATCGAATCATGCCGCTCTATCGGGCGCGAGCCGCTGGAAATCCGCGTGGGCACAGACGCTCTCGCGGTGGTGGTGAGCAAAGAGAATACCTTTCTGGACAATGTAACCAAAGAGCAGCTCGCCAAGATCTTTTCCGCGGCGGCGGTCAAGTGGTCCGATGTAGATCCCACCTGGCCGAAAGAGGACATCAAGCGTTTCATCCCCGGCACGGACAGCGGCACCTTTGACTTTTTCGTGGAGGTGATCCTGGGGAACAAGAAAGAGTTGGCGCTTGAAGCGCCGAACCAGCAACTCAGCGAGGATGACAATGTGCTGGTGCAGGGTGTGCTGGGCAGCCCGTATGCCATCGGCTACTTTGGCTACGCGTACTATCAGGAGAATGCGGGCAAGATGAAGGTGTTGTCGGTGGAAGGCGTTGCGCCGACGGCGGAGACGGTGGACAGCGGCAAGTACCCGCTGGCGCGGCCGCTGTACATGTACACGACCGCCAAGATCCTGAAGGAAAAGCCGCAGGTGGCCGCCTTCATCAACTTTTACCTGACGCACGTGAACGAGGAGATCGGCAAGGTTGGCTACTTCCCGGCCAGCACGGCAGCGCTCGAAGCCGCCAAGCAGGCTTTCCTCGACGCGATCAAGTGAGACAGGATGGGAAGCGATCCAAAAGCGCGTCTCTTGGCCGACCGGGGGCGTTAGCCTCCGGTCGGCAACCGTGTCAGCCGCGCTGAGGCGAGTATGGAGCATATACAGATGACAGGGGAAGTGATGGGAGCGACGGTCAGGCCCATGTTGAGGCAGGGTGAGCAAGTGGCGACGGCCGTTGATCTGCGGCGGCGGTCCCGGCCGGGGGAGCGTCTTGTGCAGACGTTTCTCTTTCTGTGCGGCGCTGTCTCGATCCTGACCACTCTGGGGATCGTGTATGTGCTGGGCCACGAGTCTCTTCTCTTTTTCGGTAGTCCGGAAGTCACGCTGGTTGAGTTCTTTACCTCTACCAAGTGGCAGCCGGCGATCCTGCAATTTGGCATCTGGCCGCTGGTGACCGCCACCTTTGTCACCAGCGGCATTGCCATGTGCATCGCCTTACCACTGGGGCTGAGCGTGGCCATCTATCTCAGCGAGTACGCGACGTTGCGCACGCGCAACACGCTCAAGCCAATCCTGGAGACTCTGGCGGGCATCCCGACTGTGGTCTATGGCTACTTTGCCCTCTATTTCATGACGCCGCTGCTACGCTCTATCTTCGGGCGTGATGTGGTGGACATCTATAACACCGCCTCCGCCGGGTTGGTGATGGGAATCCTCATCCTGCCGCTGATCACTTCCATGAGCGAGGACGCGCTTAGCGCCGTGCCGCGCGCGCTGCGCGAAGCGGCGTACGGTCTGGGCGCGACCAAGTTCGAGACGGCGATCCAGGTGGTTCTCCCTGCGGCGCTCTCTGGCATCGCCGCGGCGGTGATCGTGGGCATTTCGCGCGCGGTTGGTGAGACCATGATCGTCGCTATCGCCGCCGGCGCGGGGCCGAATTTCACGTTGAATCCCTTCAAGGCTGCCGAGACGATGACTGGCCATATCGTGCGCATCAGTGGCGGCGACCTATCGTATGATTCCATTGACTATAACAGCATCTTTGCCATTGGCCTGATGCTTTTCTTGATTACTTTGGCGCTGAACATCATCAGCCGCTTTGTGGTGCAGCGCTTTCGCGAGGTCTACGAATGAAACAAGGGATGCAAGTGGGCGGAGACGCGTTCCGCAGCGACCTGCCGCGTCGCCATCGTGTCGGCAGGATATGGGCGGCTGTCTTTCAGGCTTCGACCCTCGTGGGCATCATCGCCCTGTCAGCGCTCCTCTATACCATCGTCAACCAATCGTTTGGCCTAGTGGCGATCGAGAATACGGTGGACCCGGCGACGCTGGCCGTTGATGGCGTGCCCCTGGACGATCTGAGCCACGACCAGCTCGTCAGCATCCTGCAGGCGCACGTGTCCGTCGGCCTGATGCGGCGGCTGGAGAACGATCAGCCCTTTGCGCAGCGTTCGCGCGAGAATGTGCTGACGCTCCTCTATGAACGGGTCGTCCAGCCGCAGGTTGTGGAGGCGTGGCTGCTGTCCGAGTCGCTCCTCAGCCGCGACCAGATTGAAGCCTGGGTGGCAGCGGAGCGGCCAGCGGCCAGGCTGCAATTCCGCTCTTGGCTGACGCTGGATTTTGTCCGGCGACCGCAGTCCAGCCAACCGTTGATCGCCGGCGTGCGCACAGCGCTGCTGGGCTCGCTCTGGATGATCACCCTGACCATGGCTGTCGCCTTCCCGATCGGCGTGGGTGCAGCGGTCTACCTCGAGGAGTACGCGCCGAGCAATCTCCTCACCCGAATTATCCAGACGAACATCAGCAACTTGGCGGGTGTGCCCTCGATCATCTACGGTATGCTCGGACTGGCGATCTTTGTGCGCGGCCTGGAGCCGCTCACCAGCGGCGCGGTCTTTGGGTTGACCGACCCGACTACGACCAACGGACGGACCATCCTGTCCGCGTCGTTGACATTGGCACTGCTCGTGCTGCCGCTGCTGATCATCAACTCGCAGGAGGCGATTCGCGCCGTACCGACGTCGCTGCGGCACGCCAGCTACGGTCTGGGAGCCACCAAATGGCAGACGACATGGCATCACGTATTGCCCAGTGCCCTGCCCGGCATCATGACCGGCACGATCCTGGCGATGTCGCGCGCCATCGGCGAGACCGCACCGCTGGTCGTGGTAGGCGCTGCCACTTTTATCTCGTTTGACCCAGATAGCCCGTTTTCTCGCTTTACGGTGCTGCCGATCCAGATCTACCAGTGGACGACGCGCCCGCAGAGCGAATTTCGGCACATTGCCGCGGCGGCCATCATGGTGTTGTTGGCGCTCCTTCTGTCGCTGAATGCCAGCGCCATCCTGTTGCGCAACCGCTCTAGCAGGAGGATCTAATGCTCGCGACGCAGACCAAGGCCGGCTTTGTTCTTGAGATGACAGAATCAACCCCATATGCTATCGAGACGCGCGATCTGTGCGTCTATTACGGTGACTTCCAGGCAGTGCGTGATGTTACCCTGCACATCCCCGCGAAAAAGATCACCGCCATTATCGGCCCATCCGGTTGCGGCAAGAGCACCATGTTGCGCGCCTTTAACCGCATGAACGAGCTGGCTCCCGGCGTGCGTACCACGGGGGAAGTGATGTTCCTGGGCCAAAACATCTACGACGCAGATGTGGACCCGGTCGAAGTACGGCGGCGAATCGGCATGGTGTTCCAGAAACCAAACCCGTTCCCCAAGAGCATCTATGAGAATATCGCGTGGGGCGCGCGCATCAACGGCTATCGTGGCGACGTAGACGAACTCGTGGAGCGTTCGCTGCGCCAGGCGGCGTTGTGGGATGAGGTGAAGGACAAACTGGGGCAGAGCGCGTTGGCGCTCTCCGGCGGACAACAGCAGCGTCTCTGCATCGCTCGCACCATTGCCGTCAAGCCGGAGATCATCCTGATGGATGAGCCGGCATCGGCGCTGGACCCGATCGCCACTCTCAAAATCGAGGAGCTGATGCACGATCTCGCCCGCCACTATACGATCATCGTGGTGACCCACAACATGCAGCAGGCGGCACGTGTGTCTGACTTTACCGCCTTTTTCATGATGGACGAGCGGCGCGCAGGCTATCTCGTAGAATATGGCCCCACTTGTCAGCTTTTCACCAACCCACAGGACAAGCGTACCGAGGACTATATCACCGGGAGGTTCGGATGAGCCGAAAGCGCGTGCTCTTTCTCTGCACTGGCAACTCGGCCCGCAGCCAGATGGCCGAGGCGCTCGTCAATCATCTGTCGGGCGACCAGTGGATCGCGTTCTCAGCAGGCGTGGAGCCAGCAGCCCGCGTACATCCGTTAGCTGTGCAGGCGATGACCGAGATCGGCATAGATATTTCGGCCCAGCGCTCCAAGCCAGTGGATGCGTTTCGAGGGCAATCATTCGACGTGGTGATCACCCTCTGCGGCCATGCCGCGGAGACGTGTCCGCTCTGGCTTGGCGGTGGCCTCAGGCTGCACATCGGCTTTTCCGATCCTGCGGCGGCAACGGGGAGCGATGATGAGCGGTTGGCGGTCTTTCGCCAGGTGCGAGATGAGATCCGTGAGCGCGTCATCGCGGCACTGGAGCAGGTTCAGTCGCTGCAAAGAGAAGAGGGATCACATGCCGCGCGGGAGTTTTGATCAGGAGTTGCGCCGCCTACAGGACCAAATCCTGATCCTGGGCAGCATCGTCGAGCAGGCGCTGCTGGACGCGGTGGATGTGTTGCGGCGGCGGGATATGGATGGGGCGCGTCAGCTCATCGCTGGCGATGAGCGGGTGAATGCGCGACGCTTTGCGATCGAAGCGGACTGCCTCGCGCTGATCGCCACGCAACAGCCGATGGCCGGCGACCTGCGCGTTCTGGCGGCCATCCTGGAAATCGCCACCGAGCTGGAACGGATCGGCGACTATGCCAAAGGGATCGCCAAGGTCAGCATCTTGATAGGCCCGACGCCCCTGCTCAAGCCGCTTGTGGACATCCCGCGCATGGGGGAAAAGGCATGCGACATGCTGCGCCGTGCGCTGGATGCCTTTGTGCGGCGCGACGTGGTCCAGGCGCAGGCCATCCCGCTGGAGGACGACGAGGTGGACGCGCTCTACAATCAGGTATATCGCGACCTGCTGGCGCGTATCATCGCCAATCCGACCGCTATGGATGCGGCCACACATCTGCTCTGGGTAGCCCACAACTTGGAGCGTGCCGCGGACCGTGTTACCAACATCTGCGAGCGCACTCTCTTTACCGTTACAGGTCATCTTACCGAGCTGGATGTGGAGGATGGGCTGACCGCCGGAACGGGTAGTCTCGCAGCGCTGCATTGAGCTGGCAAGACGAGCCATGTAGAGCAAGCCTGCAAGGCTTCCGACCACTTTCAGTTGGCGTCCGTGGCAAATCGGATATAATATCTGCGATGCTGATTTGCCAGGAGGACGCCGATGGTCAAGATCGTTACCGATAGTACCTCGACCTTGTCCGCCGCTGTGGCACGTCAATACGACATCCCCGTGCTGCCACAGGTCATCCACTTTGCCGACGCGTCCTTTCTGGAAGGCGTCGAGATTGACATCCCGACTTTTATGCAGCGGCTGCGGGCGGCGCGTGAGCTGCCCAAGACCTCCGCGCCACCGCCGGAGCTTTTTGTGCAAGAGTTCGCGCGGCTGGTGCCGCTGGGCGAGCCGATCATCTGCATCCACCCCACCGCCGAGGCGAGCGGCACGATCCGCTCGGCAACGGTGGCGCGGCAGGAGTTGCCCGACGCCGACATCCGCATCATTGACACTCGCATCACCGGCAGCCCAATGGCGACGATGGCGGTGCTGGCCGCGCAATGGGCGACAGCGGGCGTGGATGCTGACACCATCGAAGCGCGCGTGCGCGACATGTCGTCTCGCTGTCGCATCTACTTTCTCGTGGCGACCCTCGAATACATGGCTCGCGGCGGGCGCATCGGCGGGGCCACGGCGCTGCTCGGCAGCATCCTGCAGGTCAAGCCGATCCTCACCTTCAATGACGGGCGTGTGGATGTGTACGAGAAAGAACGCACACAACGGCGTGCGGTGGCTCGCCTGAGGGAGCTGGTGCTGGCACAGATCGCGCGCGACGGGACCGGCTATCTCAGCGTCATGCATGCCGGCGTGCCAGAAGAGGGGCGTGCCCTAGCCGACGAGCTGGCGGCGCAACTGGGCCTTGCCGAAGTGCCGTTGCACGATCTGCCGCCGACCATCGTCTGTCACGCCGGTCCGGGGGTGCTGGGCGTCGGCTTTTTCACGCCGGCGAGCAGCGCGGGCTAACTTGCCCTGGAGGCCTGGTTGAGTAACTCTCATTGCGAGCGACCGGAGCGAAGCAATTACTCGCTAGCGTAGGCGGGGATTGCTTCGGTCGCTTTGCTTCCTCGCAATGACATGGGCGCTGTCATTGCGAGCGCGGTTTGCGAAGCAAACTCCCTGTTGGCTGGTTGGGTATTGCCACGGTCACTTCGCTCCCTCGTCATGACGCAGGTGGTTCCGAGCTGTGCACAATCATTCAGTTTCTGGCTGTTCCGTCAGGAGGGCAAAATGCAGGTTCGCAAGATAGACACGTCGCGCGGCGCTGATGTGCGGCAGTTCATGCAGCTCCCATTTGACCTCTACCGCGACTGTCCGCAGTGGGTGCCGCCGATCCGCGCGGAGATGCGCAAGGTTTTCGACCGCCGGCACTACCCTTTCTATCGGCACTCTACCGCCGACTTTTTCGTGGTCGAGGATGCAGGCCGCACAGTGGGGCGCATCGCCGTGTTGCACAACCGCAACTATACCGCGTATCACCAGCGCCCCGCCGCTTTTTTCTATTACCTCGACCTGGTCAATGACCTGCAGGTGGCGCGTCTTTTGTGTGATGCCGCGGCGGAGTGGGCGCAGCAGGAGGGGTGCAACGAGCTGATTGGCCCTCTCGGCTTTATGCAGGGGGATGGCATGGGGCTGCTCGTTGAGGGCTTTGCGCACCGTCCGGCCATGGGCATCCCGTACAACTACCCCTATTATGGCGAGCTTCTCACCGCGCTGGGCTTTGAGAAGGCCACGGATTTCTCATCTGGCTATGTGCGTGGCGATCACACGCTTCCGGAGCGCTTCTACGAGGTGGCGGAAAAGGTCAAGCAGCGTCGTGGCCTGTCAAGTCCTTCACCTCGGAGAAAGAGCTGCGCGCGTGGGCGCCGCGCATCGGCGCGGTGTATAACCGTGCGTTCCAGAACAACTGGGAGTATGCGCCGCTGCCCGAGGCGGACTTGCGAGTGGTGGCGGATCGCCTGATCTCCATTGCCGATCCCCGCTTGATCAAACTGGTGATGAAGGGGGACGAGATCATCGGCTTTTGCTTTGCCTTCCCCGATATCTCTGCCGCCATCCAGCGCACCAAAGGGCGCATCTGGCCGTTCGGTTGGTTCCACCTCTGGCGCGAATTCAAGCGCACCAAGTGGGTCAACCTGAATGGACTGGGGCTGCTGCCGGAGCACCAGGGCGTGGGCGGCAACACGATCCTTTACACCGAGCTGTTCAAGAGCATCTACGAATTCGGCTTTGAGCATGCTGACCTGGTGCAGGTCGAGGAGGAGAACTACAAGAGCCGCGCGGAGATGAGCACCTTGGGCGTGCAGTGGTACAAGCAGCACCGCATCTACCGCCGTGCTTTGTGAGCGGTATTGCCACAGGGAGCATCCGCAACCTGCCCCCTCTGTCCTCGGCGCAAACACCCCATTTGACTGGTGAGATGATCATGCCATACTATGCCGCATCCCCCTTGGAGGCGATTCGAACTCACATGGACGCAGAAGATCTGGCCGAATGGCGGGCGTGGTTTCCGGTGCTGCAGCACACCGCCTATCTGAACACCGGCACTTATGGCGCGCTGCCCGCGCCGGTGGTGGACACTGTCTGTGCATGGTATCGCATGTTGGAGGCGGAAGGGCCGTGGTCGCCCGCCGTGACGCAGCGCGCCGACGAGATGTTCGAGCGGGTGCGTGGCAAGGTGGCGGCACTGCTTGGCGCAGAGCCGGCAGAGATCGCCCTGACGCGCTCGGTAACCGATGGCATCAACATCATCGCGCACGGGCTGCGCTGGCAGCCCGGGGATGAGGTCATCCTCAGTGATCGCGAGCACGAATGCGCCTGGGTGATCTGGCATGAGATCGCGCGGCGGTATGGCGTGCGCCTGCGCATCTTTCCCCTGGCAAACGATCCCAACGAGCTGCTGGCGAACGTCCAGGCGTTGCTGACGCCGCGCACGCGCCTCATCTTTTGCAGCCACATCTCCTGTGTTACTGGCCTTGTGGTGCCGGGCGCGGCGCTGGCGGAGCTGGCGCATCGGCACGGCGTGCTGCTGATGCTGGATGGCGCGCATGCCGCCGGGCAGATACCTGTGGACGTGCGCGCGCTGGGGTGCGACTTTTACGCCAGTTGCGGCCACAAATGGGTGATGGGGCCGCAGGGCACCGCCTTTCTCTATATAGCTGCGGAGCAGTTGCCGCAGGTGGAGCCGTCGTGGGTTGGCGCCGGCTCGCGCTCCCGCGAGTGCAAGGGGCCGGGCGATGAGCGTCTCCTCTGGGCGGAGGGGGGCAGGCGATTCGAGAATGCGACGCGCGCCTGGGGCCTCTACGCTGGCCTAGAGACGGCGTTGGACATCATCCAGCAGATCAGCCCGGCGAAAATCGCCGCGCATGTGCAGACGATGGTGCGGCCGTTCAAAGAGGTCGTGCAGGCGCTGCCACAGTTGCGGCTGCTGACGCCACTGGCGGCGGAACGCTCTGCCGGTCTGGTGGCGGCGGAGCTGACCGGCTATCGGGACGAGCTGCTGAGTAAGCGTTATGAAGAGCGCAGGCTGCTCTTTCCCTGCGCGCCGCGTGACGATGGCACGCACTGGGTGCGCATTGCTGTCGCCTACTATGTGCTGCCGGAAGAGTTACAACGGGTAGTGGAGCTGCTGCGTGAGGCGAGCATGTAACATCAGGCTGTAGCAAGGATGCCTCCCCGTGCGCGAGATGATGAGCCATATTCTCTCCCATATAGGGCAGCGACGGCTGGTGGCCGGGGTTCTCTGCTGCCTGCTGGCCATGTCGTGGGCGGCCAGCGCCGCGCTCGCAGCGAGGCCGCGCCTTGGCACCTCGCCCATAACGATCGTCTTTCAGCAAAAGGTGTCGCCGGATGCCAATTATGTGGGCAGCGCCGACGTCTGGCTGGATGAGTGGCAACCGCTAACCTGCCATGCGGATGACCCGCTGCTTCAGGCGGGCGCGCAGGGAAGTGCCGGGCGGCGTCATCCGCTCCTGCGCTTTGACCTCTCGACCATCCCCGTCAATGCCACCATCATCTCTGCGACGCTGACGTTGGAAAAGCTGTACTGGACGGCAGAGACGCACCGGGTGGAGGTGTATCCGATTCAGGTCGCCTGGAACCGGGATGTGGCGAGCTGGAATCTGCGCGACTATCAGCCGTGGCAGGCGATCGGTTGGGCTCTGCCCGGCGCGGGCGGCGCGGATCGCGGGCCGCTCGCGGCGACGGCGACGGTGCCCAAGGCTCCCGCGACTGTGCGTTGGGAGCTCACCGATCTGGTGCAGCGGTGGGTGGTGCGGCCCGCAGACAACCACGGCTTTCTGTTGCTGAATATGGATGCCGAGATGGTACGCTTTGTCTCGGCAGAGGGCGCGGCGGCGCAACGGCCACGCCTGGCTGTAACGTATGTCGTAGATGTGCCGGATGCACCGCCTCGTGTGGCGCTGGTCGCGCCGGACGCATCGCAGGCGTTGTACGGCGTCGTCGAGCTTGCCGCCACCGCGACCGACGACCGGGGTATTGACCGCGTCGCGTTCTATGCCGGCCCAGATCTCGAGCTATTGGGCGTGGATACGACACCTCCTTACACGGCTATCTGGGACACGCGGCGCTGGGCACTGCCGTCGTCCGTGCAGACGGTGCGCCCGCCGGTCGGCCTGGAGGCGCTGAAGCGCATTGACTTGCTTCCCCTCTTGCGGTCCGGCGTGCAGGCTTATGAGGTCTCCACACACGATCCATATGGCCAGAATAGCGATATGAAGAACTATCTCTATCGTCGCGGCGGCGAGTATGTGCTACTGGACGTGGAGGGGCCTGGCTGCATCTATAACCTCTGGTTCACCCACATCGAGCTATTCACGCGCCTGCGGATATATTTGGATGGCGAGACGACGCCGCGCATTGATGTGGAGCCGGCGGCCTTTTTCCGCGGCGAGTATCCGCCCTTTGTGCGGCCACTGGTAGGGAACAACCTGGACTCGAGCGGTGGATACTATTCGTTGCTGCCGATTCCCTTTGCGCGCTCCTGCACCGTGGCTGTGAATGCGCTGCCCAGATACTATCATGTCATCTATCACATGTATCCCACCGCAGATGGGATCGAAACGTGGACGTGGACCGGCATGGAGGACGTCTCGCCGGTGGTGGCGCTCTGGCAGCAGGCAGGTGAGGATCCCAAGCCGACGGCGGGCAACGAGATCATCACTGGCACTATGACCACCGCCCGGGGCGAGACGGTGACGTTGGCGTCCATTGCGGGGGAGGGCAGCATTGCCAGCATCAAGCTGCGACCGACGCCCGCCACACTGGATGTGTTGCAGCATGTGCGGCTGCGCGCCTATTGGGATGGCGAGTCTGCGCCGAGCGTGGATGCGCCGCTTGGCCCCTTTTTCGGCTCTGGCCTTGGCGAGATGACAGTGCGCTCGCTGCTCTTGGGGATGAGCAGCGATGGCGATTACTACTGCTACTTCCCCATGCCCTTCTGGGAGCGTGCGCGTCTGGAAATCGCGAACCAGAGCCAGACGGACGTGTCGCTCTCCTATGAGGTGCAGTGGCGCGCCGCGCCGTATCCGCGCAGCGCGGCGGGGTATCTGCACGCGCGCTATGACGATCGCGAGTTGGCGGCCGATGGCGCCGACTATGTGCTGCTGCAAAGCCGTGGCCAGGGACACTATGTGGGAACAGTGCTGACCATGGCAGGTTACCAGCTCGGTTGGCCGAGCTTCCTGGAAGGGGATGATCGGGTCTATTTCGACGACAGCTATACCCCGGCGTTTTACGGATCTGGCACGGAAGAGTACTTTCTCGGCGCATGGTGGTTCCGCTATGGCACGTTTGGCCTCCCCACGCACGGCATGGTCGCCCGTCAGCGGGACACGATGGAACGCCTCTCCTGCTACCGGCTACACATAGGCGACCTCATCCCCTACGCTTCTGCCATCCGTTTTGGCATCGAACATGGCGGCACCAATCAGGAGCCAGCCCGATATGCCGGCGTGGCTTTCTACTACGAGGTAGATCTGCCGGCGCGGCACCTCAGCGATGAGCTGGACATCGGTGATGCGGCGTCAGAGGTGACCCACGGTTACATCTCTGATGGTATCCCGGTTACGCGCGTGCTGCAATACGAAGGGGACTGGGATCATGTGCCGCTCATGGATGCCGGTCGCAGCGATGTGCAGACCAGCGAGTTCACGCTACGAATCCACCCGGCGAACCAGGGGGTGCTGCTGCGGCGGCGGCGGGATCAGGCGGTGGGGCGACAGCGGGCGCAGGTGTACGTAGATGGTGAGTACGTGGGGATATGGTACTCGGCATATCAGAACGTGATCAAGAGCTGGAGCGACGAGACGTTCGCTATCCCGGCAGCCCATACGGCGGGCAAGTCCTCTATCGGACTGCGGATCGTGGCGGAGGGGCCGTGGAACGAGTTTCATTACTGGGCGTATAGCGACAGTAACACTGTGCCGATCGTGGCCCAGGCGTATGACACCGCGGGCCAGGTGGCAAGCGATGCGGTGCATGTGCGTGTGGAGCTGCCACCGCCATCCAGTCCGACGCCCACTCTCACTCCAGCTGCGACATTCACTGCCACACAGACGCCGGCCGCTACGCCGTCGCCCACAGAAACATCCATCCCGACGCCCACACCTCACCTGTCACGGCTGCCGTTGATCTTGAATTGACATAAGCGGGAACATGGCACGCCACGCTCTCGCTTCTTCGCCTCCGGTTAGTCCGCCAGGAAGAAGAGGGCACGCAACGCAATGTACGCGATGTAGAGACCTACAAGATAGTAGGCTGCCCAGCGGTTCAATTTCCCTTTGGTGAACCACAGAATGATCCACAGGATGACGCCGGTGATTGTCTCCCAGGGCAGGTCCCAGTAAAGCAAAGGCTTGGGTGCCCAGTAGGTGGAGACAAGCGCGCCGCCGCCGATGGCGACCAGCGGGTTGGTGATGTTGCTCCCCACCAGTGTGCCCAGCGAGATGCCATGCTCCTTGCAGCGGATGCCAGAGATTGCCGTGACCAGCTCCGGCATAGCTGAGGCAACGCCTAATGTAACCACGCCGATGAAAGAGCCACCGATGCCGGTAGCCAGTACGACCCGCTCAGTGATCCCCAGCACCACCTGCGCGGTGGCGATGGTTAGGGCCATCGCGCCTGTTGCCAGCAAGACGTCGCGCAACATCTCTTTGCGGTTCTGTGGCGTGCGAGCTTCCGGCATCTCCTCCGCCGACTGAGGCTTGCGGTAGTACTTGCGCTCATCCACGTACAGGTAGTAAGTGTAGGCGATGAACGTGCCAAAGAGGATCAGGCCGTCCAGACGCGAATAGACACGATCCCACCCCAGGATGATGCACATGACCGTTGTGCCGATCATCGGGATCATGCTCTTGTACAGGAAATAGCGCCGGAAGTAGAGCGCGCCCGCGAAAAAGACAACCAGCGCCATGATCAGCGTCTGTTGCACCACATCCGAGCCGATGTTGGCGCCCAGCACGATAGACGAGCCGATCTGAAAGTCCAATGTGCCGCGCAGAATGCCCACCGAGGCGGTGAGGTGTGATGTGATCTCCGGGATGCTGGTGGCCAGGGAGAGGACGGTCATGCCCATGAAGGTTCCGGATAAGCGAAAGTAGTTCGCCAGGCCCACAAGCTTGTTGACCGCGAAATCCGCGCTCAGGACCAGGATCGCGATGGCTGCTAGGCCGACCACGATGTTGACGGCGAGACTGTGCCCAGCCAAGAACCCTTCCACTTGACTCCTCCCCATAGGATGTTTGTGCTCGCTCGGCCTGACTTTGCTCTCCGCTTGCTCGGCGGTTGCTTGAATTGTGTCGAGCGCACACGGCGAAATGGTCGAATGCCGAGTGATGATTATATACCAAATACGGCCGCGCGTCAAATCGCCTGGACCGGTGGGGCTTGAATCTCAGAGCGATCGGAGTGACTGTTTGATCTTCAGTGAACGCTGCTCGTGACCACTACCGGTTGTGTATGGCGACTTGCATCACTGCCGCAGGTTGTGGCTGGCGAGATTCTTCACCAGCTGTCGAACAATCACCAGGCGGAAAGCTTGACAGCGTCCGCAGCAGATGCTATAATGGCAATAGTAGCTGTAGAAGTTTGCCCCGTCTCGCGCACACCCGCACAACGCTGGCGGCGGAACGCGCGAGATGACCCCGCATCGCCGCTCAACCAGGATATCTCTGTCATGTCACCTTTCCCGCTGGCGTGTCGCGCGCCTGTCAGCCTGATCTACGCCTTGGCCAGCAACTGCTAGCGGATCATAACCAGTCGGCTTGGGCGGCTCCCCAGTAAGCTGCCCGTTGTGTGCGCCCCATGTGGCACCCCGCGCCACGGGGCGAAAGGAGGTGCGACATTCTCGGCCCCCTGGTCTGATGCAGGCACGGCTGCCCTGCCCCGAATGTGGGAAGCCGTGGTCCGGAAAGGAGCATGGTATGAACGGACTGAAACGTCTGTTGGTGATCGCGGCGACATGGCTGCTCGTTGTGGCAGCGTTTAGCCCCGCCACTGGCCTCGCCCCGCAGCTCCCAGCGGCATGCGGCGAGCTGGCTTTTTCCACCGAGCAGAGCTTTGTCGCATATGGCCCTGTTCCCGGCGATGGCAACCCCATCATCTCGGACGGCGATCTGCTGGGACGCGGCTGCATCGTCTGTGCGCGCAATCGCGACCTGGTGGGGCGCTTTGATGTGAGTGTTGATCTCGGCCTGGATGCGGTGGATGTCCTGAGTGTGGACGAGTACCTCGTCGCCTTTTCCACCGAGCTGGACAGCCCCCATCACGGCCAGTTCACCGCGGGCGACCTCTTGGCCACAAATGGCGCTGTCATTCCCAATATCGCTCTTCTCGCCAAGTTCGGGGTGCAGGACGATCTGGGATTGGACGCGCTGCATTTTGTAGGGGAGACGGAAGCGGTCCTGGCGTTCATGCACGCGGCAGCGCAGATGCGACGCGACGGCTGGTTGCAGGACCCGACGAAACTGCCCGCGCTCTTGGAAGAGTTCAACGTTGACCTCTGGCTCTCCACAGAGGGCTCGCTACGCACGGCAGGCCGGCCCGGCTTTCTTGATGGCGATCTGTTGTCGGCGCGAGATGGCGTCATCGTCGCGGCCAACAAGGAGTTGCTGCCAGCCACGGTGCCGGCGGGCGTCCCTGATCGCGGGGTTGACTTCGGCCTGGATGCGGTGGCCGCGGATCGGGACGGAGAGCGTAGAACGATCCGCTTCTCCACCGAGATCCTCTACAATGGCGGGCCGAGCTTCAGCGATGGCGATGTGCTTCGCTATCAGGATGGGATCGGCCTGACGCACAAGGCGCTTGTGCAGTGTTTTGAGCCCAAGGCCGGTTTTCTGGGCCTGGACGCCATCTCACTCGGCAGCGTTTCAGCGCCACCGTCCACCGAACTGCCTCTTATCTATCGAAACCACAGAGCGGGGCGATAGCCATGATGACACCTATCGTGCGCTATGGCATCGACCCGTTTGCGAAAGGAGTGCGTCAGATGAAAAGGGTATGGACGATCCTCTCTTTGGCTGCCGTGTTGTTGCCTCTGCTGCTAGTGCCCGCGCAACCGGTGCGCAGCGCGGTAGGGCGGGAGGCGCTGGTGGCGTGCCGCGAGCTTGCCTTCTCTACAGAAGAGGACTTTGTCACGCATGGGCCTGTGCCGTCAGACGGCAACCCCATCATCTCGGATGGCGATCTGCTGGGGCCGGGCTGCGCGGTGTGTGCCCGTAATCAAGACCTATTGCGTGGCCTGGACGTGGCGGTGGACCTTGGCCTGGACGCGGTGGACATCCTCGATTTTGACACGTATCTGGTGGTCTTCTCCACCGAGATAGACAGCCCACACAAGGGGCAGTTCACGTCAGGTGATCTGCTGGGCACGAACGGCGTGATCATCCCGAACGTAGCGTTGCTCGGCAAGTTCGGGATCAACTATGATCTGGGGTTGGATGCCCTGCAGGTGATCGGCGAGCACAGCCACATCCTTGCCTTCTTTGCAGAAGCGGATGGCATCGGACGCGACCGCTGGCTGGAGAACCCAACCATGCTGGCGGGGATGCTCAGCCAGTACGATATTGACATCTGGTTCTCTACAGAGGGGACCGCGCCGCCAGTAGAGAGTCCCAAGTTCTTTGACGGCGATCTGCTCTCCGCACGCACCGGCGTCATCGTGGCGGCGAACAGCGCGCTCCTGCCACCGGATGTGCCCGCAGGTATCCCGAAGGGTGGCGTGGATTTTGGCCTGGATGCGGTGGCCACGGACCGCCAGGGCAATCAGAAACTCATCCTCTTTTCCACCGAGATCCTCTACGAGGGCGAGTCCGCCTTTACCGATGGCGACATCTTGGCGCTCGGCAATGGCATCGTGCGCAAGAACGAAGACCTGGTGAGCTGCTTTGAGCCCAAAGCGCGCTTCCTGGGGCTGGACGCCCTGAGCATTCCGGAGGTGCCGCGTCCGGCCTGCGCCGCGGCGATCATCCGCGTCGGCGGCATGGCGGCGGGCAGCATCGGCGCGAACGGCCTGGCGAATGGCTTTAGCACCACAACGCCGCCCTTCGAGGCGTTCGATAGCCCCTTTGGTGGCTGGCTGGAGATCATCGGCCTGATGCCTTCCTGCACCGAGTGCTCCCAGTTCAAAGTGGAGTATGGCGCGTGGCCCAGCACAACGACGCCGCCAACCATCTGGGTGCCGCTGAACGAGCCATTCAAAGAGTGGTCGTTCATCTGGCCGGGCTGGTACATCCGCGTGGATCGCACCCCCACAACGGATGGGTGGCTCGACATCCTCTGCACGACGACGATGGGCGGGCTCTACATGCCGTGGAACACATCCGGCAAGAACGGCAAGTACAGCGTCCGCCTCACGGTGAAGGAAAACGGGGGTGTCGAGCATGTCAGCGCGCCGGTGGTAGTGATGTTGGATAACACCGTGCCGGATGCGACGCTGACGCTGGATGTCGTGCCGGTGTGTGGCGACGTGTATGCGGGGGACGTGGTCACGGGCAAGATAACCGGCACCGATGCCCATTTCTACAGCTACCGGCTCCGCTACGAGAGCAGCCTGGCCTCCGGACTGATCCTGCCGGTGCGCAAGTACACGGGGATCGCTGACACTGGCGACACGAATGTGGTCTTTTCGTGGGACACGACGGGGCTGCCCGCCTGCGGCTACCAGATCATCCTGGAGGTGTGGGATCGGGCCATCGTGAACAACGGCCGCTCGTGGGGTGAGCCGGGCTACGGCTGGCGCACCATCAAGAGCTTCTACTTCTGCCTCGAGGAGGGAAGCCCGCCTTCCTAAGCGTCCGGGTGAAATAGCAGAGTTCCGGAGTCCAAACCAGGCTCGGCCTGGCGCAGACTCTGGAACTCTCGTAGCACTATCGTCAACTCAATAGCTCATGTACGAACATGCCAACTTGCTGGGTATATCCGCCGTCTTTCACCTCGGCACTGGAGACGGCGACGGTGGCATATGGCTCGCGCTCGATCAGGTCGCGCATCTCGGCAAAGGCGGCGTCGGCGTTGCCGCTGTCGCAACTGGAAAAGAAGGCCACCTTCTCCAGCCGATCCCTTTCCTGCAGCAGGTAGGCGCGCACTGCCGGCGTCATCCTGCCGGCCCAGATCGGCGTGCCGATGATGATCAGGTCATAGTCGGTGGGGTCCTCGCGTGTCGGCGCGATCACTGTCGGCGCGCTGCGCCATGCGTCCAGGCCGGCGCGTAGCCAGCCGATGAGGCCGGCGCGGCTGCGCAGGTCGTGCAGCTCTTCCATGGGCGCTTCTAGGGCGCTGGCGATCGCTTCCGCCACCCGGCGCGTGTTCCCGCTGCGCGAATAAAAGACGACGAGTGCTTTCATGCTGTTGACATCTCCTTTCATCGCCGCCGAAGCGGCCTTTTACTCGTACCGAAAGCGCCAGATGCCGACAGTGAGGAACACCGCGGCAAAGCCAAGCAGCACGACGACCTCTGTCAAGACACCCGAGACGCCGACGCCGCGCACGATGACGTCAGTCAGACTGCGCATGGCCCATGTAGTGGGCAACACCTTGACGGCGGCCTGATATGCAGGCGGCGTAACCTCCATCGGCCACCACGCGCCGCCCAGCGCTGCCGTCAGCATGGAGAAGAGGACGGTTAGCCCTGCGGCCTGGCTGCGCGTCTTGGCAAAGGTGGCCAGCAGCACGCCCAGCGCCACCGCTGACAGTCCAAACGAGACGAGAACCAGCACTAGCGCCAGCGGCGAACGTCCCCAGTTCACGCCCAGAGCAAACGCGCCAAAGCCGATCAGCAGCGCCATCTGGATCAGGCCCAATGCCATGCGGCCCGTGATCTTGCCGATAAGGATCGTGGCCTTGCGTATCGGCATCACCACAAGGCGGCGCAATGTACCCCCCAGCCGCTCATTCACGAACACCTCTGCCGCGCCGATCAGCGTGATGAGCACCCACGTGACGAGCTGACCCGGCGACGACTGCTCGTTACCTTCGGCGGTCTGTGGGTTCGTCTCGGGCGCTCGCGTCGTCTCGATGCGTGCGGGAGGCTGTGCCAGAATCTCTGAGGCCAGCGCAAGCCCTTGCTCCAAGTATGCATCTCGTGCCGCTGTGTTAGCAAATGGCCGCACCTTTTCCGCCTCCGCCACGCTGACCAGCGCCACGGTGATGGCGTTCCCCAACTGGGCGGTAGCGGCGCGCACTTCCTCGCTCACCAGCAGCGCTTGGGTGTCATTTGGCGCACTGCGCAGACGGATCGCCACCTGCTGCCCACCCAGCAGACCCGCCGCAAAGCCAGCGGGAACCGTTAGTACTGCCGCAACGCTCTCCTCCGCCAGCAGCTCATCCCCTTTTGCTGTCGTCGCTGGGATTGCCCGGACCACCGTAGAGGCAGATAACACGGTGACCAACCGCTGTGAAAGCGCAGTGCCATCTGCGTCCACCAGCGCCACGGGGACGCGATTATCGCCGCCGCTGCTGTTGCCGCCGTTGAGCGCTGTGCCGAGCACGCTAGTGAAAACCAACGGCAAGATCAGGAAGAAGACGAGAGTGGATCGGTCGGAGAACTCGATCTTGATATCGTTCCAAGCGATGTGCAGGATCTTCTTCATGGCAAGCTCCTACGCGTACTGCCGACGGAAGGCGATGACCGCCAGGCCAAAGATGACCACAGCCATCACTAACAGGGCCACAATGCCGCCGCCGATGTCCGCCAGCGCCGCGCCTGCCGCCAGGTCGCCAAAGCCCTCCAGCCCCCAGGCGTTGGGTGATATATAGCTGGCGAGGCGCAACCAAGTGGGCAGCAGAAAGCGCGGTATAAAGTTGCCCGCTACGCCACCGAATGTCAACGTGAGCGCCGTGCCCACCGCGTTCGCCTGCGCGGGGGTTCGCGAATAAGCGGCGATGAACATCCCCCAGGCGGTGGCCGCGGCAACCAGTGCCAACGTCAGCAGCGCCACGCCGGCGATTGAGCCCCAGTTGAGGTCGAAGATCAGGCTGCTGGCGACGATCAGGATCGTCATCTGCGCCAGGCCAGTCAGATAGGCGCCAAGAACCTTACCGCCCAGCACCGCCGCTGCATGGGTTGGCGTCGTCAGCAGGCGTGGCAGCGTCCCCTGGCTGCGCTCCACAAGCAGACTGCGTCCCGCACCGGTCGTCGTGAACATCAGGAACATGATCGCCATGCTGGGGGCCATATAGCCCAGCCAGTTGAAGTTCCCATTTCCCTCGCGCACTACCGTCTCTTGGGTGATGCTGATCCGCTGCCCTGTCGCCACTTCCTGCGCGGTCCGCTCGCCAACCGCTTGGCCAACAGCCACAGCCTGCTGGGGTGCGATCAACCCGCTCTGCATCATCTGATGCACAGCGACCTCTCCTGCCGCGGCCCCCGCCGCTGTTGCGCTGAGAAAGCGCTCCACCGCAGCGCGGATCACGCCGCTGCTGATGGGACGGGACGGATTCGCGTACACCTCGATCAGTGCTTGCCTAGTGGTGACGCTGCTGCCATCCGGCATGAAGACTGCCGTGAAATCAGGCGGGATCATCACCGCCGCAGTCGCCTTCTCGACGTCCACGAGTCGCCGCGCTTCATCAATGTCGTCGAGCGCCGTCGGGCTGACGAGATTCGCCAGCTCTGCCGCCTCGAACATGGCGACAAGGTGCGCGCCTAGCTCGCCTTCGTCCCGGTTCACCAGCACCACCGGGATGCGCGAGACGCCGCTCCCACCACCCAGCCCGCCGAATGCCGAGGCGATGGCCAGGGTCAGCGCAAAGGGCGTTACGAGCATCATCACCAGTGCGCCCGTGTCGCGAAAGACGACCTTGAGATCCTTGAGGGCGATCTGCAACACTTTCATCGTGCCCCCCTAGTCTCGCAGCGCGCGGCCGGTCAAGTGGAGAAACACCGCTTCGAGGTTTGGTTCCTCGATGTCCACCGAGCGCACGCGCACGCCGAGGGCATTCGCCTGGGTGATCGCTTCCGGCAGCACTTCCTCCGCTTCGGGGACGATCAGGATGATCTGGTGGTCGGTGGCGGAGACCTGGATCACCTCCGGTACCTGGCGCAGCGCCGCCACAAGCTCATCCGTGGGCATGGTCTCGCTCAGATGCAGCCGCAGCGTCTCGTGTTCGCCCACGAGTCGCGTCAGCTCCTTCTGCGTGCCCAATGCGATCAGCTTGCCATGATCCATGATGCCCACGCGGCTGGATAGCTCTTGCGCCTCCTCCATATAGTGCGTGGTGTAGAGCACCGTCATCCCCTGGCGGTTCATCTCTTTTACCATGTCGAGGATGTTACGGCGGCTCTGCGGGTCAATGCCAACCGTTGGCTCGTCCATGTAGATCAGGCGTGGCCTGTGCAAGAGGCCGACGCCGATGTTCACTCGGCGCTTCATCCCGCCGGAATAGGTCTGGATGCGATCATTGGCGCGGTCGCTCAGACCGATCTGCTCTAGTACCTCGTCCACCCGCGCTCGCAAGGGCGCCCCGCCCATGCCGTACATCTGGCCCCAGAAGGTGAGGTTCTCGCGCGCGCTGAGCGTTTCGTACAGCGCGATCTCCTGCGGCACGACGCCGATAGCCGCCTTGACGGCGATTGGGTCGCGGATGATGGAATGGCCGGCTACCCATGCGTCTCCCTCGGTCGGCTCGATGAGGCAACTCAGCATCGAGATGGTGGTGGTCTTGCCCGCGCCGTTTGGGCCGAGCAGGCTGAAGATCTCGCCTTCGTGAATCTCGAAGGACACGCCGGCCACTGCCAGCGCGTTGGCCGGCATGTATCGCTTCGATAGCCCCCTGATCTCCACAATCGCGTTCATCTGTCCTCTTCTCTCTTGAGCCATGCAGTCGGATAGAACAGCAGGTGTAGCCGTGCCACGACGTAATATATACGCAAAAGCGGGCGCAACGTTGCGCCCGCGGGAAGATAGGGTGACTGGCTGCTTGCCACTGTGGCTCGACTGCGGTATACTGCACTTTAGCTTCACGTTGCCTCACGGCTGCGTCCGGCGCCGTCGGGTGGAGCGATCCTGTAACGTCGCTGCAGCAAGAGAGTCGCAGGGGGCTTGATGATGAGGCGTTTCCTTTGGCTTGTGGCTGCTCTGTGCGTGCTGCTCTGGCTGCCGGGGTGGGCAGCGGCGCAGGGCGACATATATGAGTATGCGACGGAATGGGGCGGTTATGGCAGCGCCATAGGGCGCTTCCTGTGGCCGGCTGGCATTGCGGTGGGGCCTGACGGATATATCTATGTGGGGGATACTTATAACTCGCGCGTGCAGGTTTTCGATCGCGATGGCGTGTTCATGCGGCAGATCGGCAGCATCCAGGGGGGCTCTGGCGAGGGCCAGCTCTACCTGCCTTCGGGTGTGGCGGTGGCGGCAAACGGCGAGGTTTATATAGCGGATACGCAGAATCACCGCGTACAGGTGTTCTCGCCAGATAGCGTCTTTGCCCGGCTATGGGGCGGCTCGGGGAACGAGGCCGGGCTGTTCAATGAGCCGATGGGCATCGCCATCGGGCCTGGTGATCTGGTATATGTGGCCGATTCGCACAACGATCGCATCCAGGTGTTCACGCGGCAAGGCTATTTCGTGCGCATGTGGGGCACGCGGGGCACGGGCGATACGGGCTTCTACTGGCCGTCGGGCGTAGCGGTGGCGGCGAATGGCGATGTGTATGTGTCTGATACAGAGAACCATCGGATCCAGGTCTTTGATGCGGAAGGTCAAAGAGTGTGGATGTGGGGCGTGCGTGGCGCCGGCAACGGGCAATTCGGTCGCCCGGCAGGCATCGAGATGCGCGCCGACGGCACGCTCTTTGTCGCCGATCAGGACAACAACCGCATCCAGTACTTTTCCGCTAATGGCACGTTTCGCGGCACTTTTGGCGGCGCTGGTTTCGGACCGGGGGAGCTGGATCGCCCCGCCGATGTCGCTTTGGGCGCGGATGGGCGGGTGTATGTGGTGGATACCTGGAACCATCGCGTAGTGGTTTTTGCGCCCAAGGCCAGATGGCCGGTCCATCTGCCACTGGCGCTCAAGTAGGCTCGCGGCGATGATCGCCGTCGAAATGCACGGAGGCTTGCCGTGGATTGGGACAACATAGCCGGCGAAGGCAGTGAAGGTTACGCCGTGCAGATCCTATTGCCGGAGGCGTTGCAGATGCAGTTCCGCGAATGGGTGACGCTGACGCCCGGAGCCACCTGGCCTGCGTGGGGCGGTCACGTAACGCTCGTGCCCCGCTTTATGCCGGTGGATGGTATCGAGGTGGTGCATCGCGTGTTGAAGGATGTCTGCAGCCGCTTTCCCCCGTTCATGCTCCAGCTTGACCGCGTCATTGCCGCCGCTAACTGGCAGCGGCCCCACCTGCAGAGCCTGTTTCTCATACCCAGCGATGCCAGGCACCCCGGCTACCGCACAGTGCTGCGCTTGCAGGAGGCGCTGGTGAAGGCCTTGGAGCCGCACAAGCGCGATCAGCGCCCGGAGGTGAGCAGGCATCCCTTCCAGCCGCACATCACCCTGACGCTGGGACTGCCGGAGCGTGATGCGGCGGATCTGTTGCGCGCGGCCATCAACGCGCGCCTCGCCGTCGAGTTCCATGTGGACAAAATTTGGTTGCTGCAATACAGTCTCGTGCCGCAGACAGGTTCGCCCTCAGACGAAAAGGAGATCGTCAGCGGCAGCCGCTCCTTTGCGCTGACAGGCTCCCCGGAGCCGGAGGTAGCGGCAACATGATCCTTTTCCGCCGCAGCTCGGTGTCGGCCGCGCTGCTCTTCATCGTGTTGGCGGTAGCGTCCTGTGCGTCCGCAACTACAGTTTTGCCCACCCCAACTCTGTCGCCTACCGCGCCAGCGCGGGCCACTATGCCCAGCGTTGCGACGCTTGGCCCTCTGCCGACGGCCACGGCGGAGGCCAGAGCAACGCGGGCAGCGACCGTGGATGGGGTGGCACAGCGGATGACAGCGCCCACATCCACGCCAGCAGAAGGAGGGCCTTTGCTGCGCACCCTGAAGGTAGGTCATCCTCGCCTGCTGCTCACCGACGCACGCCTGGAGGGGCTCAAAGCGCTTCATGAGACCGACGAGACGCTACAGCGTTTCGTGCGCGATGTGGCGCGCCAGGCGGACGACCATGCCGGCCAGCCGATGTTGCAGCGCGAGCTGATCGGCCCGCGTCTGCTACATATCAGTCGTGCGGCGCTGCAACGGGTCTATACGCTGGCGTTCATGTACCGCTGGACGGGCGAAGCGCGCTATGCAGATAAGGCGATCGAGAATCTGCGCGCCGTCTGCGCCTTCAGCGACTGGAATCCGTCGCACTTTTTGGATGTGGCCGAGATGACGCACGCCGTCGGCATCGGCTACGACTGGCTCTATGACTATATGGACGTGGCCACGCGAGACGAGATCAGGACGGCGCTGATCCGTCATGGGCTAGAACCAGGCCTTGTTGCGTATCGGACGCACTGGTTTCCGCACAACGAGTATAACTGGAACCAGGTGTGCAACGGCGGCCTGGTCGTCGGAGCGCTGGCCGTGGCAGAGACGGATCCGCGCTATGCGGACGATATCATCGCGGGGGCCATCGAGTCGCTGCCACGGGCGCTGGCCAGCTACGCGCCGGATGGCGTTTGGATGGAGGGGCCAAGCTACTGGCATTATGCCACCAGCTACACCGCCTATAGCCTGGCGGCGCTACAGACCGCGCTGGGCACCGATTTCGGCCTCTCGGACGCGCCGGGCCTGGCGGCGACGGGGTACTTTCCCATCTTTGCCAGCGGGCCTAACAGCCTGTACCTGAACTTTGCCGATGCAGGATCGAAATCGCGACGCGGGCCGATGGGATGCATGTTCTGGCTAGCGCAGCGGTACGGCGACGCGAACCTGGCCGATGCTGAACACGAGATGCTCAAGTTGGGTCGCGCTTCGGTGGAGCATGTCATCTGGTATGTGCCACCCTCCGGCAACTACTACCGGCCTGCAGAGCTGGATCGGCTCTTTCGCGGTGACGTGCCGGTCGCGGTGCTGCGCGGCGGCTGGGGCGATCGGCGCGCGCTCTTTGTGGGTATCAAGGGCGGCTTCAATCAGGTCAACCACGGCCACCTGGACCTGGGCAGTTTCGAGCTTGACGCGCTGGGGCAACGCTGGGCGCTGGACCTGGGATCGGATGACTATAACCTGCTGGGCTACTGGGATGGCGTGGTGGGCGGGCAGCGCTGGAGCTACTATCGCCTCAACTCGCAGAGCCACAATGTGCCGCTGATCAACGACCGCGACCAGCGCGTCGTAGGCGTGGCTCGCGAGATGCGGCTGACTCATAAAGTGCATGATGTGGGCGTGGTGATTGACCTCTCTGATGCGTATCGCGGCATGGCCGAGAGTCTGGGGCGCGGCGTGGCGCTGGTGGGTGGACGGCGCGCCGTGCTGGTGCAAGATGAGATCACCTTGGCGCAACCGGCCGACGTGGCGTGGGGCATGACGACCGAGGCGGAGATCAAGCTTCTGGCAGATGGCAGTGCGGAGCTGACGCTGCAAGGGGAAAAGATGCGCGCACTCGCGCTCTCGCCGGCAGGCGCGGCCTTGAGCGTGGAATCTGCCGAGCAGGAGCCACCGCAATTGCGGAATCGGGGCGTCCGCCGCCTGATGGTGCGGCTGTCCGCTGTGAGCGGCGATGTGCGGATTGCGGTGCTCCTGTCGCCCGTGTGGCCGGACGGGCGGGTGGTGACGGACGCGGCACTGATACCGCTGGGGGAGTGGTAGCGGCACGAGCGCGTCTGTGGGAAGCATAGGGAACTTTTCCCTGTCATGCAGCGTCAACGAATGCAGAATCACCGAGAAGCTCGGAGAACAGGAGAAGAAAAGATGCGTAACCGATTCAAGTATTTGGTCCTCGCCGCGGCACTGATCGCAGTGTTAGCGCTGGCCGGATGCCGTGGTGAGACCAGCGTGAGCAATGGTGGCGCAGTGTCTGCGTTGCGCAGCGCGGCAGAGACGGGCGCAACGCCATCGCCGCGCACTATCAGCGTTACAGGCACGGGCAAGGCGATCGCTGCGCCGGACATCGCCTATATCACGGTGGGCGTGGATACCAAGTCGTCTTCGGCCATTGTGGCAGCAGAAGAGAACAACCAGAAGATGAACGGCGTCGTGGCGGCCATCAAGGGTCTGGGGATCGAGGACAAGGATATCCAGACGGTCAATTATAACATCTATGTTGAACAAGAGTATGACCGCGAGGGCAAGCCCACGGGCGAGCGCCAGTATCGCGTGGTCAACGAGGTGCGCGTGCGCGTGCGTAATCTGGACAATGTGGGCAAGCTGCTGGAACAGGCGGTAGTGGCGGGCGCGAACACCGTTGGCGACATCAGCTTCAGCCTGTCCGATCCTGCAGCGCTGCAAAAGCAGGCGCGAGATATGGCGATTGCCGATGCCAGGGAGCGCGCGCAGCAACTGGCCGCAGGGCTTGACGTCAAGCTGGGGCCGGCGCAGCAGGTGAGCGAGTGGGGTGGCGAGGTGCCCGCCTCGACCATGTACGAGTCGCGCGTGCGCGTAGAGCAGGCGATGGCCGCGCCATCCATCTCTGGTGGTGAGCTCTCTGTCAGCGTCCAGGTGGCGGTCACCTTTGCCATCGAGTAGGCCAACAAGAAAAGGGCCTGACGCCACATGCGTCAGGCCCTTTTCGTTACCTGATGATGATGTCCATCGCTGGCACCGTAACGCGCCCGATGCCACCCACCGCCAGGTCCGCGGCAGCATCCCCAAAGTTCGCCACGATGGTCAGCGTCTTCCCCTTGCCATCGCGCACGCGGTACGCGCGCACGTCGCTCGCGCCGACCGGCACCGGCTCTGGCAGCTCAGAAGCGCGCCGGGCGCCACCACGTCCCAGCCGCAGCACCACGGCATAGTCGCGCAGCGTGGCGTCCTGCGCCGCAGGCCGCACGAATACCCGATCTTGCAGCACGCTCTTCCACCGTTCCGGGGTATTACGCTCCGCAGCGTCCTCATAGAGCAGTGGCAGGCCACTGGTGGCAATGCCAAGGCAGCCGGCGACGCTCAGCCACGGTGAGGCGGTCTCGATCACCCGCGCCCGACCGCCCACGCCCCGCACGCGCTGTCGGCCACCCTGATACGCGATCGCCACGCGGTTGCCATCCATAAAGTCATTCATCACATAGACGCCGAGGCCCTCGTTAACGGTAACGTTCGTGCTCGGCGCTGCCGTGGTCAGATCAATCACAACAGCGGTCTCGCCGTCGGGCAGCGCCGCCACTGCGAGCCTTTGCTCGATCTTGCCGCCGGCATAGGTGAGCTTGCCGGTTGTGGAAAAGCCGCGTGCGCCAGTGTGGTCGGTGTGGCAAATCACCTTGGGCTTCTGTCGCACGCCATCCACCTCGATCCGCCCCACCAGGCCATCCTGATCGGCGCCAAAGACGTTCTCGCCGCCGGCGGGCCAGACGCTGCCCATCACACCATGCGCCAGGCTACGCCAGCAAAAGCTGAAGGTCCCCGCCAAGCTGCGCCGAATCTGCATCCAGACAAAGGGGTGCGAAACCGTGCCCACCTGGCGTCGCCGAAAGTCGTCAGCGGAGAGGCGCTTGGCTCTGGGCAAGCCGGCCATCACCGTCGCCGCCAGCCCGCCCATCACGCCGGTCTCGAACTGGAAGTAGCGCCCGCCCGGCGCGTGCGGAATGCGGCCATCAAAGCGGCCGTCGCCCGCATAGCGCATGGATTCATCGGTGTAGCGCGTCTGCTCCCAGAGGAGGTGGCCGGCGATCTCGTCGCCGAACTCGCGCGCCATCACCGCTGCCTGCACGCCCACCCCCGGCCAGTGGTAACCCCAGTCCTGCCCCGAAGGATAGGTTACAAAGGCGTTGCAGAGGTAGAAGCGCTTCAGGATGTCCCACACCTCCAGCACGTGGTGCATATAGTGCGGCGGCGGCTCCATGCCTGCCTTCTGGAATGCCAGCCGTCCTTCCATGAGCATGCCGCCGCAGCCAAGATAGCCCGGATGGAACGAACCGTGGTTCTCCACCGTCAGGTCGGGGTGCGCCGTCTGGGTTTTCACCCAGTCGGCGATGGCGCGGCCCTCGATGGGGGTCATGTTCACGCGGTCGCGGTCTGTCGTGAACGTGTTCAGTGCGAACGCCTTGCCCCGATCCAACCATTGGGGAGCGTGTGGATGGTCCGGTTGCATGGCATAGGCCCACGCCAGCAGGAACGAGTCCCACGCGTTTTCCTCCGCCTTGGTATCCAGCCAGCGCCCATCCGGCGGCGTTACGTCGAGGAAGCGATCTGCCTCGAACGCCAACATCTTGAGCGTCTGCTCCTTCACATCCGCGTCCAGCACATCCCACACCCAGTACGCGGCCATGGCGCACTGTCCGGCCCAGAGCGAAGATTCCCAGTCGTCGCCCCACTGCCCGTCCCACTCCAGCGGCGTGGTGCGCAGTTCGCCCACCACGTGGTGCGCCATGATCCAGCGCAGACAGCGGTTCAGCCGATCCAGCAGGTGCGCACGGCTGACGCCGGCCAGCGCCTCATCGAATGCCGCGTGTTTGTACAACACGGCATAGCCCATCAGCTCCTGCGCCATGGAGCGGATCACTTCCTCGTTGATCGGCCCACCCGGCGGCATCCATTCGGCCATGTCCAGCGAGCCGAAATGGCCCATGTTGGCCGAATCATCCACCCAATACTTTTCGATGTGGCGCACATGGCGGCACATCAGCGTTACCAGATCGGCCTCGCTGGGAAAATCGGGGCGGGAGGTATCCAGTGGTGCAAAGGTGGTCATGATATCTCCCCTCCCGTCGCGTCATACACCTCCTGCGGCTCTTCGACGCGAAACACGTAGAGCTTGCCGCCCTTCATCCGCTGTTTGATGTCGCGGACGAGCTCGCGCGCGATCTGGATGTCATACAGCACGTGCGCGCCCGGCCGCTGCGTCAACGACCGCCGCAGCCGAGGCTTTTTGGCTGCGAACGCGGCGGCCATCGCCTCGTCCGCTTCCGCTCCCTCACCGATCAGCACAATCCAAGCCATGCCATTCTCCTTTCACTCGTTCTTGGGCGGAACATGTGCCCGATGATGTCCTTTCTGCGCATCCTTATGGGGGTATTGCCCACTTGCTCACCACAGAGCGCGCAGAGATCGCCAAAAAACAGCAGTAGGAACCCCGCGTCCGCAGCGTCTCTGCAGTGGATCCTTCCGGCAACGCTTTAAGGGGGCTACCGCGTACCGCGAGCTCTGAGATCGTCCCCCGCCTGGCTTTCAGGGTTCGGCTGTCTGGCTTATCTCCAACTCGACGGCGGTCGTATCCGCGGGCAGGCGGATCTCCAGCGTGCCGGGATATGCCACCTCGACAGCGACCGGTTGCCCGTTGCAGGTCGCCCGATATGTGCCCGCCGGATTCATCGCCGCGATCACTACTGGCGCGCGCCCCGCGGGCGCGGCGCAGCGCAGCGTCGCTCGCAGCCGGCGGTTGTCATCTGCGAACGCCTGGCGCACGATCCATGTGTCATAGCCGACGGTCAAGCGACCGGGGCGGTGGTACGACCCGAACCAGTTGAGCACAGGGGAGGAGAGGCCGCTGAACTGGTGCCAGCCGGCGCCGCGTCCGGAGGCGACGATAAAGTGCTCAAAGCAATGATACGATGCCTCCACCTCCGCCCGCCACACGTCCAGCGCCGTCTGCGCGATGCGCCGCGCCAGCGCCGCATGGCCTAGATCGAGCAATGCCTTCCAGAAGAACCACTGGTGCGGCATCCACACCGCGCCGTTCCAGTAGCCATCCACGCGAAAGTAAGGCGCGGACTGATCCACCGTGGAGAGGCCAATACGCGACCAGAGCCTGCCGGGCGTGGCCAGGTGCGCGATCAGCCGCGCCTCCTGCTCCGGCGTGCAGATCCCCGCCACCAGCGGATACGCGCCATCCAGCCCCATGTTGTAGTTGGCGCCGCTCTCGTGGCGCAGGATGCCCGTCGGCTGGCCCGCGTCGTCGTGTTGCACATAGCCAAAGTAGCCGGATTCGTCATCCCAGGCATGGCGCTGGATCGCCGCGGTGAACAGGGCGATGTCGGCGTCATCCTCCGCCACATCCGCCGCCTCCCCCAGCTCGATGGCAGCCTGGCGCAGGATCTTGGCACTGCGGATGGCGTGCGACGTGTTGGCGATCGGCGCGACACTCCCTTCCAAGCGGTGCGCGTGCACATGCACCTGTGGCGGATAGTCATCCCAGCCGCCGGAGTTGTAGAAATAGTCCCACGTCTTGATCAGGTTTGACTGGAGCGTGCGCGTGGTGGAGCTGCCCAGCTTGCCGCAGAGAAAGCGGTGATATTGCCGCAGGCGCGGATAAAAGTGCGCCAGCAGTTCCCGCGACTGCGTGCGGTTCCACAGCTCCAGATAGAGCGACATCTGCACCGGTACCGGGCTGCCGTGGTGGATGAACGCTGCCTGCGTGTCGCCCGGCTCTGTTACATAGGCGTTCAAGCAGTCTATGGCGCGCTCGATGTCCAGCTCGGCTAATCCCAGCCCCACAAAGCCGGAATCCCAGGTGTAGAGGCAATCCCACCAGCGGCCCGGCGTATTGTGCCGGATGTATGTGCGCCGCGTATAGACCGGATAGACGACGTTCGCCAGCACGGTGGCGGCCATCCGTTCCTGGCTAAAAACATACGGCGCTCCGGCGGGCGTGGCCGGCATCCGCACTGCTTGCTGGCGAGCGGCGGCGTACTGCGCGTCGCGCTGCTCCGGCACGGCGGCGAACTGGCGCAGCCGCTGCGCCACGAGCTCCGGCGCGCCGCTGCACACCAGCCCGTAGATCACCTGCGTCTCGTGCGGCGCGAGCGGGATCGGCCGCATAAAGACGTTGGTAAAGTGCCCTTCGCCATTGCCCATTAGGACCGTCTGCACGTGCTGGTGGACGGTGTGCCGCATAAACCGATCCAGCTCGTCAGTGAGGAACTCGCGCACCTGGTATTTGTCATAATCCCAGATCAGGCCATAGCTGTTCTCCAGATCGGGATACTTGAGGATGATGCTGTTGGGTAGCTCGCCCGGCGTGATCGCTGGCTGCACGTGCCGCTCCACGGGGCGAAAGCGCACCGCTGCCGCATCGCGGCGGGCGACCAGCGCTAGCCCGTCCAGCTCCACGGGCGCGCCTCCTGCGGCGCGCAGGGTGAGCGTATGCTCGCCGGCGGCGAGATCGCCGACTGGGACGGTCGCCACCTGCAGCTCGCCGCTGCCGGAGAGAGTAACCTCGCCGCCGGCAAGTCCGGCCATAGAGAAGGCCAGCGTTTCTCCCACCGCCATCCGGTAGCGGATGAGCAGCACGGCGTCGCCGATCGGCGCCGGCACATGCCAGCAGTAGGATACCGTATCGCCGCGGTCGCGGCCAAAGCCACGCCCCACGCCGCCGCCGTTGACAAAGCCGTGCGCGCGGATCTCGCCCCGCCAGTAGCCATCGGTGTTCAGGTTGTCGGTCGGGCGGGGCGTGGCAAAGCTCAACTCCGCGTAGTCCAGCGCGTCTTGCCAGATGGCGCCCGGCGGCAGCTCCACCCGCGCCATCTGCAGCGGGGTCTGCGTGTAGGGGCCAATGGGCGGCAGGTTCAGGTATGCCATATAGTGCAACACAATGTTCTGCGGCTCGTCGGTATTGTTCACACATGCGCAACGGACCAAACGCGCATCGCCGGGAACCGCGACAAACGAGATATCGCAATACACGCGGTCCTTCCACTCCAGTTCGTGTCGCTGGCAGTAGTAGCTCAGGTCTGGCGCCGCTTCCCAGGGGTGATACCCTGACTCCCACATGACATTGGGCACGTCCACCTTGCGCCGGTAGAAGCCGGGAAAGACGCTCAAGTCAAAGCGAAAGCCCCGGCGGACATCCGGGATATGGGAGATGCCCATATACTTCTTCGTGTAGGGCCCCCAGTCAGGCAGGCGAAGATCATGCGTATTGACAAGTGCGGCGAAATCGGTCACGCGACTCTCCTTGCGAAATCAGGTTATGGATCGACTTGCCAGCTGTTGTGAAGTCGCTATGGCATGGATGCGACCGAGATCTCGTACTCGCCCGTGCCCTTGGGCCGAAAATGGCGCACCTGCACATAGTAGGTGCCCGGCTGCAGATGGTGTACGATCTTGGCGTTGAACCCCATGCCGCTGTCATCATCTTCGGCGAGCTTGTCCACAAGTGTGTCAGACCCAAATAGTGTCACTACCACATCGGTCCAGCCGCGCGTTTCGATCTTGTACCGGTGGGCTGCCGTGACCGTAAACCGATACAGGTCCTGCTCATTCTTTTCGCCGATGGCAGCCTTGGTCGGCTCATCATCCACGATCAGGTCCATGATGGGCTTGGCCGTCAGCGGATAGAGCACGCCGACGAACGACTTGTCTGTGGGCGACAGCTCGCGGTTCCAGCCGACTTCGAAATCGCCGATGGTGTGCGCGTTAGGGATCGGGTAGAGCATGATCGAGTGCTTGTCGAACTCGGAGAACTGGGTGATGGTCCGGCTGTACTTCTGAAAGAGATTGACATCCACCTCCTCGCGTGACCAGTTGTTGGGCGGTCCCGCATAGTAGGCATACACCGCTTCCTTATCCCATGGGATCTCGCCCGCCGGATTCTGGTGCTCGTGGATGCATCCCAGCGCATGCCCGAACTCGTGTAACACCACGCGCTGGTACTCCTCGTCGCTGCTGGTGGGCGTTAGCCAGCCAAAGTTCATCGTCGGCTGGTTGCGCGGGATGGCCAGGGCATCCACGCCGATGTAGGACCAGGAGCCACGTCGCGTGAACGAGATGCGGATCTCCGCGTCGGGGCTGTCATCGAACTGGAAGTGAATGTTGGCATACTTGCTCCATTCGCTGGCGACCTGCACGACCTTGCTTTGCACCTGCGGGGAGCCATCCAGGAAGCGCACATGCAGGGTGCGCCCGGTTTGCCACAGCTTGCCGGTGATGGCCGCCAGCTCCAGCGGCGTGGGCGGCGCCACACCAAAGCCCGGGCGCAGGATGGGCACATTGGCCGGGCTTTCCGCGATGCCGCGGCGCGCGGCCTCGATTTGCCTGTTGGGGGTCAAGATGCGATCAATGCATACGTGAATCTCATCTGCCATGGATGCGCCTCCTTGTCGCTATGAAGCCGATGCGGGCTCTGTACCGTGCGAGAGCGTGGATCGGCTCCGCCTGTCTCCGGCACTAGCCTGTGAACTCGATATCAACATATGCGCCGTCAGTCAGCCCTTCGACCGACGTGACAGCACAGCGGCTCTGGATCAGGGCCAGTGTCTCCGCATCCGGCACGCCGCCATACGTGTCCGGATAGGTCGAGAGCACGGCCCGGCGTCTGCGGCGCCCGGCGCGCGGCGGCAGCACCTTATCCAACAGCTCGACGTCAGGGGTGCCGTTGTGGCTGCCGTGGTGGCTGATCTTGAGGAACTGCACTGGCTGTAGCACGCCGTGTTGTTCCATCATCTTCCAGCTACGGTATTCGGCGTCGCCGGGAAAGAGCAGCCGCCAGCCGCGCCACTCGAGCGACACGACGACGCTGGTGTTGTTGGCGGCCCTGTCAATGGCCAACAAGTTGCTGCCGTAACCGCGTCGCCGCATCTCAACCAGATTGTAGAACGCCCCGGCATCCACTCCCGCAGGTGGTAGTGGCTCTGTCAGGCCGGGGAGCGCGCTAGCACCGCTATCGGGGGACACGGCCAACGCCATTGGCACCAGCCCCCGATAGTAGTCCGCGGTATCCTCCTCTGGCGCCCAGACCTCGAACTGAGCTTCCTGGAAGGGATGCGCGCCCGTCAGATCCACGCCGCGGTGGACGTACGTGGTTTTCTGCGCTAGACTCCGCAAATAGTCCACGCACTGGCCCGTGTCGCGCGGATTGTTGTTGTGCATTAGCGCACGCACATAGGGCGTCTCCAGCTCGGGCGCGGCTCGCAGGAACTGGGCGATCTGCTCGTATGCCGCCTCCATCTGCAATCGCTTGCGCTTGGCCTCGGGATGCGTGTCATAATAATCTGGCGCAGCGGATGCGGTGAGCCAGGCATGGGTCACATTGAAGCGGACGCCCAGCTTTTCCGCACCATAGAACAAACCCTGTATGTGATCCAGGTGCTCGTGCGTCATCACGTAGAGGTCCAGCGGCTGGCCCGCAAGCTGCTTCTGGATATCGGCCAGGACGGGGCGAAAAAGCTCATCGGCGCCGCCCGCGCCGCTCAGGACGTTCCCCACATCAATCAGCATGTGGCGCTTGGCGACGCTGCCATTTGGCGCGCGGTCAGGTATCGTCACAAGCACCGCGTCGCCGAACCGCACGTTATATACCCGCACGCGCAGCTTGGCCATCTCACGCCTCCTGCAGGATGTGCAGCATGCGGGCCGCGCCGCGCACTCGCATCAGGTCGCCGGTGGTCTCGGCGATGATGGCCGATTGCAGCTCGTGGCCGCCGGGTGCTTGCGCGTGCCTCTCCAGTTGCAGCGTGCCCTCGTCCGCCAGACGCCGCAGGATGGCGTCGCGGTCGGCCCGCTGCGTCTCGCTGGCATCGGACATCAGGTGCGCGCGGATGCGCCGGGTCTCCCAGTCAATGGCCAGCGTAGTGCCCGCACTGACCTGCCGCTGTGCCGGAAAGCGCCTCCCCAGTGGGTTCGGCTCTTTCTGATCCCATAACACCTTGAGGATGCATTCGCGGATCTTGCGCGTGCCATCGCTCCCATAGTAGAGCTTGGTCACGTCCAGACGTGGGCGCACATGGAAGGGGATGGCCGGCGGGATGCCCAGCAGCTTACGGTTGCGGTTCGCGAACTCATACGCGGCCCAGTCGCTGGCCACCAGTGTCTCCAGGTCCACATCCGCCAGCGCCGGATGCGCCACATTCGTCTCCACCTGCATCGCGGCGCGGTCTGAAACCATGTGGCGGGTGACGAACTCGTCGCAGATCCACTCTCGCTCCAGCGAGGGCTCCGTGTGCGAGGCCTGGTCGGCGGCGATGATCGCCCGGCCATAGTCGGCAAAGGAGATCTCGCCCGGAGGCAGATAGTCCAGGGCGCGAAAGATCATCCGTTTGAAGCGCGCCGCGCCGATCCCCAGCGCTCGCCCCGAAGCGCTGTACTCGGATGTGCCCATGCGTTGCGCCTCGCGTTTCTTCAGCGACTCGTGGATCTTGACCATGACGGTGTAAAGCGCGCCGCTGAGGACTTCGCTCAGGGCGTGCGGCTCGTCGCGGGGCACCAGATTGGGCTTCCCGTAGTCGTCCACAGACCTGTCGTTCTCGTCGAGCGTTCGCCTGTTGAGGAGCGTGCGCAGGTAAAAAGCGGCGTGGGACTCGCGGCTGAGAGCCCGCCCGAACTCCTCCGCGATGGAGCTAAAGGCGGTTGAGTTCGTGATATACCCGCCGGTCTGTTGCAGCACCGTCTCGCGCAGGTTGTGACTATCGAACGCCATCATCAGCGCCGTCAGGTCGGCAATCGCCTCGTGCAGCGCCAGCGACTGCGGTGTGATGGCGTTATATAGGTCGGGCGCGATCCCATCCAGGATGGCGTGTCCCGTCTCGTGCGCCACAATGTCGCGCGAGAGGCTGGTGTAGATCATCTCGTTGCTCTGTGGGTGGATGGGAAAGTAAAAGAACTGGATACTATGAGAATCGCGCTCATAGAACGCGTTCGCCCACTGGCCGGCGCGCGGCACCAGCAACAGTTGCGGCGCATCGAACGCCCACACCAGTGGCCGCCCGAGCGCATCCGCCGTCTCAAACAAGTCCATCGTGCGCAGCACCGTGCCAAAGACGCTCACCTGGTTGAAATCGCGCGCATAGATGTCCTGCTCATTCTGTAATGCATAGCTGCCCACGCGCTGCCCCGGCTTGGGCGGCAGGAAAGGCACGCCGCGCATGAGCGCGCCGGTCTGGGGATCGAGATCGAGCACTGCTACCCGCTCCGAGATGGGGCCATCGAGAAAGTAGCGTTCGTTGGTGACGTAAAAGTCTTCGGTAGGCTGCATCCCCTTGACGCGCGTCGTCAGTGGGTCCTGAATCATCATAGGCACGCGGACCTTCACGGCGTCACCTCCTCTCAGCGCCGGGGCAGCGCTGATATCGCTAGCGCTAGCTGTGGTCTGGGCAAGCCGCGCAAGCTGCTACCAGTATAGGGCAAAAGCGACATCGTGACAACTGCTGAGAGAACCGTCCGGACTCTACCGCAAGAGATGTCGCGCCGTGCGCTGGATTTCCACGTCGCTGGGCGGTGAGACCTGCGGCGCAGGGGCTGCCATGGCTCGCGCCGGCGCGCCCGCCCGCTCCAACGCCTCCGCCAGCGCGGCAAGCTGCTCAGGCGACGTCTCCTCCACCGCACGCGGCACGATCACGACGCGCGTGGGTTCGGCCGGCTGCACCTCGCGACGCAGCTCGGCCAGCACGCCTTGCACCTCGGCGATCGCTTTGCCCTTCCACAGGGCGCGCGCCTCGCCCACCGCGTCCTTGGTGTTCTGCAGCAGGCCGATGAGCGAGTGCACCGGGGCCGAGCCGGTGCCGATGATCAGGCCGGTGAGGAGCATGTCCATCCACGGCACGATGGCGCCGGCGCCCACCTCGCTGGCGGGCTGCAAGCCGAGCAGCGCCAGCATCCGCAGGCGTGTCGCAAAGGTCAGCACGATGCCCAGGACGAGTCCCATGATCAACGTGGCGACCTTCTTGCGGCTGGTGTAAAAGGGGGATTCGAGCCAGCCAAGGAGCCGTTCCTGGGCGGCGGCGAGCTTGGCCTCCGCTTCCGCCAGCGTACTCGATCCTGCGCCGGCTGGGGCTGCACCTTCCACCTTGATCGCCAGGACAGCCTGCTGGTAGTGGCTGATCTGTTGCTGTGCCCATTTTACATAATCTCCGCCCAGCCCCAGAAAGCTGCCCGCATTCATCAGCACGCTCTCATACCAGTTAAAGAGCATCTCGATGATCCGTTCAACGGCTGTTGCGGCGGCGATCAGCGGCGCGAGCACCAGCGCCAGATCGCCAGCGGTGGGCGGGGCGGTGGAGGTGGCGACATCCTGGGCGCTGGCCACGCCATGGCAGCAAAAGTAGAACAGGGTAGCGAGGAACGCGACGCGGAGAAGGCGTTTCATGGCAAGACCTCCTGAATGGGGCGACATGATACGCGCGGGTGGTGCGGTTGCCCTCACTATAACAGAGGAGATGACGCTTGTCAAACGACAGCAAGCGCCCCTCATCTGACGGGCAGGTGAGGGGCATATGTCCTTCAGCTTCGGTAGGCGGCGCCTAGCGCACCGTGGCGCGCACCCGCACCGTCGTTTCTCTGGCGGCGGGCAGGTTGATGCTCAGCCGCTTGAGCGGGACCGGCACGCGGTTGGCCGCCGATTCTTTCTCCAGCACTGCCAGTTGGAAGTGGGCACCAACTGGCTCCTCAATGGCGAGTTCGAGGGTGTGCTTTACGCCCACCAGCCGCGCCGTGCCGCCAGAGACTGTGGCGTCCAGCCAGGTGATGAGCGCCTCCTCCACCGGCAGTGGAGCATCGGTGAATGCGAACCGATCCTCCAACACCAGCGCACCATCTCTGGTCAACGTCAAGCGCCGCTCTAGCTCGCTCAGTTGCGGTACATCATACCCCTTCTCCAAGCGCATCGCCACCGTCTTGTCCGGGCCACTGGCGTCATAGCGCGTGATCTCGCTGCGGAACTCCCGCCCGGGCGATTGCAAGTGATCGCCGATGCGCGGCACGCTATGTCCGAACGAGTTGGCAAAGATGTTCTCGTAGCGTTGTGGGCTAAAGTAAGCGCGGCTGTAGAGTCCGGCGCCCGGATCTGCCAGGAAGGTCTCCCCATCCACATGCAGGATGAAACTGCCCAGATCGTTCTGGTTGTGGTTCTCGGCGTTGTGCCCCGCCTTCGCCACCAGCACTACCGGCTTGCCCTCCGGTGTCCGGGCGACCAGCCGCACAACCGCGCCGTCTTTGAGCCAGATATCGAACAGCGACGCTTCTGCCGGGCGGTGGCCGTCCCACCACAGGATGTTGCGCCAGCTTGCGTCCAGTTGCAGCCGCGCCGGCGGGGCTAGGAGCTCTAGCAGTTGGATTACCCCCGTGCGCTCGGCCAGCCGCTGGATCCAGCCGGGCGCAAAGGCGGTCTCTTCGTGCGAGTCGGAGAAACTGGCAAAGTGCCCCGGCGAGAGCATGATGTTGCCCGGATAGGTGGCGATCTGCTGCATGCGTGGCGTGCTCAGCAGGTCCATCTGCGCGTTGGTGCGGTGGCGCAGCATCTCGCTGAACGGGATAAAGGTGCTCAGGCCATAGGCCCAATACCCCGGCCCTTCAGTGGACGTGCCATCCGCCTCAAAGGCGGTGTCCAGAAACACCTCCAGCCCGGAGAGCACCAGCGCCAGCCCCCGCGCTAGCCGCTCCGGGTCTTTTTCCAGCAACAGCAACATGCAGCCGATAGCGCCGTTGCAGACGCCGTTCCAGTTGTTCGTGCCTTTGAACCACCAGAACTGATCGGGGTCCGCAAAGAAGGGCGCAAAGATGCGTCGCTCGATCTCCTGCCGCACGCGCTGAGCGATCTCCTCGCCCAGCTTGTCCCCCAGGGAGACGATGGTCTCGGCCAGCATCCACCCCACGCCCACCGCACCCAGGTCCACTGACATGCGCTCGTGAGCGGGCATCACCCAGTTCGTTTCCTCGCAGATACTCCAGACATAGTCCTGCGCCACGGGGATATAGTCATCCTGCCCCAGATAGAGGCGCAGGACAGCCGCCTGCAGTCGGCCCCGCTTCAGCCCCATCTCCCGCTCATAGTTCTTGCGCTCGCCGATGCGCAGGAACTCGCGGTAGAGGGTGTAGGTGGTGAGTGGCAGGCGATCCAGGTTCTGTAGGTATGGCTCGGTCTCGCGTAGCATCTCCTGGGCAATGGGGTTCGCAGCCAGTGCCGCTGGCTGTTGCAGCGCTTCCAGCAGCTCACCGATGGGGTGCTCTCCCGGCGCGGTCGCGCCCAGGATCGCCCTGATCTCGTCGTAGCTCTTGGCAATCGCAGCGGACATGTCTCCTCCTCATGTAACTGTCTTACGCCATCGTGCTGCCTGCATGATACCCCAAAGTGGCGACTGGGCAACTCGGCCCGCTGGGCGCCGTTTCACGGCTGCGAATGACGAACGTCGCCGGGCGGCAGGTAGCTTTTTTCGGACTTGCGGCTATAATAGAGGCGTGCCCCGAGGCGAGCGCCTGGCCGCCCCGGATGGGCACAAGCAACACACAAAGGGAGGCGATATCGTGGTTACAAAGCCAGAGCGGGACGCGCAGACGCGCGCAGCAGACGCCGTCGCGGCAGAGAC
>JAIOAV010000011.1 GCA_019873665.1 Chloroflexota bacterium
CTCCCGCCTGGCAGCGTTGCAGGAATGCGCCGACGCGCTCCGGTGTTTACTATTCGCGCATCTCGGCGTCCATCTCGGGGCAATAGTGCGAACTGCCGCAGAGCGGATTGCCGCCGGCGATCAGCCGGGTGATCTGATAGTTCCCAAATGGAATCGTCGGGAGTGCCATACACGAGCCTCCTGCCAGATGATAGAGTGTCCGCCTCAGGCTAGGCTATTCGCCAGTCCCTGTGTCCCCTGCGCTTACTCCCACTCGGTCCACCAGTGTCCGACGCGCAGCTCTTCCGGCGACGGCTTGACGGTGGACTGGATGTCGATCTCGCGCGCGCCGCCGGCCGACAGATCAAAATAGCTGTCGGAGAAGGCGACCTCGCGCTGAGCCTCCGGCCATAGCAGGTGCAATAACCGGGCAAAGGCATCCGTCTGCACGCGAACGCGCGTCTGCCACCCGCCGGGCACGCGCTGCTGATCCACGATCGTCAGCGCGATCCGGGGTTGCGGCCAGGCGATGTCCCGCCAGCCGTCGGGAAAGTAGATGACACGCGGCAAGGGCTGGCCGTCCGCGGTTGCATCAATGAACAGGTAATCGCCGGTGGCAGCCCGCATGTTCGCCCGCAGCAGAGTGTCAAAGCGCCGCGTCGCGTTTGCGCCGACGTCCAGCGCAGCATCGCGCGACCACACCAGCTCTCCAGCCAGCGTCTCTTGCCCATAGCACAATGTTATGTGCACCGTACACAAGAGATGGTTGCTGAAGAAGAACTCGATCTTGCCCGCGCGCTCCATGACGATCGGCAGCAATGGCGCGCAGGCGCGTTTGGCGGCATAATACGACGGCTTGGGTGTGCGGTAATAGTCAATGATGGACCAGTTGCTGGTCGGCCAGCAGTCGTTGAACATCCACATCATGGTGCCGCCGTTGTTGGGCCAGTCGCGCCGCGCGCTCTCGAACTCGGCGCGCATCATCTCGAGGTGAGTCGCCTGCCCATACTTGACGTACTTTTGCAGGGAGTCAATCTCGCCAAAGGTAGCGCCGGCGATCAGCATCGTCTGCTCATAGTGCGGCAGGTTGGCATGGCCGCGCTGGATGTGATAGACCCATGCCTCGTTGGGCGGCCATAGATTCTCCGGTGCCATGAAACGCCGGAACGATTTGACCGCGCATGGCCCCTGGTCGCAGAACTCGGAGTCAAAGGAACACACCTTGTCGAAATGCTCGCGCCATCGCTCCGGGTGGCCTCCACACTCAAAGAGCGCGAACTTCCAGGCAGAGATGTGGCAGTTGCCCGAGTTGGGCATGTTGCCGGCGTCATCGCGCGATTGCGGGCTGGACTCCACATACGGCACGCCCAGGCCCAGCAAGCCCACCGTGCCACGCAGGATCATGCTATAGATCTGCGGGTCGTCGCGCAGCCGGTTCACGCGCCAGACATCGTCCATCTCAGCATAGACGCCGGTGTCGGTCTGTGCCGATGTGGCGGGCCGCCCTTGGTAACTCCAGGAGTAGACATCCTCGTTGCAGCCGCACCAGAGCGCGATGCAGGGATGGTTACGCAGCCGCCGTATCTGCTCATCCGCCTCGGCGATGATCTCGTCGCGCAGCCGATCCACCGGATAGCCGGTGCTGGCGAACATGAAATCCTGCCACACCATGATCCCCAGCTCGTCGCAGAGGTCATAGAAGATGTCGCGTTCGTAGATGCCACCGCCCCAGATGCGCAGCATGTTAAAGTTGGCTTCGTGCGCTTTCTGTAGGTAGAAGGCGTACTGCTCGTCGCGCGCCGTGCCAGGCCACAGTTCCAGCGGTACCCAGTTCCCGCCCTGGCAAAAGATCGGCTCGCCATTGACGACGATATGGAAGGAAAACCCGGGGCCAGCATCAGGGGTGAAGGGTTCCTCGCGGATGCTCACTTCGCGCAGCCCCAGCCGCCCGCGCCGCACATCCGCCACAGCACCGCCCACGCGCAGCTCCACCACATAGTCATAGAGCGGCTGCGCGCCGTAGCCATTTGGATACCAGAGCTGTGGGTCGGGAATTTGCAGGGTGGTGTACGACTTGTAGCGGTCGCGGCAGACGGTGGTCTGCAGGCTCGCGCCATGCCCCGTGAGCGTTACGACGATCTCGTAGCCCGCCTCTTTGGCGGCGCGGGAGACCTCGAAGAACATATCCACGCGACCAGAGCAAAAGGGCTGCACGGCGAAATCAACCAGGCGGGCGGCGTTATCCAGCTCCAGCCAGACATCGCCCGCCAGGCCCCAAGATGGCAACGGCAGCGCCCAGTCCCAGCCAAAGCAGAACTGTGGCTTGCGCAAAAAGGCGCGGCGTCCCTTCCAGCCTGCCAGCTCATCCAAGCGCGGCCCGCCCAGCAACTGGTCAATGGACGGGAAGCGAAGCAGGAGCGTGTTTATGCCATCCCGCAACAAGTCGCCCACGGGGAAGCGGAAAGTGCGGAAGGCATTTTTCATCGTGCCGAGATAACGATCGTTCAGCCAGAGGTCGGCGTGCCCGTCCACGCCGCTCAGACACAGATCTGCCTGGCCGCTGGCGAGGCGCGCCGCGTCGAATTCCAGCCGATACCACCACTCCTGGCCGGTTACCCAATAGCACTGCCGCGCCTGCGTGTCATAGTGTGGGTTGGGTATCCTACCGTGTGCCACGAGCGCAGCATTCACATCGCCCGGCACATCCACGGCCATCCAACCTTCCGCCAGCGGATCGGGCGGGGCCACCTCTGCCACCGACATGGCTTGCGGGTCGCGGCCCCACAGTTTCCAGCCTGCCGTCAGTTCGATCCTGTGCATTCGGTATCCCCCTTCAGGATAGGGTGTTGCATATCGCTATGAAAGAGCGGCTAATGCCTCCTGCAGGTCTGCAAGGAGGTCTTCGGTATCCTCGATGCCGACGGAATAGCGCACCAATCCCTCCGGGATGCCCAGCGCAGCCCGCTCCTCCGGCGTGCACTCCACATGGCTGGTCGTGGCAGGGGGGCCGGCCACTGTCTCCACTGGACCGAGATTGGCGGCCAGATGCGCGTAGCGGAGCCGCGGCAGAAAGGCGCGCACGGCGTCGTAGCCGCCCTTGAGCATGAAGCTGAGCACGCCGCCGTAGCCGCGCATTTGCCGCGCCGCGATATCGTGATGCTCGTGCGACTCCAGGCCAGGATAAAACACAGCAGCGACCTGCGGCTGAGCCTGTAGGAAACGGGCAATGCGCAGCGCGCTCTCGTTCTGCTGGCGGACGCGCAGGTGCAATGTCTTCATGCCGCGCAGCAGCAAATACGCCGCCATCGGGTCGAGCGTCGCGCCATTGATCTCGCGAAAATGATAGATGCGCTCCACTAGCTCATGGCCGCCGCACACCACGCCGCCCAGGGCGTCGGCATGGCCGCCTAGGAACTTGGTCGCGCTGTGCAACACGAGATCGGCACCCAGTGCCAGCGGGTTCTGGTTGATCGGTGTGGCAAAGGTGTTGTCCACCACCGCCAGCGCGCCCACGCGATGCGCCGCCGCGCAGAGCCGCGCCAGGTCCACGATCTTGAGCGTCGGGTTAGTGGGGCTTTCCAGATAGACGACCCGACAACCCTGGGCGACCTCGGCCTCGATGGCATCGTGGTCGCCCGTCGTGCAGAGAGTGGCAGCGATGCCAAAGCGGGGCAAGAACTCGATGAACAGCTTGCTCGTCCCACCATAGCTGTCCTTGATCGAGACGACGCGATCGCCCGGCGAGAGGAGGGTAAAAAGGGTGTTGCTGATGGCAGCCATGCCGGTGGCAAAGCTCGTCGCGGCCGCCGCACCTTCCAGCAGGCGCACCTTTTCCTCGAACACCTCGACGGTTGGATTGCTGTTGCGGCTGTAGATGTGGCCAGGTCGCTCCCCTTTCGCCACCGCGCACCAGGCATCCACGTCCGCATAGCCGAACGATACGCTGTGCACCACCGGTACCTGCGTCGCGCCCTGCCACATCGGCCCTTCCTCGCCGCCCCAGACGGCGCGCGTGCCCATCCGTGGCTCCTCTTGATTCGCCATGGTCTTCTCCTCCACACGCAAGGCTCTGCCAGCATTATACCGCAAGCGGCAGAAACCACAACCCGGTGAGGTTCTCGCATCATATTTGACTTGACGGTGGATATGTGGTATGATTTTATTAATTCATCAGGAAGGCTACCATGCAGAGTTACGATATGGCCACACGGCCAACAGGCAAGCAGGTCGCCGATCCCGCCAGCAGCGCTAGCGGGTCCATGTCGTGCTGTGCGTTTTCCGGGCGCGCGTTCTTTTTTGCCTACTACTTTTATGCGTACTTCTATGGGCAGAACGCTTCGCGTCCGGAAGGTTGAGCAAGCCTGATTGAGCGAAATAGGCGAGTAGACCAAAGGCGTGGAGCAAGAAAACCCCACGCCTTTTTTGTTACCTGTTTCTCGCAGAGGAGGGATATATGGCCTGTCGAGGCGTGCGCGGCGCAACCACGGTGGAGGAGAACCGCGCAGAGGCGATCTGGGAGGCGACGCGTGAGCTGCTGGCCGCGATGGTCGGCGCGAATGGCATCCGTCCAGAGGATGTGGCCAGCGTGATCTTTACGTTGACGACGGACCTGGATGCAGCCTTTCCGGCGCGGGCAGCCCGTGATCTGGGCTGGGCCGAGGTGCCGCTGCTCGATGCGCTGGAGATACCGGTGCCCGGCAGCCTGGCGCGCTGCATCCGCGTCCTACTGCACTGGAACACCGACAGGCCGCAGCACGATATCCAACACATATACCTGCGCCGGGCAGAAGCCCTGCGACCGGATCTCAAACAATAGCGATGCGCTCGCCAGATGGGCGCGATGAGAGGAGGCATTCCCCATGACGGTTGTGGCGTTTCAGGGAGAAGAAGGGGCCTATTCACAAGAGGCCATCTATCAGGCGTTCGGCCCACAGGTGGGCACATTGCCGTGCCGCACTTTCGAGGCGATCTTTGACGCGGTGGAGAGCGGCAAGGCCGATTTCGGCGCGCTGCCGGTGGAAAATTCAACCGCGGGCTCCATCAACCAGGCTTACGATCTCCTGCTGGATCATGACCTGAAGATCTGGCAGGAGGTGAACTACCGGGTGCGTCACTGCCTGCTCGGCAGCCCGAGGACCAGGATGGAGGACGTGCGGCGTGTCTATTCTCACCCCCAGGCGCTGGCGCAGTGCGAGCGTTACTTGACCAGCCGGGGGCTGGAGCCGGTGGCCGCGTACGACACGGCGGGCAGCGCCAAGGAGCTAGCCGCGAACCCGCGGCCAGATGTCGCCGTGATCGCCAGTCGCCTCGCCGCCGACATCTATGGCCTCGCCATTCTCGATACGGATATCGAGGACCTCAACTTTAACTACACGCGCTTCTTTATTATCGGCGGCAAAGAGCCACCCCGCGCGGCGCGGAACAAGACCTCGCTCGTCTTTGCTGTGCGCCACGAACCCGGCGCATTGTACAACTGCCTGGGCGAGCTGGCGAGCAACGGTATCAATCTGACGAAGCTCGAATCGCGCCCGCGCCGCAACAAGCCGTGGCACTACGTCTTTTATGTTGATCTGGAGGGACACTGGCAGGATCCAAGCTGCCGGCGCGCGTTGGTCGGCTTGCTCCACAGGACTTCTTTTGTCAAGCTGCTCGGCTCCTATCCCGCGGCGCCCATGCCGGAGCAGGTGGAAGAGCCGACAGAAACGTCTGAAGGCTCATTGGGGATCGGAGGCGAAGAGGATGATCATCGTGATGAAAATGGGAGCGTCCAAGGAGCAAATTGAGGCCGTGGTGGCGCGCATCCGCGCGAATGGCTGCCAGCCGCACCTGTCGCAAGGGGTGGAGCGCACTATCATCGGCGTCGTCGGCGACGAGCGTCAGTTCAACCCCGATCACTTTCAGATGATGGAAGGGGTGGAGAAAACGATGCGCGTGGTGCGCCCGTTCAAGCTAGCCAGCCGCGAGTTTCACCCGGAGACCACTCAGGTCCGCTTTAACGGCACGATCGTCGGCGGCGACAAGATCACTATGATAGCGGGGCCGTGCGCCGTGGAAAGCCTGGAGCAGACGCGGGAGATCGCGCTGGCGCTCAAGGCAGAGGGCGTATCCGTGCTGCGCGGCGGCGCGTTCAAGCCGCGCACCTCGCCCTATAGCTTTCAGGGACTGGGCCGCGAAGGGCTGGAGATTCTGGCACAGGTGCGTGAAGAAACCGGCATGGCGATCGTTACCGAGGTGATGGACCCGAAGGATGTGGAGATGGTGTCGGAGCACGCCGACGTGCTGCAGATCGGGGCGCGGAACATGCAGAATTACGCGCTGCTCCATGCTGTTGGGCGGCTGGGGCGGCCGGTCCTGCTCAAACGCGGCATGATGTCCACCATCGAAGAGCTGCTGATGTCCGCCGAGTACGTCCTGTCGCACGGTAACAACAATGTCATGGTCTGCGAGCGCGGCATTCGCACCTTTGAGACTTACACGCGCAACACGCTGGACATCAACGCGGTGCCAGCGATCAAGCAGCTCTCGCATCTGCCGGTGCTGGTGGACCCCAGCCATGGCACGGGGCGCTGGGAGCTGGTCAAGCCGATCGCCAAGGCGGCCATCGCCGCTGGCGCCGATGGTCTCATCATCGAGGTGCACCCGCAGCCGGAGCTGGCCCTTTCCGATGGCGCGCAATCTCTCAAGCCGGACAAGTTCCGCGACCTGATGCGCGAACTGCGACCGCTGGCAGCGGCGCTGGGGAGAAGCATCTGATGGCCGCGGAAACGGAGCCTCCCTTTGCGTTACGCGGCGCGGATGTAACCATCGTCGGGCTGGGATTGATCGGAGGCTCGCTGGCATGGGCGCTGCGCGAGCGGCAACTCTGTCGCCATGTGAACGGTGTAACACGTCGGCCAGAGAGCATCGGCGAGGCGCTGGAGCGCGGTGTGGTGGATTGGGCCACGACCGATTTGGCCGCCGGCGTCGGCGGGGCGGACATCGTCGTGCTGGCTGCGCCGGTGCGCACCATCTTGCGGCAGATCCCGCTCGTAGCGACATGGCTCAAGCCCGGATGCGTGCTCCTGGATGTAGGCAGCACAAAGGAGGCAGTTGTCGCGGCGATGGCGCTGCTGCCATCCCATGTGCAACCGATCGGCGGCCACCCGATGTGTGGCAAGGAGAAGAATGGCCTCGCTGCCGCGGATCCGGCGCTATTCGAGGGCGCACCCTTTGTGCTGACACCGCTGACCCGCACCGCGCCAGAAGCGGTGGCACTGGCGGAAGAGATGGCACGTGGCATCGGAGCGCACCCGATGATCCTGGAACCAGGTCGCCATGACCGGCTAGTAGCAGCGGTGAGTCACTTGCCATATCTCCTGTCTGCCGCCTTGATGTCCGTCGCACTTCAGGTTGGCGGCACGGATGAAGCCCTCTGGGCACTCGCGGCCAGCGGCTTTCGCGATACATCGCGGCTGGCCGCCTCCGATGTGCAGATGATGGCCGACATCCTGCTCACCAATCGGCAGGCGGTCGGCGAAATGGCGCAGCGCTGCAGCGCCGCGCTGGAGCGACTGGCCGCGCTGATCGCCAGGGATGACGAGGTAGCGCTGAAGGCAACCCTCTCGCCCCTGCAAGCGCAGCGGGGCGGGATGTTCCAAGGGGGCAGATCATGATCTGGGTCGTCGCACAAGCGGAGCGTGTAAAGGGGGATCTCACTGTGCCGGGGGACAAGTCCATCTCGCACCGCGCCACTCTGCTGGGCGCGCTCGCCACCGGCGAGACGCGGATCGCGAACTTCCTGCGATCAGCGGACTGCATGGCGACGATCCGTTGCCTCCGTGCGCTGGGGATCACGATAGAAGAAGACGCAGAAGCTGAAGAGGGAGTCGGTCGCCTGGTTGTCCATGGCCGTGGGCTACGCGGGCTACAGGCCCCACAAGATATGCTGGACTGCGGCGGCTCCGGCACGACCATGCGCCTCCTGGCGGGCATCCTCGCCGGGCAGTCTTTTGCCAGCGTTCTGACCGGCAACGAGGCGCTACGACGGCGTCCGATGGCGCGCATTATCGAGCCGCTGCGGCGCATGGGCGCGACGATCTCCGGTGTGGACGGCGACCGCCTGCCGCCACTCTATGTTCAGGGGGGCGCACTGCACGGCATGGCCTATCACCTGCCGGTGGCCAGCGCGCAGGTCAAATCAGCGATCCTGCTGGCCGCGCTCTATGCCAAGGGCCCGACGCTTCTCCACGAGCCTGCGCCGTCGCGCGATCACACGGAGCGCATGTTGAAAGCAATGGGTATCAGCCTGGATACGGCCGGCACGCAGATCGTGCTGGACCCTGTGCCAGCGGCGGATAAGCCTCTCCCGCCGTTGGATATCGCCGTGCCCGGCGACCTATCCTCCGCGGCCTTTTTCATCGTGGCTGCGTGCCTCTTGCCAGACTCGTTCGTGCGCGTGCGCGATGTCGGCGTTAATCCCACGCGGACCGGGCTGTTGGATGTGTTGCGCGGCATGGGAGCGCAAATCATCATCGAGAATGAACGGCTAGTGAGCGGGGAACCGGTAGCGGACATCGTCGCCCGCTCCAGCAGGTTGCGTGGGGTGACGATCGGGGGCGATCTCGTGCCGCGCATGATTGACGAGTTCCCGATCTTGGCCGTCGCCGCGACGCAGGCGGAAGGGATCACCCATGTGCGCGAGGCAGCCGAGCTGCGCGTCAAGGAGAGCGACCGCATTGCCGCCATCGTCAGCCAGCTCACCCGTCTTGGCGCGCGCATTGAGGAACGCCACGATGGCTTTGTCATCTATGGCCCCACGCCCCTCTGCGGCGCTGAAGTTGACGCCCACCGCGACCATCGCCTCGCCATGAGCCTAGCGGTCGCCGGGCTGGTGGCCACAGGGCGCACCAGCATCGAGGGCGCCGAGTCTATCCCCGATTCGTTCCCTGGCTTTGAGCGGCAGCTTGACGCCATCGTTGGGAGGAGCGTCTAGCAATGGCGACGCATATCCCGTTGCAGATCACCGGCCAGACGCGGCTGGTGGGCGTCATGGGATGGCCTGTGGCGCATAGCCTCTCCCCGGAGATGCACAACGCGGCCTTTGCCGCGCTCGGCATGAACAATGTCTATGTGCCGCTCGCCGTGGCGCCAGAGCGCCTCGCGCAGGCAGTCGCCGGGCTGTGGGCGCTGGGGTTTGTGGGCTGCAATGTTACCGTGCCGCACAAACTGGCAGTGCAGCATTACATGGAGACCATCTCGGACGAAGCGCGCGCTGTGGGCGCGGTGAACACGCTGGCACGTATGCCAGATGCCGACCCCGGACGCATGGCGTGGATGGGCTACAACAGCGACGTGCCGGGCTTTCTCATGTCGTTGGCTGAGGAGGGGTTCGCGCCGCGGGGTCAGCGCGTGCTAGTGTTGGGCGCGGGTGGGGCGGCGCGGGGCGTCGTCTATGGCCTGGCACGGGCCGGCGCGACGGTGACGATCCTCAATCGCACGCTGGCGCGCGCCGAGGCGTTAGCCCACGAGATGAGCGGCGCGGTGCCCGGCGCGGCGCTGGAAGCAGGGCCCCTCACGGCGGAACGCCTGCAGCGAGAGGCGGGACAGAGCGCGCTACTGGTGAACACGACGACGCTCGGCATGTGGCCGCACGCTGACACTTCGCCCTGGCCGGATGAGCTGCCATTCCCCCCGCATCTGACGGTCTTTGACCTGGTGTACAACCCGCTGCGCACGCGCCTGATGGCGCAGGCGACAGCGGCGGCCGCCAAGACGATCGGCGGATTGAAGATGCTCGTCTATCAGGGTGCCGTATCCTTCAACTGGTGGTTCGGCGTCATGCCACCGGCCGACGTCATGTATCAGGTGTGTTACGACAAGCTGTCGCGGAGGTGAGCCGATGTTGCGCTTTTTGACCGCCGGCGAGTCGCACGGCCCCTGTCTGACGATCATCATCGAGGGAGTACCCGCCGGGTTGCCGCTGACGGAGGACAGCATCAACAAGGAATTGGGCCGCCGCCAGAAGGGGTATGGGCGCGGCGGGCGGATGAAGATCGAGCAGGATCAGGTGCGCATCCTCGGTGGTGTCTATCGGCGGCCGCGTGGCGCTATCGGTGCGACGACCGGCGCGCCGCTCGCCTTGCAGATCGAGAACCGCGACTGGGCCAACTGGCAAGAGGAGGGCTGGCCGCCACTGACCGTGCCACGTCCCGGCCATGCCGACCTGGCAGGCGCACTCAAGTACGGGGGAGCCGATGCGCGCCCGATCCTGGAGCGGGCCAGCGCCCGCGAGACGGCAGCGCGCGTGGCAGCCGGCGCAGTGGCAAAGGCGCTCCTGGCCCAGTTTGAGATTCAGATCGGCAGCTATGTCGTGGAGATCGGCGGCATCGAGGCGCGGATCACGCCAGAGGAGCGGCTCGCGGATCTCGCCGCGCGCGCGGAGGCCTCGGAGCTGCACTGCCCGGATGCCGCAGCGGCAGAGACGATGCGCGAGTGGATCGACACCATGCGCCAGGCAGGCGATAGTGTCGGTGGCGTCTTTGTGGTGTTCGCCACGGGCGTGCCCGTAGGGCTGGGAAGCCACGCGCAATGGGATCGGCGGCTGGATGCGCGCCTGGCAGCGGCGATGATGAGCATCCCCGCCATCAAGGGTGTGGAGATCGGGCCAGCGTTCGAGAACGCGCGTCGTCCCGGCACGCAGGTGCACGATGAGATCATTGTGGCGCAGAACGCACGCGGTTGGGCGCGCGCCAGCAACCGCGCCGGCGGCATCGAGGGCGGCATCTCCAACGGCGAGCCGATCATCGTGCGGTCGGCCATGAAACCGATCCCGACGACAGTAGCGCCGCGGCGGAGCGTGGACCTGGCGAGCGGCGCGGCGGCAGCGACGCAATATCAGCGCTCGGATGTGTGCGCCGTGCCCGCCGCCAGCATCGTCGGCGAGGCGATGGTGGCGCTCGTGTTAGCTGACGCGCTGATCGAAAAACTCGGCGGCGATTCGCTGGCCGAGATGAAGGCGCATATGAGCGCTGCGCCGCTGTGAAATGCGTGGCAATCGAGGGAGCGGAATGGGCAAAGAGCAGCACAACATCGTCATCACCGGTTTTATGGGCACGGGAAAGACGTCCGTGGGGTGCGAGGTGGCCCGGCTTCTCGGCTGGCAGTTCGTGGATATGGATGCCGTCATCGAGTCCCGCGCGGGCAAGACGATCGCTGAGATCTTTGCGCAGGATGGCGAGGCGACATTCCGCCAGATGGAAGCGGCGCTCTGCCGCGAGCTGGCCGAAAAGCCCCGCATCGTCATCGCCACCGGTGGCGGTGCGCTCGTGCCGGAGGCCAACCGCACAGCGCTGCTGACACAGGGGATGGGCGTCTGTCTGTCATGCACGCTGGACACACTCTGGGAGCGGCTGGAGGCCGCCACGGACCGCCCGATGCTCGACACGCCCGACCGGCGGGCGCGCATCGCGGCGCTGCTGGCGCAACGCACGCCGGCTTATCAGCAGATACCGCATCAGATCGACACCACCGCCCGCAGCATCCCGCAAGTCGCGCGGCAGGTGGTCGCGCTCTGGACCGACACGCAAGCCGCCACGACCGGCCTCACTTTGCCGGTGCGGACGCCAGATGGCGGTTATCCCATCTATCTGGGACGTAAGCTGCTGTCCCGTGCAGGCGAGCTCCTGGCAGACGCTGGCCTGCGCGCGCCGCGCCAGATCGGCCTCGTCAGCAACCCCATCGTCGGCGCGCTCTATGCCGCGCCGGTAGAGAACGCACTGGGTCGCGGCGGTTACACGGTAACGCGCTGCCTCGTCCCGGATGGCGAGTCGCACAAGACACTGGACACAGTGCGCACGATGTACGATGCGTTCGCGGACGCCAGGCTCGATCGCGCCAGCGCCATCGTGGCACTGGGCGGTGGCGTGATCGGCGACATGGCCGGCTTTGCCGCGGCCACCTACCTGCGCGGCGTGCCATTTGTGCAAATGCCCACCACGCTTCTGGCGATGGTGGATTCCAGTGTGGGCGGCAAGGTGGCGGTGGATCATCCCCGCGGCAAGAACCTGATCGGCGCGTTCAAGCAGCCAGCGCTGGTGATCGCCGACCTAGACGTGCTGCAGACGCTGCCACCCGCGGAGTATCGCGCTGGACTGGCAGAGGTGATCAAGGCGGGCATCATCGCCGCGCCCGAGCTTTTTGCCTATCTAGAGGAGGGGGGCGCGGGCGACAGCGCCTGGCCCATCGCCGAGGCGATCCGCGTCAAGGTGGAGGTGGTGCAGGAGGACCCCTATGAGCGGGGGCGGCGCGCCGTGCTCAATCTCGGCCACACCTTTGCCCATGCATTCGAGCTGCTGAGCGACTATCAAATGCGCCACGGCGAGGCGGTGAGCGTCGGCTTGGTCGCTGCGGCGCGGCTGGCGGAAGCGGTCGGGTTGGCGGAGGAGCCCCTTGCTGCGCGCCTCATGCGCTGTCTGGCCGCGCATGGCCTGCCCACATCGCCGCCGCCACTCGATCCGGATGCGGTATGGGACGCGATGGGGAGCGACAAGAAGCGGCAAGGCGGGCGAATCCGTTTCATCCTGCCACGCCGCATCGGCGACGTCGTGATCAGCGACGCGGTGCGCCGCGAGGACGTGCGGCGGGCGCTTCGTGCGCTTTGCGGACAAGGGGAGATGTAACCGATGCCCAAGATACTGGTCATCCACGGCCCCAACCTCAACCTGCTCGGCCAGCGCGAGCCGGGGGTCTATGGCACGCTGACGCTGGACGAGATCAACGCGCGCCTGAGAGAATACGCTGCGGCGCGGGGGGCCGAGCTGGAGATCGTGCAATCGAACCATGAGGGGGCGATCGTTGACGCGTTGCACGGCGCGCGGGAGTGGGCCAGCGGCGTGGTGATCAACGCCGGCGCGTACACGCACTATAGCTATGCCATCCGCGACGCCATCGCCGCCATCGGCATCCCCACCGTGGAAGTGCACCTGTCCAACATCCACGCCCGCGAGCCGTTTCGCCACACTTCCGTCATTGCGCCGGTCTGCCGGGGGCAGATCGCCGGATTCGGCTGGCGCAGCTACATCCTGGGGCTGAGCGCGCTGCTGGAGGGGTGAAGGGTAACCCACAACTCCACTTATCGCGCCCTATACGATGGTTGACGCTATTTCACCGGCCAGCGCAGCGCGCGCGGATAGTGGTTCTTGACCTGGCGGCCCACCCGCTTGCCCCAGCCCAACGGATACCCCGCCACCGTGACCAGCAGCCATCCCGCCTCGCCGGGCGCGTCCAAAACTTCCCCCTGCAGGTAGCGGCGCACCTGCTCGTCGTCCGGGGCGAGATCGAGCGTGCGCTGCGCGTCCGCCGCAGACAACCCCAACGCCAGGGCGTGCGCCGGCTCGAAGCGATCCTTGCGCACCGTGCCCAGCTCCCAGCCGGGCCGCATATAGCGCAAGCCAGCGAGGTCCGGCGTATCCGGCGGCAAGTGATAGAGCGCCGCGCCCACCGCATAGAGCTGCACGGGCAGCACGCGGCGCAGGTTTTCCGCACAGAATGCGGCAAAGGCGCGGACCGCCTCCCGCGCCATCTGTTGACGGCGCGCCGGAGCGGACGCGGGCGGCGTGTCCCCCTGGCGACGCAGCAGGGCGATATAATGCCCCTCCCCCGGCACCAGGTGCGGCCAGAGGCGAATCCCTACGTCGCCCAGGATTCCCCGACGGAAGCCAGGCTGGAGCGGGCTGTGGACCGACGCGAACTCCGGGTGCCGCGCCAGAAAATCCAGGATGACGCCCTCGTTCTCCTCCAGCGCAAAGGTGCAGGTCGCATAGGCGAGCATCCCGCCGGGCCGCACCAGCGCGGCGGCATCCTCCAGGATGCGCGACTGGCGCAACGCACACCCCGCCACCTGCTCCGGCTGCCACTCCTGCCGCGCCGTGTCGCTCTTGCGGAACATCCCCTCGCCAGAGCAAGGCGCGTCCACCAGCACCCGGTCGAAATAGCCGGGCCAACGCGCCGCCAGCCGCTCCGGAGGCTCTACGGTGATGATCGCATTCGTGGCGCCGCATCGTTCCAGGTTCTCGGTGAGCACGTGCGCGCGGGCCGGGATGACCTCATTCGCCACCAGTAGGCCTTCACCCTGGAGCTGAGCCGCCAGATGCGTCGCTTTGCCGCCCGGCGCGGCACAGAGATCGAGCACGCGCTCACCCGGCTGCGCCGCCAGCAGCTCGGCCACCGCCATGGCGCTGGGGTCTTGCAGGTAGTAGAGGCCAGCGGCGTGAAAGGGATGCCTCCCCGCCTCCTGCTCGGGCGGCAGGATAAAGCCCGCGGCACACCAGGGCACAGGAGACAGGGGAAAAGGGCTCAGACCGCGGAACGTCACGGGCGAGAGCTTGAGCGTGTTGACGCGCAGGCCGCTGACGGCGGGTTGCGCGTAGGACGCGAGGAATGCCGAGAACTCATCCCCCAGCAACTCGGCCATCTGCCGGAGAAACTCTGGCGGCAAGGGAACGCGATCGGTGGCATCGCCACCTGACTCACTCAACGGACAACTCCTCTTGCACGATGTAGCGCTGTGGCTAGCGCCACGATCCGGATATCCGGAAGCGGCGGATCGTAGTCTGCCACTCACTCCAGTATAGGCGCGCCACCGGGAAGGAGCAAATCCCCTTTCCACCAACGGAGATGGCCTGCCTCCCGACTTGGCAGAACCCTGCCGCCGATTTACAATAAAGCCATGACAGCGCAACCTGACAACGCGGCCTTGGCCGCGAGGCGACAGCACTTTTTGCTCAGAAGCGTCAACAAGGCGATCCGCGACTATCAGATGATCGCGGACGGCGACCGGATCGCCGTTGCGGTGTCCGGGGGTAAGGACAGCCTGACGCTTCTGCGCTTGCTGCATGCGCGGCTAGCTATCGTGCCGCAGCGTTACGAGCTGATTGCCGTGCACGTAACCAGCGATGCCGCGACGTGCGGTGGGCCGGTGGATCACGCGCCACTTCTGGCTTACCTCGACGCGCAGGGCATTGCATACGCCCTGACCGAGCTGGAGCCGCCCAACGGCACGGCGCGCCGGGCAAAACAGGGACCTTGCTTTCACTGCGCCTGGCGGCGGCGCAAGGCGATCTTTCAGGCAGCGGACCGACTGCGTTGCAATCTCGTCGCCTTTGGCCATCACGCTGACGACCTGGCGGAGACCACACTGCTCAACCTCTTTTTCCAGGGGCGGATCGAGACGATGGAACCAAAGCGCGCCTTCTTCGGCGGCAAGCTGACGGTGATCCGGCCGCTAGCGTATATCCCGGAGAAGAGCATCATCCGCTTTGCCAACGTCGCGGGCTTTCCTCCGCCGCCACCTCCCTGCGCCGGGCTGGATCGCTCCCGCCGCGAGGTGATGCGCGCCATCCTCATGCAAGCGCAAGCGGTCTATCCCAAAGCGCGCATCAATGTCATCCGCGCGTCCCTCCGGCCACGCGAGATGGTGGACCGGGCCATACAGAAGCAGGATACAACAGAGGAGGAACTATCATGAGCGAGATCGCCGTCTCCAGCATCTACTTTGCGCAACATGGCCGCCACAACACAGAACGCACCCTCGCGCTCGCCAAGACACGCGCCGACGCTCTCGGCATCCGCAGCATCCTCGTCGCCACGACGACGGGTGAGACAGGACGCCTCGCCGCAGAGCTATTTCGCGGCGCGAACGTCGTCGTTGTCACGCACTCGACCGGCTTCAAGGAGCCGAACGTGCAAGAGCTAAGGCCAGAGAACCGCGCCGCCATCGAGGCCGCAGGAGGCAAGATACTGACCGCGCAACATGGCTTTGGCGGGGTAGGGCGCGCCGTGCGCATCAAGCTGGGAACCTATGAGATCGAAGAGATCATCGCGCACACGCTACGCCTCTTTGGCCAGGGAACCAAAGTCGCCTGTGAGATCGCCATCATGGCAGCAGATGCGGGCCTGGTGCGCACCGACGAGGATGCCATCGCGATTGGTGGCTCTGGCCGCGGCGCGGATACGGCGCTTGTCCTGCGTCCGGTGAACGCCATGCGCTTTCTCGACCTCAAGGTGCGCGAGGTGATCTGCAAGCCGTGGGATTTCTAGCATCCGCCACTGGATCGGCCCTGCCGTATGCGCGGTAAGGCTCAGCGGCCGAGCGCTGCCGTCGCGCCACGGATGCGCATCACGCCATCCACGACCGCGCCAAGCCCTACGCCCAAGCATAACCCATAGCAGGCAGGAGACCAGATCACGCACAAGAGCAGTCCCAGCCCAAAGCCAGCGATAATCGCCGAACTCTCGCGATAGGGACGGAACGAAACGAGACCCATGGCCGACTCCTTTCCTGGTATGCGCTGCTGACGAGAGCCAAATCGCCTCTGTAGCTCCATTCTAACCAGGGGAGCGCCACAATCCCTGACACCACGCTGACAGGAATCGGTCCGTCACACGACAAAAGGATAACGGCGCACTGATAGCGCAAGGGGATGCGCTCGCGCTGCAGGGGAGTGATACCGGTCACTGCTGCTCTGGCAACCTTGCAAGTCAGCCTCACACCGCATGTGCCTGCTCAGCAGACTCAGCCAGGCGCATGGTAACCACTGCCAAACCGACATACAGCCAAAAGAGGGTAGCCGCGTGCGGGAAAGCCATGTTGAAGAAATAGTGATCGAGAACACCCCCGGCAAGGGCGCCCAATAGCGCAGCGGACAGCCCCCAGAAGGTCGCGTCGAGAGACGGGTCAGAACGCGCTGCCCGGCGCGCCCTCCACATGCGCGTCAGAAGTACGGCGATGATCAGCAGAAAGCTGCCCAACCCGATCAGCCCTGTCTCCTCGCCGATCAGCAGATAGACGTTAGAGACGCCTAAGTAGAGATAAATCTCGGGGACACCGGCGAAACCGACGCCCAGCCAAGGATGGCGCAGGATCAGCGTGAGGGCATCGCGGTATTCGCCAAAACGCATCTGCGTGGCGAGGTCTTCTCCCTGCACTCCCTCGGCAAAACGCTCGACATACACCTGCGTTTGTGGCAGCAAGAGAAACAGCATCGCTCCCGCCACGATCAGCCAACCCAGCCGCCGGTAGCGCAATATGCTGATCGCCAGGAGGCCAACCGCCAGGCCCGCCATCGCGCCACGCGAGTAGGTCAAGACCAAACAGAGGAACATCACGCCCGCCATTGTCGCCAGGTATTTGCGAGGGAGCAACGGCTGTCGGCTGAAGAGCTGCGGCACCGTCAGGCCGGTAACCAGGATCAGCAGGCCACCCAACACATTCGGGTCCTGCGAGGTCGAGATGGCGCGCAACGGGAGATCAGGATTGTCCTCCACATAGCGCAGGACGCCACTGCCGGCGGGGTAGCGCACGACACGAAGCGCCGAAAGCGCCCGCACCGCCCACTCCTCCGGCAGCACGTAGAGAAACACCCCGATCAGAGAGGCAGCAGCGCCGGCGAGGATCAGCACCAACACAAGCTGACGCAACTGCGTGCGGGTGCGCACGCAATTGATCACCAGAAAGAAGGTCAGCACGCCGAGGATCAGCTCCGCAAAACGCCGCAGCAGCGTCAGCGTGATTGACGCATGCGCCAGGCCGGCAATGAACGAGGTGATGATGATCGCGACAAAGGCGATGATCGGCAACGCCAGCGCCGAGCCGATCAGCGGCCCCTGCCGTCGCGTGGCGATGCGCGCAAGCCAGACAAAGAAAGTGGCCACCAGCGCCAGATCCAGAAAGGTCGGCTCAAAGCCCATATTCAGTGGCACGGCTGCAAAAGGGAGGAGGCAGATGATAGCGATGACGGCTATCAGCCCCCACTGTGTGTCTTGCAGCATCAACACACCGCCCATTAGGCCGATGACCAGCGCCGCAGTGTAGATCGGCGTCAACAACGCCAGGATCGCGCCGCCGACGACTCCCACCAGCAGGCAGAAGAGCAGCGTGGCCAGGAACCGCCACGGCTGGCGGCTGCCCACAAGCGCAATCTGCATGATGTCCACAATGCCCTTTTGCATCACATCTTCCTCACAAATTGCGGCAGGCGCCGCACGCATGGCACAGGGTCGAGTCCCGATCGGTTATTATACGGTTTCCCCTCATGCCACGCAAATCACTCTGCACTTTTCACCGTGATACGCGCCAGGATCAAATGATCGCCGAGGGCGCGGCCGGCAGAGTCGGCCACGGCAAGCCGCTGGTTTGCCGGCCATTCGTATAGCCCGATCTCCAGCACATACTCCCCCGGCGGCGCTGTAAAATCGAGCGGGATATCGTAGCGATCCACGATTTGCTCTCCAGCTTGCCATAGATCAGTAGGATAGCTGCCTGTCAGCGGCGGCGCATCCTTTTGCCCGCGCAGCACACCCTGTGGGTCAAGGAGATGCGTGAAGACAGTATAGCTCTTTGCGGGTGGAGCCAGCGCCTGCCAATAGAGCACCAACTGCAGGGTCGCGCCGGGCGACAACGACGCGGTTGCCTCCAGAGGCTCATCCTCCAGGCGCAATGCGAACCCGCGCAGACGAATCCGCTCTCCCCACACGGCATCCACTGGCGTCATGATTTCCTGATAGCGCTGGGCGGTCTCGTAAAGCTGCAGGCGCAACCCGGCGAACGCTTTTTCCGCGACGCGGTCGGCGTGGCGGCTCAGCCAGTGTTCCACCACACCCTCCCGGTCCCAGTTGTTCGCGCGGACCGGCACGAGCCAGAGACGTGGGTGCGCCTCGGCCAGCGCCTGCAACGACGCGACCACATCCGTCTCAGCGAAGGGATATGCGGCAGGCAAGAGGGCAAACGGCGTGTATCCCCCGTTGTAGTACTCTTGCGTCGGGTCTGGGTAGTTCAGAATCAACAGGTCACCCGCTTGCTGCTGCGAGCGCACGTACGCCATGACGCCGCGCCAGTCCGGGCTTTTCGCATATGCCGGCAGGGCGTGATAGCTATAGAGCGAGCAGAAGATGCCTCCCGCCAGGAATATGATGACAGAGATCGCCAGCAGGGGATAGCGGCTCTGCAACCGCACCATGCCGTGCGCTGCAAACAGCAGATACACAGGGGCGACGCTCACCAGATACCGCTCCTCAAACGCGGGGCGCCAGAGCGAGATGAGAAAAGCGCCGATAAGCGGCACGACGAGCGCGGCAGTCATGACCGCGGCCTGCTGCAAGATCGGCCCACGTGTGGCGCGGATGGCACGCGTCACACGCTGCCAAGAGGCGATGAGGCCGAGCAAGCAAAGGGCAGCGGATGCGACCACCCAGAGCCAGGTTTGTTGCCCCGAAAACGTTGTGCCAACGCTGAACGCGCGGAGGAGGCGGTATATCATGTCCGGCAGGCTCACTGCTCGGATCCAGTCCTTCTCATGGCCGAGCAGGCTGCGCCCCGCGTAGATCAGCCAGACCGCCAGCGGCGCGACAGCCAGCGCCTGCAAGAGAAGCCAGCGTCGTATCTTGTGACCGGAGCGGGATGTGCTGAGCTGCCCTGCGAAGAAACCGACATTGACGCCGGCGACAAACAGCATCCCGTAATAGTGCATCAGCAAGGCGCTGGCAGCCGTCAACACATAGCCCGCATACACCCCCGGGCGGTCTGGATCGTTCACCCGAATGGCCAGCACACGCAACGTATACCAGAGGCAGGCCAGGCTCCACGCCGCAAGGAGGGCGTACATCCGGGCGTCTTGGGCCTGCCAGAGCAGGAAGGGATTGATGGCCACTAGCGCTGCGCCCCATAGTCCAGCGCGTGCCGATTGCCACCGCCGCCCGACCGCATAGACCAGCGGCGCGAGCAACGTATGCGCCAGGAGGGAGGGGAATCGCAACGTGATCTCGCCGGTCCCCAAACAGGCCATCCAGCCGCGCAATAAGAGATGGTAGAGGGGCGGGTGCGGGTCCACGCTTCGCAATCCGGCAATCATCTCGGCCAGCGGCCAACGGCAGAAGAAAAAGACGAATGCCTCATCGCCGCGCAGGCCGATGCTGCCCAGGCGAAATGACCCCAGCGTAAAGGCGAGAAGCGTTATCCCGACGACCGGCCACAATTCCCTGGCAGGGTGCCATTCTGCTCGTCCTGGCATAGTCATGCGCTGCGACAAGCTGCCACCGTTCACGGTGTGACCTCGATAGCGTCCAGGAGGATGCGATCTCCCGGCAGTGGCCAGCCGTTGGCGTCGAATGCCGGCGCACGCACCAGCGTCTCGGCGTCGTACATCCCGATCTCCAGCCTGTACGTCCCGGCAGGAGTCTCCGGCTTGACCGTGATCTCGTATGTATCGGCGATGATCTCGCCGGCAAGCCAGCCGCTGGTGGGGCGCATGCCGCCCACCGGGAGGCTATCTTTCTGCCCCCAGATAGCCTCCTCCGCGTCGAGCACATGGGTAAAGACTGTCAGGCTCTTCACTGTCGGTTGCCGACACTCCCAGTAGAGCGTCAATATCAGCGTGTCGCCAGCTCGCAGGCGCGTTTTATCCAGGCCATAACCCAAGAAGAGGATCCCCTCACCTAACCTGGCCCGAAGCGGACGAGGCACCTCTGGTTGTGCTGCGTGCAACGGTGTAGGCGTAGCCGGCGGGGCGATCTCAACGGCGGGGAACTCGAACCACTCGCGTGGCCATGGCCACCAGCCGGCGCGCACTGGCGGGGCTTTCCACGTATGGGGGTCCAGTAGCTGCAAGCGCAGCGTATATCGCCCCGCCGACAGCGTCTCCGGCAGCGTCCAATCCACCTGTCCGCGCAAAAGATCCCCGACACGCCAGGCAGTAACGGGATAGGTCGGCGACGCCAGCGGCAGAGGCATCTCCTGGACAAGCTCGCCAGCGGCAGAGAGAAGCTGCAGACGCGCCACCATGTCACGTTCCACCTGCTTTGTCGCGCGCCAGTACACGTCCATATGCAGGACATCGCCCGCCCGGTATGCGCCGCCTGCCCACGTGTGCGCGTAGAGCATCAGCTCGCCCCAGTCGGCTGCGACGCGGCGATGTGGCGGGAGCTGCGCTGGTCGCACCGGCCGGATGGCCGGCCCGATCTCCACCTCACCCAGCGCGATCCCCTCTCCCAGCGGGCTGGCGTCTGCCCCCCAGACGTTGAGCGTTTCCCCTGTGTCGGGCCGATACACCCGGCATTCTACTTGGTAACGGCCGGGGGGCGTCCCGGCAGGCAGCAGCACTTCATGCACCTGACGGATCACCCGCTCCACGGGCCACCGGGTGGTCGGGAAAAAGTAGAACGGCTCATGGTCCCCCTGCGCCCAGTATTTGCCATCTGATCCCTGCAAGCGCACCGAGACCTTATACTCCGCTTCGGCAGGGCGAGACAACCACCAGTAGAAGGTAACCGCCAGCGGCTCGCCAGAGGAAATGACCTCGGCGGGCAGCTCGCTGCGGATCAAGTGCAGCGGCGTCGGCGCGTCGCGACGCGCCTCCTGCTCGGCAACGGGCACTGCCGATGGTTCGAGCACTGGCGACCGCGTGGCATAGCAAAACGTGCCCACCTCCACGCCATAACCGGTGAATCGGCGAAAGTCCACCTGGAAGAGATGCTCTTCCATCCAGCGCTGCACCAATCGGTCCGGGTCATCGGCAGAAGGCGGCCCATGCACGAACCAGATCCGCTCGTAGCGGCTCGCTAGCTCCTGCGCTTGCTGCAGCGTCTCCGGCCCCGCCATCTGGCCGTAGGCGGGAAGGCTGCTCCAGGTAAGGTCGGGGGCATAGTAGCCAAAGGTGCTGCCGATGATGGCATCACTGAGCACGACCACGTCGCCCGCACGAAAATGGTCACGGATATAGTAGGCAAGCGAGCGCAGATCATCCTTGGCGTAGGTCTCGTCTGTGTAATAGTTGGCGATGGCGTGAGCGTTGCCGACCAGGAGGATCAGCCCCAGCAGTGCGCCCACCAGCCAGAGCCGCCGCCGCGCGCAAGACGCCAACCCTTTGGCAACGGCGAGATAGAAAGCGGGCGAAACCACGATCAGGTGACGCACACCCATGTACATTGGCTTGATGTGCGAGACGGCATAGAGAGTCAAAGTCGGCACGAGGACAAAGCCGGCGAGGAAGAGCGACTGCCGCCACCGCCCCCACATCCCGCCCCGAGGCTTGGCCACCAGACCGATCACGATCACGCCCAGGCCGATCACGTTCAGCCAGAGGACGTGCGCATAATCTACCGACATCCCCACCACAAAGCCGTTCAGCAGATCGTGCAAGATGATGGATAGCGGCACAAAGGAAAAGTCGCGCTCAGCGCCGGTGAGAAGACGGCGCAGGACAAAGGGGAGCAGCGGTAGGGCTGCCAAGGCGCCGATGATCATCAACCCGATCATGCGCCAGCGCCGCGAGCTGATGATAAAGATCACGATGACGATGCCCTGAAAAAGGAGAAGGAAAAAGCCGGAATAGTGAGTGTAGATCATGGCGCCGGTACTGCCGAGATACGTCAGGAACCAGAGCACCTTGGAGCGGCGCCAACCCACACTCTCGGACATGGTGCGCAACATCGCATAGGTGGAGAGGAGGGCGAGCACGACCAACATGGTGTACATGCGCACCTCCTGGGCATACCAGAGGTACGCTGGCGAAGTCGCCCCAAGTGCAGCTGCGATCACGCCAACCGGCGTGGAAGCCAAGCGCCTGCCCGTAACGTAGAGCAGTGGCACGATTAGCGCTGCACAGAGCACCGAAAAATACTTGAGCGCGAACTCGCTCTCTCCCGCCACGGCGCGCAACAGATGCAGCAGGATAAAGTAAAGGGGCGGCTGCGTGTCTTTGGTAACGACGCCCTGTACCACGATCTCGTTAGTCAGATTGTAGGCGATGCTCTTGCGCGCGCGATACACGCTGAGCCCCTCATCAGACCAGAGGCTCTTGCCAGTGAGATCGTAGAGGTGAAGCGCCCACGAGGCCAGGATGAAGGCAAGAATCAGCAGAATGGGGATGAGCGAGCGGTGGGCGCGCGAGGTTTGGGCAGACATAAGACTATTCTACCACGAGACCTTGATCTGAGCCAATACTGCATGATCGCCGCCACCGGCGACCGGCAGGCGCACTCCTGTCGCCAGATCGTACAAGCCCACGATGAGGCGATAGTCGCCTGGGCGTGCGTCCACTCTGATCGGCACGACGTGCACATCTTCCACCGCCTCGCCCGCGGCCCACACATCTGTAGGATAGTGCCCGTTGACCGGCAGCCCGTCATGCTGCCCGGCCATCTCGCCGCCCGTCGCCGGGACCAGATGCACGAACACAGTGTAGCTCTTGCGTGGCGGCCTCTGCCCCGCCTGCCAGTACAGGGTAACTCGCATCTCATCGCCGGGGCGGACAGCCTCCTTATCCACATCATAACCTAGAAGGGTGATCCCATCATCGAACGCTACACCGACGGGATGCGCGATCTCGTAGCGCGGCGCACGCGGCACGGCGATGCGCAGCGCCGCCACCCGCGGGCTCAGGATCGTCCGGCCCTCACCATCTCTGATGGGGGCAAGGGTCGCTTTCGTCGCGAAATCGTACGGGCCGATTTCCAGGCGCGCCAACGTGGGCGTGATCGCTGCGGGCGACACAGACAATGTATAGCGATCCACGACGATCTCTCCCGGCTGCCAGAGGCTCGTGGGGTATGTGCCGTTGCCGGGATAGGTATCCAACTGCGCCAGGCGCTGCGGCTCTCCCTCCGGCCCCTCACGGCCAAAAAGGTGAACATAGATGCTATAGTCTGCCGTCAATGGCTTGAGCGCTCGCCAGTATGTCTTGACAGACACCTGCTCGCCGGGCGACGCCGACCGTTGGGACAGCTCGTAGGCGAGCAACTGCAGCGCGTCGCTGTAGGTGATGTTCACCGCTTGGGCCGAGGGCGGGACGGCGGACGTGATGGGCGGGCGCGCATAGGCCGGCGCGATCGTTAGGAAAGGCGAGAGAAGCGCCCAAAGGAAAAAGCCGCCACCCAGCGCCAGAGACACCCACCGATCTCCATCCCGCTGCCGCGTGCGCGGCCACCAGGCGCTCAGTCCGACCATAATAAGACCGGAGATAGCGCCAATCGCCGGAAAGAGCAGCCGTCCCTGCGTGCCGGAGGTCATCCCCGTCCAGCGCACCAGCGCCGCCAGGATCACAACACACCATGCGATGGAGAGCAGCGCCCAATAACCCGTTGCGCTCCTCAGGAGGCTCTGCCGCGTCCGCCAGAGCCAGGCGCCGATGCCCACCATAGCCAGTAGCGTCAACGCGTCCAGCACCTTGTACAGGATCGGCGCGCTCAGGATGTTGAACCAGCCAAAGATAGCCCAATAGCTGATGCGCAATCCTTCCGCCTCGCCCACCAGCGAGGACAGCGTCACCACGCGCCGCCCAAAGACATCGAGCATGGCGTTCAGGCCGGTGGGGTCGCCGTAGAGCGCCCAGTTGCGCGCGTACCACCAGCCGCCCACCAGCAGCGCGACGGCTAGCGCCACCAGCCCCGTGCCTGCCACGCGCCGCCACGCCCCATCGCGCCATGCCACGAGCCCCAACGCCAACGCCGCCAACGGGAACAGGCCCAATCCGCTCAGCTTGGCAAGGGAAGCGGCCCCCAACAGCGCGCCCAGCGCCACCCCGCCGCGCCAGGTGAGGGGTTGCCCCCAGAGGCGCATCAGCAGGTAAATGGTCCAGATGCAGAGGCACATAACGAGGTTATCGTTGTTGACCGCCGCCGTGATGAACAGGAACTGCGGCATAAATGCCGTGAGTGCCGCAGCGCCGCATGCCAGCCAAGGGCGATCGGGCCAGGCCAAATGCATCGTGGCCCAGACGCCGAGGATCGTGCCCGCGCCCAGCAAGGCTGAAAAGAGGCGCAGTAGATGCACGGCGAGCACAGCGCCCCGGTACGGGAACGCCTCGCGCGATGTGTGGATATAGATGTTCTTGTTCCCCAGCTTGAGCGGGACGCCCATGTTGGCGTGGGGATTGACCCAGAGCAGCGCGTCCACGTCATCCGTATCAATGCTGGAGATGAGGAGCGCGCCAGCGAGATAATAAAGCGGGGGCTGGCTCCCCTCCTGCGCCCAGGCGCTATTGGCGGCCTCGCCCTGCACCGGCAGCCCTTTCCCATCCGCGAGATGCTTGACGAACATGAAATGCTGTGGCTCGTCCGGCGCTTCAAAGATCGGCACAACGATGTTGTAGATGAGGCTCAGGGCCAGATAAGCGACGAGGATCACCGCCACACAGCGCGGCGGCGCAAGCCAAGGAAAGATATGGCGTTCTGGATGTTCTTCTGCAGACATGTCACCGCTCAGTGCGCCGCTTGCTGAGTCCTGCGGCACGCGCGATCGCTTCGGTCATTCAGACGCTGCCACGGCCGACAAAAGTTCCACCCAGCCCACCTCAATGGCATCGTCAGCATAGGGCGGCGCAAGGCCATCGGAGGCGACCGGCAAGCGCGCCATGTTCTCCAGCAGGTACATGCCGGCCAAGACACGCGCCTGCGCGGGAGTGCGCGCAGTTGCCGGAATCCGCACGGGATACATATCCTTGATGATCTCGCCCAGCCGCCAGCGGCGCGTCGGGTAGCGGCCCAATCCAGGATAGCTGTCGCGCTGGGCCACCATTCCATCCTGGTCCACCACGTGCACGAACACGGAATAGTTGCGGTCCGGCACACGCAGCACTTCCCAGTAAAGTGTCACATATAGCGTCTCGCCGGGAGAAACGCTTTCCGGCGCGATCTCCGCGCCTATCAGTCGCACCTGCCCGCCCAGGCTCAGCGCCCAGGGCTGGGCGATGCCGGCTGCGGCGGTGGTGGGGAAGCGCGGCGGCGGCGCATAGACCGGCCGGATGTAGCGGAAAGGCGTCACCGCGGCAAGCAGAAAGAGCGCACTTGCCAGAAGGCAGGTCAAGACGCGCGCGCGGCGCGGCGGCCAGAACCAGCTCCACCCCCACAGAAGCAGCAGCATGATGGACGACATGGCGGGAAAGAGGTGCCGTCCCACAGCCGCCTCGGTGTAGATCATCCACCGCACAAAGGCCGTTGCCACCAGGAGAAACCAGGCGGCAAGCAGCGCTAGATGCGGCCACAGGCGCAGCTTGTGGCGATGACGCCACTGTCGCATCGCGAATGCCGCGAGGCCGAGAAGGCCCACATAGGTGAAGGCGCGCAGCACTGTGTACACCCAGGGATCCGCATAGACATTTTCCCAGCCGAAGCAGGCCCAGAAAGACACCTCCTTGCGCGGCAGCTCGCGGATCAGATCGCGCCAGGTGGGCACAGGGTTACGCGGGGGAAAGATCTGCATCTTGGTGCCAATCCCCAGTGGGTCGCCATAGAGGATCTGGCCGCGCGCAAACCACCAGCCGGAGAGAAGGAGCGCCACACCCAGCACCAGCCACCCTTCATGCCAGAGAAGCTGCCAGGAGCGCGCGCGGTAGGCGCGATACAGCAGCACAAGCCCGGCCAATGGCAGGAGCGCCAGCGCCGTCCATTTGGTGAGGAGCGCCAGGCCGATCACGCCGCCCAGCGCTAGGAGGCGTGCCGTGCTCGCCTTGCCGTTGAGCAGCCCCGCCAGCAGCCACACTGCCAGCGTGCAAAGCGCCGCCGTCAGATTGTCGTTGTTGACCGTGCCGCTCAGGTAGAGGAATTGCGGCGTGAAAGCGATCAGTGCTGCCGCGCCCGCAGCCACGTGGTGTCGGTCGGGGAACGCCTCGCGACCGACAAGATACGTGCCCAGCACCGTGAGGGCGCCCAGCAGCACCGAGAGCCAGCGCACCAGCCGGATCGCCAGCACCGCGCCAGTGTACGGCGGATTCTCCCGATCCGTATGCACAAAGATGTTCTTGTTATCTGCGCCGGGCGCACGCGCCTCATAGCCCCAGTAGGGGTTGCGCTCCATCAGCGCATCCAGATCGTCGCTGCTGACCGGGAACGAGACCAGCGCGCCGAGCGCATAATAAAGCGGCGGCTGGTGAAATTCCGATTTCTCGCCCGTCTCAGATTGGCGCGGTAGCCCGCGGCCATCGGCGATGTACTTGACGTAGGGATAGTGCCACATCTCGTCAGGGCCTTCGAGAAGAGGCGTGCTCAGGCTATAAACGACCCCCAGGGCGATAAATGCCGCCAGGATGAGCGATATAGCGGTATGTTCGCTCACGCGCAGCAGACGGGACTTCACATTGACCGCCCCTCCTTCGCTGCTGTGCTCCGCGCCGCTGAGGCTGGCCGGAGCAGAAAGGAGGCCACCGCCCATCCCACAAGAAGCAGCCAGGCGCAGGCAGAGATAGCCGCACCAGCGTAAAAGGTGAGCGGCTGGTAAGCGAAGGTAACGCGAGTGGTGCCTGCCGGCACCACGATGGCGCGGAGAAGGCCATAGGCAGTGTGGATTGCGGTCGCTTGACCGTTGACATATGCACGCCAGCCAGGATATGCCAGCTCGCTGACCACCAACAGGCTCTCCACTGGCGTCTGCACTGTCAGCTCCAGATACTGTGGTGTGCGCCGGACGATCTCGACCCGATCGCCGGCATCATCCCGCTTGGCCCCGAGCGAGACCTGCTCCGTCAGAACGGCGACGCGCTGCGGGTTGAACTGCAAGCTGCTCATATACCCGTACAACTCGTGCCCGTCCCGCGCCGTGAACGCCTCGTGCACCAGCCAGGCGCGAGGCCCCGGATCTTGCAGGCGATACAAATAGAGCACATCCTGACCTTCCCCCTCCCGATACAGGAGATCAGCAGGCACTTGCGCTCCCTCGCGGCTCACAAGGTCGCCGCGCCACGTTACCACATACTTCACATTGAGCAGCTTCCAGCGGGCGGCCTCTGGCGTGTGTTCCAGAAAGGCGGCGTAACTGGCCAGCTTGAGCGGCGCGATGCCGCCGATGTCCTCCAAGCCGTACACGCAGGCTGAATGCGGCACGAGTCGGTAGTCATCCTGAAAGCGAAAGATGCCCTGGTCGGCGGTCATGATGCGCAGCGGCGAGGTCAACGCATAAAGCTGCGTCAACGGCTCGCGGCTCAGCGGGGCATTGGCGGAAAAGAGGTTGAGCACGACCCAGCCAAGCGCCAGCCCCTGCCAGAGGGCGCGCCGATGCGGGGCGCGCAGGCGCGCATAGAGGATCGCCGCGCTGCCCCCCAGCATCAGCCACAGAAACGCCACGTGGTCGGGCAGCGCCCTGCTATCGCTGGGGTCAATCCCATGGCGCTGCAAGAAGACGACGACCACCAACGCCAGGAACACCCCTGCCAGCAAACGGCGCAGCGTGTGCCATATATCCCACCACCAACTGCGTTCGGCGCGCGACATAGCCTGCCAGAGGAGGTCGCTGCCAAAAGCGGCGAGGATGCTGAGCCCAAAGCTGATCAGCAGCGCCAGTCGCTCCTGCTGGCGAAAGAGGCCATAGCCGGGCAAGAAGCGGTAGAGCAGATCAAAGGAAAAGAGGCGCTGCCCGAAGGAGAGCAGGAGCGCCGTCATCGCCAGCCCCAGCCAGAACCACGTATCAGTGATGCTGCACGCTCGCCGGTGAGCATGCTTGGCCGCTGCCACGGCGCATGCCGCGCATGCCAGCAGGAGCGGCCAGATGCCAACATACAGAGGTTGCCAGTAGCTGACGAATCCCGTGAGCACGAGCTGCACGACATCCTGTAGCGGGAAACCGCTCCCCGCTGCCGCCACCGAGAGGTCAGCACGCGTTGAATGGAGCATGTATTCCAAGGAGGGGATGATCTGCACGGCGCTAAGCGCCACGGCCACTATCCCCACCAGCACCATGTCGCGCCCTGTCTGGTAAGCCCAGGCGATGCCCTGTGGCGTCCGGGCGCGCCAGCTCTGGTAGATCAGGTAAGCTACAGTCGTGTAGGCGACCAGCATGGCCGTCTGCGGGTGTCCTGCCAAAACGCTCAACGCCAGCGCCGCCGCCGTCAGCCAGAGGTACACCCGCCTGCCGGTGTGGTATCGCCACCAACCCCCCAGGAGCGCCAGCGGTAACCACACTGCGGATTCGAGGATTGCCATCTGCAACAGCGGATAGCCGGTCAGATAGCCACCGTAGGCAAAGACGATGCCGCCCAGTAGCGCGCTGCGTCGCCGGAGCTGGGCGCGGAGAAAGGCGTAGGTGAAGACGCTTGCCAGGAAGACATGCAAGATGACCTCCGCCTCCAGCAGCCGGAAGGGGAAGGTTTGCAGCCCAGCGATCAGCGCCGCCGCGTTGAAGGCCACTCCCAACGGGTAGAAGAGGGCGGATTGCGGATCGGCCTGCAAGGGATGGCCGGCGTAGGTGCTCGTAATCCAGAGGGGAAGGCGGCCCGCGCGCAGCTCGTCATAGATATACACCCGCCAGGCATAGAACTGGTAACCGAAATCCCCTTTGCTCAACATCATGCGGTTGGCAGGGTCGGATGTGGTCAAGCGCCAGAAGAAGAGGAGGCAGAGTAATGCCAGCAACGCGACCGCTCCCAGCTCCTTCAGTCGCTCCAGCTGGGGAGCGCGAGGCAGTTCCTGGACCCTGGCCATCTCTCTCATGTGCGGAATTCGCTCCACGATACTCTCCCCTGCGCCCCCTCTACTCTGCAAGGCGCAAGATGCGCACCTTGCCCAGGAGGATGCGATCATCCTGCACGTGCCCGCCCTCCCCTAGCAGGTTCAGTCGCTCCCCGGTCGCGCCGAGGTACATGCCAACTTGCAGGTCATACACGCCTGCAGGAGCATCCTGCTGCACCACCAGCTCGTACCGGTCCTCGATCACCTGGCCCGGCTGCCAGGTAGATGTGGGCGCGTTGCCGTTTTGCGGCCAAGCGTCCTTCTGCGCCCAGATCTGCTGGTTCTCGCCGAGCACCTGGGTGAAAACAGAGTAGTCGTGCGTCGTCCTGGCCAGCGCGCGCCAGTAGAGCGTGAGGTGAAACGTCTCTCCCGGCGCTGCCGCCGTCCGATCGAGCACATAGCCGATCAACGCGATCCTGTTGTCCAGGTTGAAAAACACTGGGTTTGGGATATCGCCCAGCCCCGGTTCGCTGCGGGTTCGTGGCATGATACGGATCTCGCCGAAACGCACCTGGTCCCCCAGCGCCTGACCTGCGCTATTGGTCGCTTGCAGGCGCGCCCCGCTCTCCAACAGATACAGCCCCACCTCGAACTGCGCCGTCGCCGGCGTGAGGGTGGCGGGGGAGATAGGTACCACATAAGTGTCGGCCACGATGTCGCCGGCCCGCCAGAGTGTTGTGGGATACGTGCCCTGACCGGGGTACATATCGCGCTGGCCCACGATCAGGTCATTTTCTGTGAGCAAGTGCACAAAGACAGAATAGTTCTGCTGCATCCTGCCCAGCGCGCGCCAATAGACCGTCAGGGAGATCGCTTCGCCCGGGTGCGCTTCAGTCGGCGTGTATGTGTAGCCGACAAGCTCCATGTGCCCGCCGAAGGTGGCATTGACATAGGTGATTTCAGCCGCGGAGGGGAGTTGTTCCGGTGCCAGCACCGGTGGCCGCGCATAGGCGGGTCGGATGTAGATAAAGGGCGCTGCCAGGCCAATAGCGAAGAACGAGAGACTCGCGGCAAGCACAGCCCACCGCTCCAAGCGGCGCGATGCCCAAGTCATCCACCCCAGCACCAACCAGAAGGCGATCGCTGGCAGCGCGGCGAACATTAGCCGCCCCTGAGTGGCAATGGTCATCAAGGTCCAGCGAATCAGCGATACGAACACGATCGCCGGCCATGCCGCCATCAGCAGCAGCTTCAGGCGGGCCTCGAGCGCCAGCCACCGCCACGAGGCCAGCAAGAAGATCGCCACGCCCATGGCGCCCAGCGCTGCCAGAAGGTCGAGGGTGCGATAGAGCCACGACGACATGGGCACATTCATCCCGCCGAAAAAGCCCCAGAACGACATGGTAAAGCCGACGCGCTCTCCCCAGAGCTGGCGCAGGGTGGGCACAGGATGGCGTGGGCCAACGATCGCCACAAAGGTATTCAGGCCGAGCGGGTCGCCGTAGAGTCGCCAATTGCGAACGAACCACCATCCGGCGATCAGGATGGCAACCCCATAGACGACAAGTACTGACCAGAGGAGCTGACGCAGCAGTCGCGGTAGCGGGTGCGCGTCCGGTGCACGCCGCCAGCGCCAGAAAGCGATGAACACCAAGGCGAGACCCGCCAAGGCGAACAGTCCGAGCGCACTCGCTTTGGATAGCGCGGCGAGGCCAAGCAACCCGCCAAGCAGCAGCAACTCGTGTTGCGGGGCAAGGCCGCGCTCCGCCGTTGCTGGCCGGGGCACCAGGCGCACCAGCCGCCAGAGCGTCAACGCGGCCAGCGCGTTCGCCAAGTTGTCGTTGTTGATCGAGCCACTCACAAAGAGGAACATCGGGTTAAAGGCCACAAACGCGGCAGCGCCAAGCGCCAACGGCCGGCGCTGCGGGAAGATATCGAGAGCAACGAGATAAGTGCAGAGGACGGTTACAGCGCCGAGGCATACCGATAGCCAGCGCACGATGTGCGCCGCCAGCACTGTGCCACGATAGGGAAAGCGCTCTGCGTCGGTGTGCACCACCATATTCACATTACGATCGGGTTTGGGGATGCCGATATCGGCGTGCGGGTTCTTCCAGAGCACCTGCGCCATATCACTGGTGTCCACCCAGAAGGTGGCAAGCGCGCCCAGCGCATAGTAGAGCGGCGGCTGGCTCCCCTCCTGCCGCCACGGTTGATCCACGCCCGGCTGTTGCGCCGGCAGGCCGTGGCCATCCGCCAAATGCACGATGAACGGGTAGTGCCACATCTCGTCGGAGGCCTCGAAAAGCGGGTTAACCACGCTGTAGAGCGTGCCCAGCAGCAGATAGAGCACTAGAATGAGGATGATCCCGCGGTGCGCCCCGGCGCTAGATCGAAAGGCCATGGTAAAACTCCACAGTGCGCTGCGCGATGTCTGGCCAGGCAAAGGAAGCGGCCAATGACTTGGCTCCCGCCCCAAGCCGCGCTCGCAGCGCCGGCGAATCGCCCAGCTCCTGGATCGCGGCGGAGAGGGCGACCTCGTCCTCCGGCGGCACAAGCACGGCATTCTCCCCCTCGATCACCTCTGCCGGATGCCACCATTCCGCCGGATCGGCGATCTCCTTCTTGGGCGTCGGATAGCGCGTGCTGACTACGGGCAAGCCGTGAGCCAGCAGCGCCATCAAGCTTCCGCGGCGCAGCGAGATCCCATCACGGTAAGGGAGAACGCCGATATCGGCAGCGAGCAGCGCCGCCGAGACCTCCTCTGGCGATACATAGCCGGTGGATAGCACGCGGTCGCTCAGCCCCACCCGGGCAATCAGCCGGTCAATGCGCGCCGCATAGGCGGCGTTCGTCGGGTCGCTGCTGCCCACCCTGCCGCCGATCATCAGCAGCTTGTAACGCGGATGCAGCCGTCCCAGCGCGCGGATCAGCGTCTCACCCCCCTTGCTCTCGTTCAGGAATCCAAAGTAAGCCAGCAGCAGATCATCCGGCTGCACGCCCCGCGCCGCCCGCCATGCCTCCCGCGAAAAGCCGGCTGGCGGCGATACCGCGATGTTGCTGCCGATGGGAATCCGCGCCATATGGCGGATGAACCGGTATCTAGCCAGTGTCGTCTCGTCCTCAACGTTAGTAACAATGACGCCATCGCTCCAGCGCGCCAGCGCCAGAACCGCCTGCCAACGCAGAGGGCCGGCCTTGGGAAAGAGGTACGGCACGCGCAGATCATGATAGGTGACCACGACGCGTGGGCGCGGCGAAAGGCGGCGTATGCGCCACGGCAGAAGGTGCACCGCAGGTTGCATGGCATACGCCGCAGCCTGGTACTGGATGTTGGCCACATCAGCAGCGATCTCGCGCAACACGCTGCAAGCAAGCGACCAGCTTGCGTGATTCCAGCTGCGCACGACCCGGCGCACGTCAATCCCCTCCTCTTGTACCGATGGTGCATGGGAATCAGGAGATGAGGTGAGCACAGTCACTGCATGGCCCGCGGCGGTGTAGGCCCGCGCCATCTCTCGCGTGTAATCGCCCACGCCGCCCTGCATCGGCGGATACTCGCCACTGATCAGGCAAATCCTCATGAAGCACCTCGCGCCACACCGTTGGAAGAGTCAATTCGCGTGCTGCGCTTCAGGCCAGAGCGCAGCACCTGCTTATAGGCGCGCATCCGGTCGCGGCGCAGGGCGCGCTTGGAGCCAAGGAGCCACTTGGCGCCCTCGCGCAGCCACTGATAGACATATGTGCCAAGCAGAAACCAGCGCAAAACCTCGGCGCGCGTTGGCCCCAGGTACTTGCGGAAAAAACGCACCTTGCTGCTCTGAAAGTAGATGTGGCTGGCTGCCTTCACCTGGGCGCTGCTCTGTCCTTCGTGGTGGATGACCTGCGCTGACGGCAGGTAAACCGCCTGCCAGCCAGCCCGCTTGATGCGGTAGGCGAGGTCCAGTTCCTCGGAATACATAAAGAACCCCTCATCCAACAAGCCCACGCGCGCCAGTGCCTCCCGCCGCACGAGAAAGCAGGCACCGGTGACCCAATCCACCCCCTGTTCCTCGTCGTCGGGGCGATCCTGCATGTGGTAACGGCGAGCGGCGGCATTGTGGGGGAACCACTCGTGCAAGATCGTGCCATCCCAAAAGGCGGTAACAAAGGTGGGAAAGCGACGACGGGACGACTGCACGCTGCCATCCGGGTTGAGGAGTTGCGGCCCCAGCACGCCAACCTGTGGGTGCGCGTCCATATAGGCGACCATCGTCGCCAGCGCCGGGCCGATCACCACCGTGTCGGGGTTGAGTAGGAGGATATAGCGGCCGCGGCTCTGCGCGATCGCCAGGTTGTTGCCACGCGTAAAGCCCACATTCTCCTGCTCCGCCAGCAGCCGCACCTGTGGGAATTCGCTCCGCACCATCTCGGCGCTGCCGTCGTTGGAGGCGCTATCCACCACGATGACCTCGCAGGATGGGGCATTGGGCGCCGAGAGGCTGTCATAGATAGATCGCAAGCAAGCCGCCAGCAGCGCCTTGACGTTCCAACTGACGATGACAACAGACAGGTCCAGCGTGGCCGATTCCGTCAACTGGTGCACTGGCTACCCCCGTTTTGTCGGTCGGTGATCCAGTCTGAAGAGCACGACCGCGTTTGCGGTGGTCGCCTGGGCGATTTCCGCCAGGCTCATGGCGCGCAGCTCGGCGACGCGCTCGGCGACATACCGTACATACGCCGGTTCATTCCGCTGGCCCCGGTGCGGCTGTGGAGCCAGATAGGGCGCGTCTGTCTCCAGAAGCAACCGATCCAGAGGCAACCGGCGCACGATATCCGGCAACACCCTGGCATTGCGGAAGGTTACGGGACCGCCCACGCCGATATGGTAGCCCAGATCAAGCACTGCCTCCGCCATCGCCGCATCGCCAGAGAAACAGTGCAACACGCCACGGTAGGGGCCCAGCTCTCGCAAGATCGCCAAGGTCTCGGCATGGGCGTCGCGGTCATGGATGATCACCGGCTTGTCCAGCGCCCGCGCCAGCGCGAGTTGGCGCCGGAAGGCATCCACTTGCTGCTCGCGCGCGGATAGGTTATAGAAAAAGTCGAGGCCGATCTCGCCGATCGCCACCACATCCGGTCGCCGTGCCAGCGCCTGCAACGCCACCCATGTTGTCTCGCTCAGCGTCTTGGCATCATGCGGGTGGATACCCACCGCCGGATAAATGGTCTCGTGCGCCTCCGCCAGGGTGATGGACGCCTCGCTCGCCGGCAGGCTCGCCCCCGCGTTGACGATCCGCATCACACCCGCGGCGATGGCCCGTGCGATGACTTCTTCCCGATCAGCCGCAAAGTGGCGCGCCTCCAGGTGCGCGTGCGAATCCACCAGTTCCACGGCAGCAGAAAGCTCTTCCTCCATCAGACATGACCGCGCTGCGCGGCCAGCTCATCGCTCAGCCCGGCCAGCTCGACACCTCCGCACAGGATCGGCTCGACTTTATCCTGGTGCGTCGTCTCCACATAGACGCGGATGATCGGCTCGGTCCCAGAAAAGCGGATCAGCAGCCAGCCGCCATCTTCCAGCCAGTAGCGGAAACCATCCACAGTGTCTGTCTTGACCACCTTCAGTCCCGCGACCCGCGTTGGCTGCTCGCTGCTGACCTTCTCCACGACCTCGCCGCGCTTTTCCGGCGGGAAGGAGATGTCCCAGCGCTCGTAATAGTGTGGCCCCACCAGCGAAAAGAGATGCTCAATGAGCTGCGAGGGGGTTTTGCCCGTCTTGACCATGAAATCGAGCAGATACAGTCCTGCAAGGATGCCATCTCGCTCCGGCACGTTGCCCGCAAAGGCGTAGCCGCCACTCTCCTCACCGCCCATGATGGCGTTGACTTCCAGCATCTTGGGGCCGACATACTTGAAGCCGACCTGTGTCTCATAGACCGGAATGTTATATATCTTGGCAAGCTTGTCCGCCATGATGGTCGAGGTCACTGTCTTGATGATCGGGCCGCGCTGCTGGCGCACTTCCAGGAGATAGAGCATCAGGAGTGCATATACCTGAAGCTGGTTGATAAAGTTACCCTTTTCATCCACCACGCCGATGCGATCGGCGTCGCCATCGTTCGCAATCCCGATATCCGCCCTGTGCGCGGCAACCCCCTTGACCAACGCTTGCAGGTTATGCGCGATCGGCTCCGGGTTATTCATGCCCGGAAACAGCGGATTGCGCTGGTTGTTGATCTCGATGATCTTGATCTTGCCGCCGGAAAGGAGCGCCGGAAAGTACCCGATCCCCGCGCCGAACATGCTATCCACCACTACCGTCAGATCGGCGTCCTTGATGGCATTCACATCAACCAGGCGCGCCATTTGCGCCAGATACGGCGTCTTGGCATCCAGGTCAATGATGAGCCCCTTGACCTTGGCTTCAGGCAGTGCCAGCCGCTTGACCGCGCAATCCCCTGCCTGGACGGCGCAGAGCCGCCGCTCCACCTCCGCCGTGATGTCCGGCGACGCCGCCCCGGCATACTCGGGCCGATACTTGAAGCCGCTGTAGATGGGCGGATTGTGGCTGGCGGTGATGATGATCCCACCCGCGGCCTTGCGGTGCAGGATACTGTAAGAGGTAGTGGGCGTCGGGATCGCTTCGGTGGCCAGATATGCCACGATCCCGTTCCCGGCAAACACCTCGGCTACCGCCGCGCCAAAGTTCTCCGAGTGGAATCGCGTGTCATAGCCGATGATCATCCCGCGATCTGCCAAGCCACGCGCCTTCACATAGTCGGCCACAGCCTGGGCACAGATACGCACGTTGTCGAACGTGAAATCCTCGGCGATGACCGCTCGCCAACCATCGGTGCCAAAACGGATCTCTGCCATGCTCTCTCCTTCCCTGTACCTCAGAGGCGGGCGCGCCTCTAGTAATCGCGCGGCAGACGCGTCAAGCCGGGCACGACGCGGTGCACAATGCCATTCGCCACCCCCTCATCCATGTACTTGGTGCGCTGGAGCGCCTCCATATCCGCTTCCACCATCATTTCGATCAACTGCCTGAAACCGACCTCTGGCCGCCAACCGAGGACCCGCCGCGCCTTGCTGGCATCCCCCACAAGCTGCTCCACCTCCGCCGGGCGCAGGAACTGAGGGTCAACCACCACATACTCCTCCCAGTCCAGCCCCAGGCAGCCAAAGGCCACCTCGCATAGCTCCCGCACCGAATGCGTCTCGCCGGTGGCGATCACATAGTCATCCGGCTGTGGTTGTTGCAGCATCAGCCACATCGCCTTCACATAGTCGCCCGCGTATCCCCAGTCGCGCTTGGCGTCCAGATTGCCCAGCCGCAACTCCTTGGCCAGCCCCATCTTGATGCGCGCCGCGCCCAAAGTGACCTTATGCGTTACAAACTCGTGGCCGCGCCGCGGGCTTTCGTGGTTAAAGAGGATGCCGCTACAGGCGAACATGCCATAGCTCTCGCGATAGTTGACGGTGATCCAGTGCCCGTACACTTTCGCCACGCCGTAAGGGCTGCGCGGATAAAAAGGAGTATTCTCGTTCTGCGGGATCTCGCGCACCTTGCCGAACATCTCGGAGGAGCTCGCCTGGTAGAACTTGGCCGCGGGGTTGACGGTGCGGATGGCGTCCAGGATGCGCGTAACGCCGAGCGCGGTGCACTCGCCGGTGAGCACCGGCTGCCGCCAAGAGGTCGGCACGAATGACTGCGCGGCGAGATTATACACCTCATCCGGCTGCTGCTCCCGCAGAATGCCGATCAGCGAGACCTCATCGAGCAGATCGCCCTGCACGATGGAAATCCGGCCCTGTAGATGCTCGATCCGATCAAAGTTGATGGTGCTGGTGCGCCGCACCATTCCCACCACATCATAGCCCTTTTCCAGTAGGAACTCGGCGAGATAGGAGCCGTCCTGACCGGTAATCCCCGTAATCAAGGCCTTCTTCTTGCTCATGTTTCATCCACCTGCTTTGCTCTTTGTAACATGCCCGCGCCAGTATGCCATGATATCGCGCAGGGTTTGGGACAATGGAATCTCAGTACACCAGCCGGTGTGCTCCCGGAACTTGCGCGCATCTCCCACCAGCACCGGCACATCGGATGGCCGCAGGCGAGTGGGATCAGTCTCGACCTTGAGGGGAAGACGACTCAAGGCGAGCAGGCTCTCCAGAACCTGCCGAATGGAGATGGCGCATTCAGAGGCCATGTTATAGACCTCCCCCGGCTCTCCCCGGGTGATCGCCAGATAGTAGCCGCGCACGATGTCGCGCACGTCGCTGAAATCTCGTTGCGTCTCCAGGTTGCCCACCCGGATGACCGGTGGCTGCAATCCCGCCTCCGCCTCGGCGATCTGCTTGGCGAACGCGGCCACAACAAAAGACTCGCGTTGCCGCGGGCCGATGTGGTTGAAGGGACGCACCCGCACGATCGGCAAGCCGTAGCTCAAAAAGTACTGATAGCCTAGCATGTCCTGTGTGATCTTGCTCACGGCGTACGGGTTATTGGGGCGAAATGGCGTCTCTTCGCGCACCGGCAGGTCTCGCGGTTCAACCAGGCCATACTCGTCCGCCGACCCGACGATCAGGATGCGCGGAGAAAGGCCGGCGTTCAGGATCGCCTGGAGAAGGTTGATCTGGCCAGAAATGTTGGTAACGATGGTGTGCGTGGGATCGCTCCACGCCGCTGGCACCGATGCTATCGCCGCCAGATGAAAGACATAGTCGGGCCGGGCCGTGCGGATCGCCGCCGTGACGGAATCGGCGCGGCAGACATCGCCATAGGCGAGATGGAGCCGCGCATGTGCCGGGAGGTTTTCAGTGCTTTCTTTCTCCCAGACAAAGGTGTATATCTCCCAGTCCGTACGGGCCAACAGGTAATCCACCAGGTGGCTGCCGGCAAAGCCAGCCGCCCCCGTGATAAAAGCGCGCAAACGATCCCTCCCCCACAACCCTGCCGCATAGGCGATTCCCCCGGCAGCGGGTCAGATATTGGAGCAGAGCGCAAGCCCGCGCCAGATAGCAGCGCACCACAGCCCCATTGTACTCACGCCACGTCAGACGCCAAACCTCACCGCGCTTCACGCGTCTGCGGCAGCCATTCCGCCAGAAGCGACGACGTGAGGGGCCCCGCCTCCTCGCGCCACAAGCCCATCGCGCCGGACACGCCATACACCGCCTTGACCCACTTCAGAGGAAAGCGGTGCATGGTGTTCGTCAACAATAGGCGGCGCGGCGCCACCAATCCCGCCGCGACCTGCACATCCCCATAGGCCGCCAGCAACGGTGCGTACCGGTCGCGCAGCAGCGCGGTGTCATCTGTCGGGTCCATCGCCTGTAGATCAACGCACACGGCGCAGCGCGCCGGGCTGAGCGCCGCCGCCAGCAGCGCCCACGCTCCCGCCTCTTGCACGCCAACCACCACACAGGGCGCCTTCTCCTGCTCCAGAAAGCCCAGCGCAGTCAGGATATCCTGCACCCTTGCTCCCAAGATAGGCCGGTTAAAGGTGAGCCAGAAAAAGTCCTGTTCCTGGCGCTGCGCGGCTCCTGCAGGGAGCTTGCCTGTGCCAAAGAGGTCCAGCGCCAACACGCGATATCCACTGTCCAGCAATGCATCAGCGAGGTCGCCCGGGCCACTGTAGAGATCCTGCAGGCCAACGCGTCCCACACTATGCAAGAGCAGCGCCAGTCCATCAGCTTCTTTACCCACAGGTGTGTACAGGCTGCCTACGACAAGATCGAACGCACCCGCGCGACCCAGCGTGATCGGGCGCTCCTCCCAGCCATCCCCCACGATGGGGTCGCCGATGTCGGCCAACACATCGCCAGCGCGCGGCACACTGACGTCGAGGATATGCGCCAGCCGTGTCGTGGTCACCGCGCGCAGATGCGCCAGCGCTTCCACGCTGGTCGGCAGGAGCGCGTCTAGCCGCGCCAACACGCGCTGCTGAAAGTCTTGCGCCAGAACCTGGCCGGTCTTGGCGCCGGCAGGTAACTCGCCGGTAGGAAACACGCGCATCCGCTCGTCCGGCTCAACGACGAGGTCGCGTTCCGCGTTGACACCCAGCCTCTCGTCGCCCAGGAACCAGCGCGCGAACCAGCGATAGACGTGCTCACGGCTGGTGGCATTGTAGTTATGCGGCGCGTCCTGTTGCACGTACGCTACGTGGTCCTCTGCCCCATACAGGCGGTAGATACTGCGCACGGCTGGATACTCCACGTATGGCGTGTTCGCCGTCCAGTCGCCGGTGGCCGAGACCAAGAGCAGCGGGCGCGGCGCGGCGAGCGCCGCGATCTCGACATTGTATGTCTCGGTTCGCAGTCCGGGCGAGTTCTCGCAAACACAGCCGCCCTGAAAATGCGCCGACACCATATTGACCGGCGCGGCCACCTTGATGCGCGGGTCCACGGCGGTCACCATGAAGGTCTGCGTGCCGCCGCCGGACGCGCCGGTGCAGCCGATCCGCTCGGGATCCACGTCCGCCAGGCTTTGCAGGTAGTCTATTGCACGGATGCTATTCCAGGTCTGGATCGCCAACGGCGTCCATCCCCAAAGCGAGCCGCGCAGCGAGGCAAAGCGGTGCCTGGGCACCTGCAGGCTGTCGTTGTAGCCAACCATGTCATAGGCGAAAGCGACCATTCCCATGCGCGCAAAGGTGATGCAGCGCGCGCGAATCGAGCCGAGAGGCTGATGCTCCAACCGCCCACGCGGCCAGTGGCCGTGCGGGTTCAGGATCGCCGGCACAGGCGAGGAGATATGGCGTGGCCGATAGAGATTGCCGGTGCAGTAGAAGCCGGGCCAGCTCTCGAAATAGACGTTCTCGATAACATAATCGTCGTATTCGAGACGGTTCACGACATGTGCTCGCAACGGCGGGCGCTCCGGCAGCGGCCATAGTCCCAGCACGACCAACAGGTGCTCGCGCAGCCAGTCGGCTCGCGCCTCCCACTCCGCCAATGACTTGTACGGGGGGAAGGCGAATTTCTGATCGCCACCGCGCGCGACGTAATAGCGCTGGTCCGCCGTCGGCAGAGATACTGTTTGTTCGCTCATAGCGTGTCCCCTTTCCGTCTGGCTGGCGCTACGTGCCCGACTCCCAGGATGTCAGGTACTTTTCCTGCTCCGCGGTCAGCTGGTCAATCTCGACTCCCATCGCCTGCAACTTGAGCCGGGCAATCTCCTGGTCAATATCCTCCGGCACAGAATAGACGCGCCGCTCCAGCCGGGCGGCGTTTTGCACCATGTACTCGACAGATAGGGCCTGGTTGGCAAAGCTCATATCCATCACGCTGGCAGGATGACCTTCCGCCGCAGCCAGGTTGATGAGCCGCCCTTCGCCCAGCACGTTGATCCGCCGCCCATCGGGGAGCGTGTACTGATCCACAAACTCGCGAATGCGACGCTTTTCCACCGCGTTGGCTTCCAGCCACGGGATGTTGATCTCCACGTTAAAGTGCCCCGAATTTGCCAGGATCGCGCCATCGCGCATCACTGCCATGTGCGCCTGATCAATCACATGGATATCACCCGTTGAGGTAACAAAGATGTCGCCGATCTTGGCGGCTTCCTGCATCGGCATGACGCGAAAGCCATCCATCACCGCTTCCAACGCACGCAGCGGGTTCACCTCAGTAACGATCACGTTGGCGCCCATGCCGCGCGCCCGCATGGCGATGCCGCGCGAGCACCAGCCATAGCCGCCGACGACGAAAACGCTCCCCGCCAACAAGATGTTGGTGGCCCGGATAATGCCATCTATGGTAGATTGGCCAGTCCCGTAGCGGTTATCGAAAAAGTGCTTGGTCATGGCGTCATTGACGGCGATGATAGGGTAGCGCAACACGCCCTCGTTGGCCATAGCGCGCAGGCGGATGACGCCGGTCGTGGTCTCTTCGGTGCCGCCGATGATGTCCGCGATGAGTTCGGTGCGCTCGCGGTGCAGCGTCGAGACCAAGTCCGCGCCGTCGTCCATCGTGATGTGCGGCGCATTGTCCAGACAGGCGTGAATATGCTGGTAATAAGTCTGGTTGTCCTCACCTTTGATGGCAAAGACCGGCATCTCATAGTTGGCCACCAGCGAGGCCGCCACATCATCCTGTGTGGAAAGCGGGTTGGAGGCGCAAAGCACCACGTCCGCGCCGCCCGCTTGCAGCGCGCGCATGAGGTTGGCCGTCTCGGTTGTTACATGCAGACATGCGGCAATCCGGATGCCGTGCAATGGCTTTTCGGCGGCAAAACGCTCACGGATCGAGCGCAAGACGGGCATGTCCTGCTCCGCCCACTCGATCCGGTTATAGCCCTTCATGGCCAATGACATATCTCTGACGTCGCACTTGTTGACAGGCATGATATTGCTCCTTTGGCAGACGCCCCTCCGTCAGGGACGCCAAGATGTCGTGATCATCTCACCCAAGACGCGCCAGCCACCCGTGCCGCGCATATGGCCAGCTAACAGCGGCGCACCGCAGAAGCGCGCAGATCTTCCAACTCTGGTGTATCGCCGAATTGCTGCCGGTACGCCGTGACAAACTCCTCCAGCGTGTAGGAATGGCCCTGTGTCCCTGCCTGCTCCAGCACGTACGCCGCTGCCAGGCTGCCGATGCGGCCGGCCACCTCCCATGGATACTCTCGCAACATGCTGATCACCAGGCCCGCCCGGTACGCATCTCCCACACCGGTGGGATCCACAAGACGGCGCGGCTTGGCCGCGGGGATCGGGACCACGCGCTCACGAGTGCGAATAAGTGAACCTCGCTCGGCCCGCGTAACCACCAATATCTCGGTCAGGCGCAGGATGTCCGCCTCGGTCAGGCTCGTCTTTTTGCGGATCATCCCCAGTTCATATTCGTTGACGACCAGCGCCTTGGAGCCGGTGATGCCTGCTTCCAGCTCTGGAGCGGAGAGGCGAATGATCTGCTGGCTGGGATCATAGAGGTAGGGAATACGCAGCTCCTTGCACTCGTCTGCGTACTTGACCATCGCCTGCGGGTCGTTCGGGGAGATGATCACTAACTCAATGCAGTGATCGTTCAGGTCGTGCAAGGAGAGAGAGGCCGCCTTGCTCATGGCGCCGGTGTAAAAGCTGGCGATCTGCGAGTTGGCCCGGTCGGTGCTGACAAAGAACGAGGCTGTAAACTCGTTCGGGATCGTGATGATATGCGTGGTGTCCACGCCCTGCTGCTCCAGCCATGCCCGATAGTCGGCAAAGTCCTCCCCCACCGTGGCCATGACCATCGGACATGCGCCCAACAGCGCCAGATTATAGGCGATATTGGTAGCGCAGCCGCCGCGCTGCCGCACCATCGAGTCCACGAGGAAACTGACACTCAGTGTCTCGATGTTTTCGGGCAGAATGTGATCCTTGAAATAGCCGGGAAAGGACATCAAATAGTCATAGGCAATGGAGCCTGTAACGACAATGCTCATGCTTCTCCCTGTTCCTCCCATCCGCTGCCCACATACCGTTCGCGCATCGCGAACGAGACCCCGGCCGTCAGGTAGAAGATGCGATCTGCCAGTTCCTGCGACAGGGTGCCGGTGCCATCCGACGGTGTGACCAGGCCGGCCTGCAACAGCAGGTCGCGCGAGACTCCTTTCTCCGCCAATCGGTCTATGGCCTCGCCCAGCCGCCCCACCAGGCTTTCGACTGTTTCTGTCGCCGCCTGCTCGTTCGCGGGCACAATCCCCCAGGCGATCGTGCCGCCGCGCTCCAGAAAGGCTTGCACCTCAGCGGGATAGAGCGCCAGCGATTCGGCATAGGCGTATGCATCCACGCTGAGGATATCAACAGATGTGGAGAGGAGAATAGACCAGTCCGTGTTGCCGCAGCAATGCACGCCCTTCAGCCCACTGATGCCCTCAAAGACCTCTTCCAGCATATCTACCACCTGCTCGCGGCTGATCGCCACGAAAGCGGAGCCGAAGGTGCTCATATACGGTTCGTCAACAAAGATAACAGTGGGCAATGCCCCCGCGCCATGCGATACAAAGGTGCGCAACTGCTGATCCTGCCACGCTGCCTTGAGGTAGAGGTGATGGGTGATCGCCTCCGCGAGAATCTCGTTGTAGAGTATGGGGCGGCGGTTCTGGTCGGTAACGGTGAGCCCCCAGGTGATCGGCCCCGTGATCTGCCCCTTGAGCGCCACAGGTGGCTGCATGAATGGCACTTGATCCTCCAGCAGCATTGCCAGCCCCGCTGCATAGTCCGGGCTGATCGTGCCGTAGCTCAGATCCCCTTCCAGGTAGGCGATATACAGCCGCTCCAGCGCCGCGTCCAGATCTCGCTCCCGGTTCACATAGATGCGCTCCTTTTCCAGGACAATGCCGGGAAACCGCTCGCTGAACTGGACATACATGTTCTCCAGGTAGCTGCGCCGCGGCAACTGCGGCCAAGCCGGGATATCGGGGAAATAGGTCAAGACGAGATTCCACGCGTCTTCCGCGCGGATGTGAGGCACGCTGCCGATCATCGTTGGCAGCCATTGCGGTTCGAAATCACGCGCCATATGACTCTGCCTTTTCCTTCACTTGCCGCAAGCCCAGGCCAAACGGCGGGTAAACGATGCCTTCCTCCGTGATGATGCCGGTAACATAGCGGTGCGGCGTCACATCAAAGGCAGGGTTGGCCACATGGACACCGGATGGAGCAATCGGCACGCCACGAATATGGGTTACCTCACGCGGATCCCGCTCCTCGATCGGGATATCGTCCCCTGCCGCAATCTCCAGATCAATGGTGGAGGTCGGGACAACGGGATAGAAGGGGATGCCGTTCTCCTTCGCCAGCACCGCCAGCGAATAAGTGCCGATCTTGTTTGCCACATCGCCGTTGGCCGCCACACGGTCCGCGCCCACGAGAACGATATTCACCCGACCGCGGGACATAAAATGGCCCGCCATGTTGTCGGTGATCAGCGTCATCGGGATTCCCTCTTGCATTAGCTCCCATGCAGTGAGGCGTGCGCCCTGCAGAAAGGGTCGGGTCTCGTCAACCAGGACGTGGATTCGTTTGCCCGCCTCATGGGCAGCGCGAATGACGCCGAGGGTGGTGCCATAGTCAACCGTGGCGAGGGCGCCGGCATTGCAGTGGGTGAGAATCGTGTCGCCATCACGGATCAGGCGCGCACCGTGCGCACCCATGCGCTTGTTGATGGCAACGTCCTCATCAGCGATTCGCTGCGCTTCTGCAAGCACGAGCGCACGAATCGCATCGGGAGCGAGATCACGCGCCGCTTCTGCTCGTCGCAGCACACGTCGCACCGCCCAGGCAAGGTTTACGGCCGTGGGCCGAGTGGCGATCAGCACCTCCGCCGCCTCACGCAAGTCAGCCAGCAGGTGCTCTGTCGTCCGTGCAGGGCTATGCTGCGCGGCGAGTGCCATGGCAAAAGCAGCCGTAGCCCCGATGGCGGGCGCGCCACGCACGCGCATCTCTTTGATGGCCCGCGCCACCTCACGATAGTCGTCGAAAGCCAGGGTCACATGCTCATGGGGCAGGAGTGTCTGGTCAATCATCTTGAGTTGTCCTGCTTCCCACGCAACAGTCCTCACCTGACACCTCCAGGGCAAAAAAAAGCTCTCCTCAAGGAGAGAAGGCTACCTTTCCATAGCATCGCGGTTTCGCCCTCTCATCTTTCAGGCCATGACGGAGTGGCCTGCCGGAGTTGGCGACCCACCAACAGCGCACGCGGCATTGTGGGGATCGCTAGAGCCTTGCTGGTTCGGGTCTATCACCCCGCGCGACAAGAGCCGACCTGACACGATGGAGCGTAGCGTATAGTAACACACAAGGGGGCTTTTGTCAAACCTGCTGAGCTCTCGATCTCAGACAGCACGGACAGCTTCACAGGCATCATGTGGCGCGAGATACTCCAATTCCAGCCAATCATGGGGCCTGATACCATACGTGCGACCAGCTTATCGCTTGACGTTACCACCCTTCAGTCTAGAATGAGCTCGGGATATAGCCAAAACGAAAGGAGATAGACGATGGCAGCGACAATGAGTAAACCGGTAACGCCCGAAGTGCGTGGCATGTACTTTGAGGAGTTTGAGATTGGACGCAGGATGACGAGCCCAGGGCGCACGATCACTGAGACTGACGTCGTCCTCTTTTCCGGCATCTCGGGCGATTTCAACGAGCTGCACACGAATGCCGAGTTCGCCGCCACCAGTCATTTTGGCCAGCGCATCGCGCACGGCCTCCTGGGCCTTGCCGTCGCCTCCGGCCTAGCTGGGCGCGCCGGTTTCATCGAGGGGACTGCCATTGCTTTCGTCGGCCTAGAGTGGAGGTTCAAGTCACCCATCCTGATCGGAGACACCATTCGGCTGCAGGCCCAGGTAACCAAGACGCGCGCCATGCGCGCTGTGGGCGGCGGCATGGTAATCTTCCAAGTGCAACTGATCAATCAACGGCAAGAGACAGTGCAGGAAGGGGAGTGGCGGGTTCTGGTCAGGTCTCGCCCGGCCTGATTCGACGCATCTGCTTTCACTCTTAGCGCCGAGAGCATGAACAAATTGTTATCCGTGCTCCGGCGCTTTTTCATGCAAAATTCATCTCCCGCCCCTACAATCTAGCTGTAAACTGACATCGGGGAAGGATTGGCATGATTGACGTTAAAGCTAGAACCCAGGCGCTCTACAATCGAGAGCTCAACGTCACGCCAGAAATACCGTTTTTCTTAACTGTCCCAGATTCTATTCTGTATAGTTGGACGAAACGCTTTCTGGATGTTGTGATTGCCCTCGTTGCGCTTGTCATTCTCAGCCCGTTATTCGCACTGATCGCCATAGCGATTCGCCTCGACTCCGCTGGGCCGGCAATCTTCCGGCAACGTCGTGTTGGCAAGGGCGGGCGGGAGTTCACCTGCTACAAATTCCGCACCATGTACCACAATGCGGATGAGGGCCTCCATCGCTCCTTCGCCAAGCGCTATATTCACGGTCAGGGAGAGAGGAATGAACAAGGCTGCTTCAAGCCTAAAGACGATCCTCGCGTAACCAGAATGGGTCGCCTCTTGCGTGTGACGAGCCTGGACGAGTTGCCGCAGCTCTGGAACGTCCTGGCAGGCGACATGAGCTTGGTCGGGCCTCGTCCTGCCGTTCGCTACGAGGTGGACGAATATGAGCGTTGGCAACTGCAGCGTCTGGCTGTGCTGCCCGGGATGACCGGCCTAGCGCAGATCAAGGGTCGCAGCAGCCTGACCTTCGACAAAATCGTCCGCCTGGATCTAGAGTACATCGAACAACGCAGCATCCTGACAGACCTCAAGATCATTCTACTCACCATTCCCATGGTCCTGTTAGCCAAGTGCACGGCCTAACGTCTCTGGCTCCTCCTAGATCCAGTAGCAGCAAAAGCCCCGGGCAATGCGCCCAGGGCTTTTGCATTATCAGCGCATCAGCCTCCATGCGCCCAGGATGCCACGCTCAAGGTCGTCAGTGCATATGTACTGGAACCGGAAGGAGGATGGAAAAGCAGCTCCCCTTTCCCACCTGGCTATTTACCACAATCTCCCCGCCGTGCGCCTGGAAGATCTCACGGGCGATGCTGAGGCCCAAGCCTACACCCTCCTTGTCCGCTCGCGCCTTGTCGCCGCGATAGAAGCGCTCAAAGATGTGCGCTAGGTCCTCCGGCGGGATGCCAACCCCTGTATCCGTCACACTGATCACCAGCCAGCGCCCATCCGACGCTATGGCAGGAATGTCCACGCCTGTCGCCAGCACGCCCGCCAGCTTGTCCGCCGCTACCACCATCCCCGAGAGATTGACATACCCCCCTCGCAAGGTGTATTTGAGCGCATTGTCCAGCAGGTTACCTAGCGCCAACTCCAGCCGCTCGGCATCGCCTACGATCTGCGGAAGTGTCTGCGGCGCCGTGACTTGTAGTGTGATCTCCGCCGCAGATGCCTGCGGGCGGAACTTGTCCGCCGTGGCCTGAAGCAGGCGCGCCATATCCACCGGCACGCGCGCCATCTGAACCTGTCCGGCCTCTAGCCGCGCCAGATCTAGCAGGTCGCGCACCAAGCGCACCATGCGGCTCGCTTCCTCATAGATGATCTGCTGTGCCGCCCGCAGGGTTTCGGGATCGCGGATCTTGCCCTCGACGATTGCCTGCGAAAAGCCGCGAATGGAGGTCAGTGGAGTCTGTAGGTCATGGGAGATGTTGACGAGGAGATCGCGCTGCGTCCGTTGCGCGCGCGCCACCTCATGCGACATGCGATTGAACGCAGCAGCGAGCCGCCCGATCTCGTCGCGGCTACGCACGCGGATATCGTGGTAGTAGTGGCCCGCCGCCATCTCCATCACCGCGCCAGTCATGGCCTCCAGCGGGTGCACGATCGAGCGGGAGATGAGATAGCTCACCAGGAGCGAGACTGCCAGCGCTAGCCCACCAATCGCCAACAATGGCGGTAGCCATTCGCGCCACGGGCGAAGCGCATCCGCTGCAGGGATCGCCAGCACGAGGTATGCCGTTTGTGCCGCCGGTGATGCATGCTGCAGGCGAATATAGAGGAGATAGAAGCGCTCTCCGGTCGCGTAACGCCATCGCTGCCAGGGCACGGCAGCGGCAGACGCCTCGAAAGCAGCTGAAGAGGGCAGTGGGATGTGCTCTGCAGAAGCCATGGCCTGCGACGTGCCAGCCAAGATCATACCGCTGGCGTCTACGACGAGGAGTGAGCCCTCAAGCGCCAACAGCTCATGGCGCAATCTTTCCAGCAACAGCTGGGGCGTGTTGATATCCGCTTCGGGGAGCCCAGTGAGCGTGCGCGCCAGCCATAGGGCATCTGCACGCCCATGCGCCAGGACAGCCTCCTGCTCGTATTGCCGCAGCCCCAAGATGCCCAGAGCGCCCACCAGGATCAGGCACACCAAGATGACGAGCAAGTAGGAGGCGAACAGCTTGACACGCAAGGTCTGAAACATGATCAGATCCGCCTCGCACATCAACCCCATCTGTCGGCGTCATGCACCAGCGGATGGCGTAAAATCAAGTGATGGTGACCAGTTTGTAGCCGATGCCACGCACCGTCTCGATGGCGACATCACTGTCTGCAAGCTTGTCGCGCAAATGCGCCACATGGACATCCACGGTGCGCGTGTCGCCATAGTAGTCGTATCCCCATACCCGGTTAAGGAGCTGGTCACGATTGAGCACCAATCCCGGGTTCTCGGCGAAAGCCATGAGCAGATCGAATTCCTTTGGCCGGAGCTCCAAAGCCTGGCCACGCACATACGCCTCACGACGGCTGGGATCGATCTCCAGTGAGCTGAGCCGAATGATGGGCGGCGTGCTGGCGCCGATGCCGTAACGGCGGAGCACTGCCTTGACGCGCGCGATCATCTCGCGAGGGTTGAACGGCTTGGTCACATAATCATCCGCGCCAAGCTCCAATCCCACAATCTTGTCCACATCATCCGCACGTGCCGTCAGCATAATAATCGGCACGCTATTGCCCGCCTGCCGCAGCCGCCGACACACCTCCCATCCATCCATCTGCGGCAGCATGATGTCCAGCAAAACTAGGTCCGGCTTGTGCTGAGCGATCTTGTCCAGCGCAGTCTGGCCGTCAGTAGCGGTGAGCACCTGGAAACCTTCTGCTTCCAAGTACAGGGTGGCCAGTTCCAGGATATTGCGCTTGTCGTCTACCACGAGTACAGTGGCCATTGCTCCTCCTCACTGCCGTACGACGCCCCGACAGGTGAGCTCGCACGCGATGCCTTGCGACGCACTATCAGCCTCTTGCCAAAAAGCCCGGGGCGACTATAATCAGGCTAGTTGTCCTGCAAACGAAAGGAATCCTCAAGATGAACGTTTCGCGAACCGAGGCCCTCAATCTGTCCACCGCGGCCTATGAGATGGGCGCGGACATCCTGCGTGGCCAATTGGAAAGAGCAGCGGGCGACGGTGCTTGGGTGATCGGCGAGACGGACCTTGCCGAATGGCTGCAAAAATACGAAGATCAAGAGGTATTGATCATCGTCGCGCCCGTAGGGGCCAAAAGCAACGCCAGGCAAGTATGCGGCACATGTGGCGCGGAATACTCTGGCAACCAGTGCCCACGCTGCCGTGAGGTGCGCCAACGCCTGCGCGGCCGCACATAGGCCTCTGGTGCTGGGGCAAACGGAGGATGTGCTCTTTTCTGCTATTCTAGCCCAAATCGCCGAATGTGTGCAAAACGATGGTCGTGGCCACCAGCGCGGCTGTCTCGGCACGGAGCACACGGGTACCCAGCGTCACGGTGCGGATGTCGTAGCGACGCGCCAGCTCGATTTCCTCATCCGCAAATCCCCCTTCAGGCCCGATAAGCAAAGCGACCGAAAAGGGACGGCGCGGGTTGCCCTCACCCGCGCTCGGGGCAGCGCTTTCGGCACTGTACTGGCTGAGCAAGGCCTCGCGAAGGCCGACCGCCCTCTCCTCTTCCCAGGGCATGAGCGCTAGACCGCTGCGCCTCGTTTGCTCACACGCTTGCGAAAAGACCACCGGCGGCCGCAATCGGGGCAACCTTCCCCGTCGCGATTGCTCTGCCGCTTCCAGGATAATCCTCTCCCAGCGGGCGATCTTGGCGCTGGAGATATCATCAAGGCTGGACATCAGGCAGCGGGCGCAGATTACAGGCACGAACTCAACCACACCGATCTCGGTACCTTTTTGCAGCACCCACTCCACATGCTGTCCCTTGAGCACGCCCTGGTAGAGCGTGATCTTGGTGCGTGGCTCTCCCGTCGCCAGCGCTTTGCGCATTACTGTCCCGGAGACCCGATCTCGCTCCACGACATCCAATGTGACATTGTACGCCCATCCGGTATCATCGAGGAGAATGACCTGGTCGCCGGAGCGCAGTCGCAGCACGTTGCGAATCTGGTGCACTACTGCGCTGTCGAGCTCGACCCGGTTTTGCCGGAATGCAGCGGGAGAGACAAAGAAGCGCGGAGTCGTCATGCGCACCCCCGAGAGAGCTAAGCGCTGTCGCCGGTGCCTTTCACGCCGATCAAGGAAATCCAGTCCCCCTCCTGAGCACACCGCACAACTCGCAACCCAGCCGCCGCCCACGCAGCGCGTACCGCCTGCTCTCGGTCCTGGATAATGCCCGCCGCCACCACCTCACCATCCGCTGCCAGGTGCGCGACGATGGCCGGCGTCAGAGCGGCAATGACCTCTGCCAGGATGTTTACCACAATCACCTGGTATGTACGCGGCAGCTCCGCCGCAGCATCTGGCTGCAGATCGTATCCCTCGACACCTAGGGTACCCAGCGCAAAGGTGATCTGCTGGGCGACGCCATTGCGGATGGCATTCTCACGGGCGACGCGCACGGACATGGCATCCACATCCAGCCCGACAACCGGCGCTGCGCCTCTCTTGGCCGCATAGAGAGCCAGAATGCCTGACCCGCTGCCCAGATCGAGCAGCGAGCGGCCAGCCAGTGGCATCGCCTCCATGGCACACAGGCAAAGGCGCGTGCTGGGGTGCAAACCAGTGCCGAAAGCCAAGCCAGGATCAACCAAGAGCACCACATCCTCTGGCTGCGGCTCGTACTCCAGCCAGGATGGCACCACGACGATGTGTTCGCCAATACGCTGGATATGGTAATCGTGCCGCCACGAGGTTGCCCAGTCCTCCTCCGCCAGATGGCGAAAGGCAGGCTCCTCAAAGGGGTATATCTGGCGCAGATGCCAGAGAGCTTCCTCCACTTGCTGCCGCAGCGTGTGGTTTTGAGGGTCGAGATACCCCTTCACCAGCACCATCTGGCGCGGGCCTAACGTCTTTTCCACGTCAGGCGGCAACAGCGGCCGCTCTATGGCGGTACCCCCCTGACTGTAGCGGCTGAGCACCTCGGTGACGGCTTCTGCGGCTTCGAGATCAGCGCGCACACTCACCTCAAGCCAGGCCATATCCAACCCGCCCTTAGGTTCCAAAGACATCCTTCACCTTTTCAAAGAAGCTCTTGCCATTCTGCGGCTTGACCTCTTTGCCCAGCGTCTTGGCAAGCTCCCTGAAGAGCTGTTTCTGCTCGTCCGTCAGAGAGCGCGGCGTGGTTACATGTATATGTACCAGCATGTCACCACGCTGGCTGCGCCGCAAATAGGGCACGCCCTTGCCACGGAGTGGGATCGTCGTGCCGGATTGGATGCCAGCCGGTATGACAAGCTTTTCCTCACCATCCAGCGTTGGGATCGTGATCTCGTCGCCGAGAGCCGCCTGCGCAAAGTTCAGCGACCAATCGAGCTCGATATCGTTCCCGTTCCGCCGGAAGAACTCGTGCGGCTTGACTCTGATATCCACATAGAGGTTGCCCGGAGGGCCGTTGCGTGATCCGACCTCCCCTTCTCCGCTCAGGCGGATGCGTGTGCCATCGTCCACGCCTGCAGGGATATTCAGGGAAAGCCGTCTGGTGACCAGGACATAACGCCGTCCCTGGCATTCATGACATGGTGTGGAGACGATCTCGCCTGTCCCCTCGCAGCGAGGACACGTGGCAACGTTCACGAACGTGCCAAAGATGGAGCGCTGCGTCTGACGTACCTCGCCAGTACCTCCACACTGCGGACAGCGCACCGGCTGCGTTCCCGGTGCCGCCCCCGAGCCATTGCATGTGGGACATGTCTCGTGCCGGTCTATCTCGATCTCTTTCTCGGTGCCAAAGACCGCTTCCTCGAACTCGATGGTCACCTGAGTTTGCAGGTCCGCACCGCGCATGGGCCCTTGCTGCGTCCCGCGACGCCCACCGAACCCGAAAAAGTCGTTCAGGATGTCATCCAGACCGCCAAAGCCAAAGCCAAAGTCACCCGGCCCGCCACCTGGCATATCCACCCGCCCGAAACGATCATACATCGCGCGCTTTTCGGCGTCGCTCAGCACTTGATACGCCTCATTGATCTCCTTAAAGATCTCCGCAGCGTTGTCATCTTTGTTGACATCCGGGTGATACTTGCGGGCAAGGCGGCGATACGCCTTGCGGATGTCGTCCTCTGTTGCGTCTCTGGGGACCTCTAGAATTTCATAGTAGTCGCGCGTTGTGCCCAAACCAGATGCTCCCTATATGCGACATCCCGCCACTTTACGCGTGGCAGAGCGCTTCAGTCAGTATTTTCTAGCCTAGCACGAAACGGCCATTTTGTCAATCGCTCCACCACCTGATTCAAAGTTATCCTCGTCATCCGGCAAGGGGCATAGTATAGCGCCCTCCTGGCCTAGCAGTCAGGAGGGCGCGACATACCCCCTCAGATCAGACGGGGCGCCTAGACCTCGCGGTATTCGCCCTCCACGGTCCCATCCTTGCTCTCAGCTCCACCCCCGGGTCCTTGGGCGCCAGGCTGCTGCCCCGCTTGCTGGTAGGCGGCGGTGCCGATCTTTTGCAGGGCCTCTCCCAGCTCTCTGGTGGCACTGCGGATTTGGCCGGTGTTGTTGCTTTGCATGGCGGAACGAACCGCCGCGACTTTGCCTTCTACCTCGCTGCGCAGATCCGCCGGAACCTTGTCGCCCATATCGCGCAGCGTCTTTTCCGCTGTGTAGATCGCCGAGTCCGCCATATTGCGCGCCTCGACCTCTTCCTTACGGCGGGCATCTTCGGCAGCATGGCGCTCGGCATCCTTGACCATCTGATCCACTTCCTGCTTGCTCAGCCCACTGGAAGCGGTGATGGTGATCTTCTGCTCGCGGCCGGTCGCCTTGTCTTTAGCGCTTACATGGAGGATGCCGTCGGCGTCAATATCGAAAGCAACCTCAATCTGCGGGATGCCGCGCGGCGCCGGCGGGATACCATCCAGGATGAAACGGCCCAGCGTCTTGTTATCGGCGGCCATCGGGCGCTCACCCTGCACAACGTGAATCTCAACGCTGGTCTGGCCATCGCTAGCCGTGGAGAATATCTGGCTCTTCTTCGTCGGGATAGTGGTATTACGCTCGATCAACGGCGTGGCCACGCCACCCAACGTCTCGATACCCAGCGTCAACGGAGTCACATCCAGCAGCAGAACATCCTTCACCTCGCCACCCAACACCGCGGCCTGGATCGCTGCGCCAACCGCCACAACCTCATCCGGGTTGATCCCTTTGTGAGGCTCTTTGCCAAAGAAGCGGCGCACGAGCTCTTGGACTGCCGGCATGCGCGTTTGGCCACCGACCAACACCACTTCATCAATATCCTGCGGCGAGATCTTGGCATCTTCTAGCGCCCGCTGCACAGGCCCTCTGGTGCGCTCAATGAGATCACCAACGAGCTGCTCCAACTTGGCGCGCGTGATGCTCATCTGCAAGTGCTTGGGGCCGGAGGCATCCGCCGTGATAAAGGGCAGGTTGATCTCGGTCTGCATCACCGTGGAGAGCTCAATCTTGGCCTTTTCCGCAGCCTCTTTCAGGCGCTGCAGCGCCATGCGATCCTTGCGCAGATCAATACCCTGATCCTTCAGAAATTCGTCGCAGATCCAATCTATGATGCGCTGATCAAAGTCATCACCGCCGAGAAAAGTGTCGCCGTTGGTGGATTTGACCTCAAAGACGCCATCGCCGATATCGAGGATGGAGATGTCGAACGTGCCACCGCCCAAGTCATAGACGGCGATCTCTTCATCCTTTCTCTTGTCCAAGCCATATGCCAGCGACGATGCCGTCGGCTCGTTGATGATGCGCAAGACCTCGAGCCCGGCGATCCTGCCCGCGTCCTTGGTAGCCTGACGCTGTGAATCGTTGAAATAGGCAGGGACCGTGATAACCGCCTGCGTTACCGGCTCACCCAGATACGCCTCTGCGTCTTGTTTGAGCTTTTGCAGGATCATCGCCGAAATCTCCGGCGGCGAGTATTCCTTCCCGCCCATCACTACCCACGCGTCGCCATTGGGCCGTTCGACGATCTTATAAGGCAAGACCTTGCGCGCCTTGACCACTTCAGGGTCGTTGTACTTGCGTCCCATCAGACGCTTGATGGAGTAGATAGTGTTCTCCGGGTTGGTGACGGCCTGCCGGCGCGCCACTTGGCCCACGGTTCTCTCGCCTGTCTTGGGATTGACGGCCACAACTGAAGGGCAAAGCCGCGACCCTTCCGCCGTCGGGATAACTACGGGCTCACCGCCCATCATTACGGCGACAACCGAGTTTGTTGTACCCAGGTCAATACCGACAATTTTGCCCATCGAGTCCTCCTCCAAATGATCTACAGTCTCTATAATAGGAAACAGCAAAATACCATCACAAGGGGCACTAGGCAGCGGCCTTGGACACGCGCACCAGTGCCGGCCTCAAAATGCGGTCGCCCAATCTATAGCCACGCCGCAATCGTTCGATGATGTACCCTTCAGGATAGGTATCTGTCGCCTCATACATCACAGCCTCCTGACAAGTCGGGTCAAAAGGCTGTCCCGCTTCTGCCACGATCTCGGTCAGCCCGGTTCCCTGCAAGACGTTCTGCAACTTGCGTTGGATCAGCTTGACTCCCTCCGCCCAATCAGCATTCGCATCGTCAGTGGGAAGGTGGTTTACCGCGCGCTCCAAGTCATCCAGCACAGGCAGCAGATTGGTCAAGAGATCGGCTGTAGCCCATAGCCGCATCTGTTCATAGTCGCGCTCTTGTCGTTTGCGGTAGTTGGCAAAGTCAGCAGCCGTTCTCCGCCACTGATCGAGATACTCGGCTGCTAATTTGCTCTGCTCTTCTAAAGCCTGCTGCATCACAGCAGCCTCCGTGGTGGAGGGTGTCTCTTGGCTCGCAGCCTGCTCATCCACCGTTCTTTCGTGCTCTTCAGGATTCATTCCAAGACCGCCTTTCCACCAGTTATTCACCAGAAGAACGATCTGTCTGTTCGCTTGCATCGCGCTCCGACAAGTCGTTGATCAGCTCGCTCAAGAGCCGGGAAACATACCGCACGGCAGAAACCGCACGTCGGTAAGGCATCCGCAGCGGGCCGAGAATGCCCAGCGCACCGGAGACCCGTCCCACGCTACCATAGTTCGCGAGAACAATGCTATAGTCCTCCATCTCTTCCCAGCGCCCCTCCCCGCCGATGATCACGTGCACGCCGCCGCTCGTCATAGCCTCTTTGAGCACAGAATCAAGCAGTGAACGCTGCTCCAACACGCTAATGATGTGTCGCGCTTTCTCGACCTCGGCGAACTCGGGTTGCTCCAACACGTCCAGCAGTCCATCGCGATACAGCGTGAGGCCGCGCTGTCGTTCCTCCTCCCACATCATGTCTATCAGCCGCTGCAGGACCTGATGCTCAAAAGCATCGAGCATCTGCACACTGGCACCGATCTCGGCTGTCGTCAGGCCCTGAGCGAGGGTATTCAGCTTGTTGGCGTGCACTTCCATCTCGTTCTGCGAGATGGGATAAGCCAGCGGGATCATCTCCTGGCGGATCTTGCCACCATATAGGACCAACACGATCAACGCCATCGTATCGCTGACGGTTACGAGCTTGATATGGCGAACGCGCGCCTGTGGTGTATGCGGAGAAGTAACCAAAGATGCCGCCCTGGCGCTGTGCGCCAGCACTGCCGCCGTCAGGCGCATCCACTGGTCCAGATCCATGCGCACCTGGTGGAACTGGTGGCGGATCATCCGCTGCTCGGCAGCAGGGAGCTCAGCCTCATCCATCAGCCGTGTAACAAAGTAGCGATATCCCTTTTCCGTGGGCACGCGGCCGGCAGAGGTATGAGGCTGCATAACATAGCCCATCTCCTCGAGCAGCGCCAGTTCGTTGCGCACAGTGGCCGAACTCACGCCCAGCGCGCACCTACTGCAGATGGCCACAGAGCCAACAGGCTGGGCCGTATTAACGTACTCGTGAATCAGCGTCGCCAGGATTTCCTTCTGTCTGGCGGTCAGCTCATCCGACTCTTTCTCTACCATAGTCATATTGACTCATATCATATCAACAAATCTCAGAACAACGTATCAGGTTGCGACAGATTAGCACTCTCACCTTGCGAGTGCTAACATAGTACCACCAAGTCGCTTTTGTGTCAAGTTCTGAGAAGGCAAACAACACGAACGAGCTGCAATTTGCCAGCACGGAGGAATAACGCTGCGATCAGAAACAGCAGCCAATAGCAAGGCGAAATGTCGCCGCGCTGAAGTTGCAGCGACCGCCGCGATCTCTAGCCGTCCGCCACGATGCGGTCCACTACCAGTTGTTGAAACTCCGGCGAAAGGCTGGCGAAATAGGCGCTAAAACCGGTAACCCGCACCACGAGATCGGGATGCTTGGCGGGATCCTGATGCGCCTCCAGCACCTGCGCGGCGTTCACGACGTTCAGGTTGATCTGAGTGCCGCCGAGATCAAAATGCGTGCGGATGAGACCGATGACCTTCTTGACGCCATCCTCGTCTTGGCAGATACCAGGGTCCATGTCCAGTTGTAGCGGTGCGGTGTTGCCATAGCCTGACTGCACTGCCGCGACGGCCATAGCCATGGCCGTGGGCGCGCCATTCCGGCAGAAGCCGGGGTCGGGATTGGCTCCATGGGAGATGGGCGCGCCGGCGTGGCGACCGTTCGGCGTGGCGCCCACCTGCTTCCCCATCGAGATCGTGTTCGCCCAAGAGAACAGTCCAGGGATCATGGCAAAGCCGTTCGGCGTGGGCTTTTCCTTCACCAGGCGGCTGAAGGTCTGCGAGATGCGCACCGCATACTCGTCGGCACGCGAGCCACCGCTGCCAAAGCGCGGGATTCCCTTCATCATCAGCCGGATGCGTTCGCCCTCCGGCCCGTCCCAATCATTCTCCAGATAACGCATCAGCTCGCTCCAGGTGATCCGCCCCTCCCGCTCGATGCGCTGCTCCAGTGCGGCGAACGAATCGGCGACAGTCGCCAGTGCTGCGCCATCAACGCACATGTTGTAGAACTCGACGCCGCCGTGAGAGGCATCAAGCCCCTTCTCGATTGGCCCGTAGCAGCACAGGTCGAGCACCAGCTCCGGGAACACCTCGTGCATGTGATCCAGATGGAAATCCAGCCCTTCGGCGATCGTGTCCACGGCGATCCGCAGATGCGCCACAAAGCGCTGCCAGAGCTCGTCCACGCTCGGCGTCACCGTTGGGTCGGCCATCATCTCCTGCAGCGCTACCTCGAACACCCGGGCAAAGTTGATCTTGACGCAATCCATCAGCGTGTATTCGCGCCCCGGGATGCCGTACCAGTGACAGCCGGCATAGGCGCGCTGTCGCGCCAACGCCAAAGGGTAGCCGTTGCGCGCAAAGCCCTCCACCACGCTATCGCTCCCCAGAAACTTGGGTATGCCGAGCCTGTCGGCAAAGATGATCTCGACGCTGCGCTGCAACAGGCGCGGGTCCAGATCGCGTCCCCCACACACACCCACGTTGGCCGGGATGCGCAACCGGTGTGCCGCCTCCAGCACCAAGAATGAGACCGGGTTCGTGGCATCGCTGCCGTCAGAGTTGGGCCCGCCGAGCTGGATATAGGCGGTGTCGCGCAAGAGCAGGCAGGCGATATGGAATATCGCTTCCTCGTCCGTGAGGATGCCGGCAGCCGTGTCACGCTCATAATACGGCAGGAGCAACACGTCAAGCCGTCCCAAAGAGCCGCTGCCATTGTACATGCGCGCCATCATCTGGTACCATACCATCCACTGACACGCCTCACGAAAGGTGCGCGGCGGCTTGTCCACCAGCCACGTGTTCATCTCGGCCATCTCCAGCAAATTCTGGCGCAACTGTGGGTCGGCCTCCGCCTGTGCCATCTCGCGCGCGGCGACGGCGTGGCGGTGAATCCAGTCCTGCGCGCCCAGCACGATCGCCTCCAACCCATCGTAAAAGTCGGCCCCATGCGGCGCGTTGATCTGACGATAGTGGCTGATCTTGGTCAGCAGCCCGCCCCAGCCAAGCTCCAGCCCGATGGCCAGGTCCTGGCAAAAGTGCTGCGCAGCGCCGATACCGGTGCCGAGCTGATACTTTTGCTGGCGCTCGTGGAGGTGGGCGTAGCGCAGATCGGGATTCCAGCCCACCTTGCGGTAGGAGTTAAAGTTCACCATATAGCCGCCCGCCAGCGAGGCCACGGGATCAATATACGTGGGATGCAAGCGCAGTAGCCGGCCAAAGTTCGCACCCACAGCGCGCGGCCCGAAAAAGCCGCCGCTGGGGTGATTGCTTTCCGGTGTAAAGCCCTTTAGGAGACAATCGGTGATCGGCATGCCGGACGTGCTCATGGTGCGCACGATCTCGCGCCGATCCGACGGCGGCAGGATCAGCGCCCAGTCGTCGTGATTCATAGCGCCGATCAACTCCTGCTTCTCGCGGGTATGCGCCATCTTGGTCGCGCGGAGCGCTTCCAAGCGTTGCGCGTAGGTACAAGTCTCGGCGATCGTCATGGGCATCGGACCTCCATCTCGTACACATTGCTGGATGCTGATTCTACGCAATGCGCGGCCAAGCGTCAATGCGAGCGAGAGCACAGCTGCCACGGTCGCTTCCTTTTCCGAACAGAACACGCTATACTATAGCCATCTCGCATCTCCAGAAGGAGGACCCGTGCTGCCTCGCGAACGTGTGTGGGCCGCCATCAACTATCGCGCGCCGGACGTCATCCCACTGCAGATACATCCATCGCCTGCGGGCCTGTTCGAACACGGGTCCAAGCTGTTGGAGCTGATGCGCCGATGCGGCCACGACTTTGGTGACGCCGCCAAGTTCGCCATGCCCACGCCGCCACTGCCGGAGGACTGGGACGCCGACGGGCGTTACCACGCCTTCCGCACTGACGAATGGGGCACCGGCTGGGAGTATCGGCTCTTTGGCGTGTGGGGGCATCGCATCCACTATCCGCTGGCGGACCTGTCCAAGCTTCACAGCTACCGGGCGCCGGCACCGCCGCCGACCATCGGTCCCGCCTGGGAAGCGGATCGCAAGGCCGCAGCCGCTCACAAGGCGCGCTACTTTCTCACCGGGGGTGGCGGCCTTCTCTTTGAGCAGATGCAATCGCTGCGCCCCTTCGCTGACGTGCTAATGGATATCACGCTGGACACGCCAGAGATCAACTATATCGCCGATCTGATCGTGGAGCACTCGCGCCAGTTGGTGGAGCGAGCGCTGGCGCTGGACGTGGACGCGGTCTCATTCGGCGATGACTATGGGATGAATGATCGGCTGCTTTTGGCGCTGCCGGTGTGGCGCCGTTTCTTCAAGCCACGTTACCGGTATCTATTCGAGCCAGTGCAGCACGCGGGGAAGCAGATCTTCTTTCACTCGTGCGGCTATATCGCCGATCTGCTGCCGGAGTTCGCGGAACTGGGCGTCAATGCCATCTGGCCACAACTCCCGTTGTTCGATCTGCAGGAGCTGGCGCGCCGCTGCCGCGAGCTGGGGCTGGCAGTACAGCTACATCCGGACCGAGGGGAGCTGATGCAGTATGGTACGCCGCAGCAGGTGCACGACTATATCCAGCGGCTGGTTGGGATATTCGATTCGGCGTGCGGCGGCTCGTGGCTCTATATCGAGATTGACCCCGGCTTTCCGTGGGAAAACGTCGTCGCGCTCTTTGAGGCTGTGATGGCCTTGCGCAAAGTATAGCGCTTGGAGGAAGGGCTTGCCACGCGAGTATCCGGAGCAACCGATTGTCGGCGTGGGCGCAGTGGTTCTAAAGGGGGACCAGGTGCTGGTGATCCGGCGCGCTAACGAGCCGGACCGAGGCCGTTGGGCGATCCCCGGGGGCGGCGTGGAGGTGGGCGAGACGTTGGCGGCAGCGGCGCGCCGCGAGGTCGCGGAGGAGTGTGGCGTAGATGTGCGGATTGGCGACGTGAGCGCGCTCTATGACCTGATACTGCCTGACGCGCAGGGGCGCACCCGGTTCCACTACGTTCTGGTCCACTTTTGTGCGTACTATCAGGGTGGCGAGATCCAGACAGGCTCCGACTCGCTGGAGGCTCGTTGGGCAACGTGGGACGAAATCCAGAGCCTGGACATGCCTGATCGCGTACGCCAGCTGATCGGCCGAGCGCTTTCCCGCGCCGACACGGAGACGCCTGACCGCCAGATCTATGTGCAGCCTCTCACTCAGCCAGCAGAACCCGAATAGGCGGCATACATTTTGTCACTGGGAGCCAGCGCTACCGGCAGCGCGGCCAACCAGTTCCGGACCAGTTGCGCCTCACGGCGCGCGATGGCTTCGTACAGGCGCAGGCTCTCCTGCCAGAGGGTGTAGGCGCGGCTGACATTGCCACGGTGCTGCGCCAGCAGTCCCAGTTGCGCTAGCGTGGCAGCGATCCCTGCCCGATCGTTCAGCTCTTTCTTGATCTCCAGGCTTTGCTGGTAGTAGTCGTATGCGCGCTCGAAATCCCCCTCGGCATGCGCCACAACGCCCAGTTGATGGTAGGTGTGCGCTATATCCCGGCGGTTGCCGATCTCCCGTTGCATCTCCAGACTGCGCTCGTAATATTCGCGCGCCTCGGCATAGTGGCCGCGCCGGAAAGCGATATTGCCCAGGTTATGACAGTTCAGCGCGATCCAGTAGCGGCTATTGAGTTGGGTCGCGATCTCCAGGCTATCGCGGTGATAGCCTTCCGCACGAGTCAGATGGTCGCGCGCCGCGCAGAGGAGTGCCAGTTGATGGTAGGTCGCGGCCATGTTCAGCTTGTCGCCAAGCCGCCGGTATAGCTCCAGGCTAGCCTGATAGTGCTCCTGTGCCTCGGCATCGCGCCCCTGGTGCTGTGCCAACGTGCCGAGACTGTGCAGCACCGCTGCCACCGTGTTCAGGTCGCCGATCTCTTGCGCCAACTCAAGGCTCCGCTGGTAATTCGCCTGCGCTGTCTGATAATCTCCCTGCTCGGCCTGCATGACCGCTAGTTGATGCAAGGTCGCCGCGAGTCCACGTCGGTCGCCAAGGTCCTCCTCAATGGTGAGGCTCCGCGCATAATACTCGCTCGCCTCTGCATAGTTGCCCCGCGCATGAAACAGCATCCCCAACTGGTGTAGCGTGAGCGCAATCCCCGGCCTGTCGCCCAGCGCGCCCAGAATGCCCAGGCTGCGCAGATACCGCTCTTGCGCCAGATCGTAATCGCCCTCATGATAGGCAATCATGCCCAACTGGTTGAGAATGCGGGCGATGCTTTGCTTGTCGCCCAACTGCTCCGCCAGCGTCAGGCTGCGCTGGTAGTAGGCCCGCGCTTGCTCATATTGGCCCACCAGAAGATGAATGCTGCCCAGCTCCTGTAAGCTGTGTTCGATCCCTAGCTGGTCTCCCAGCGCTTCGCGAATCTTCAGGCCATAGGCGAAATAGCGACGGGCACAGACATGGTCCCCCTGTTCCAGATGGATGAGGCCGAGCTGGTGTAAGGTTGCCGCCGCGCCGGAGCGATCCCCCAGCTCTTGCGAGATCTCGAGGCTACGATCATAGTACTGCCGTGCCTTGAGGTAATCGCCCTGTTTATAGCAGATCACGCCGAGTTGATGTAACGTCGCCGAGACGCCCAGACGGTCGCCACTGGCCTTGGCGAGCTCCAAACTACGTTCGTAATACGCCTGCGCGGAGGCATAGTCCCCCTGCGTAACGTCTATGTTGCCCAGTTGGTGATAGGTTGCAGCGGTTACAGCCCGATGCCCCAGCTTTTCCTCGATCGCCAAGCTGCGCATGTAATAGTCGCGCGCCTGGGCATAATTGCCCTGGTCATGATAGATCATGCCAATGGCGTGCAGGCTGGCGGCAATGCCAATCTTGTCATCCATCTCCTCTTCCAGCGCCAGGCATTGCCGGTAATGCTCCATGGCACGGGGATAGAGTCCCTTCTGGTAGAGGACGTTGCCTAACGCGTGAAGGCTTCGCACCTTCACCAGCGGATCGCCCAGCTCCAGCGCAAGGGCTAAGCTGTTTTGCAGTTGGTCAGACGCCAGATCCAGCTTGCCCTGCGCGGCGGTAACGACGCCCAATTGATAGAGTGTCCGCGCCGCTCCCGCTTCATCGCCAATCTCCTGCCGCAGCTCGAACGCCTGTTGGTAGTAACGTTCCGCCTCGCTGTAGCGCCCTTCCGCCTGGGCAATCGCTGCGATTTGGTATGATAGGTAAGCGGCCGCCACAGGGTTGGGCAGTCGCAGGTTGACTTCCAAGCTTTGTTCATACTGCTGACGTGCCCGCGCCAGGTCGCCGCGCTTTTGGTATGTCTTGCCCAGCGCATAATAGAGCGCGCTGATGCCCGCCTCATCAGCGAACATCTCTCGCTTGGTCAGGCTGCGCTGGTAATAGTCGAGGGCGCTGATCTGGTCCCCTTGCCGGAAAGCGACATTCCCCAGGGCATGTAGCGCCTGTGCCGTAGCCAACTGCTTACCGGAGGCGACCGCCAGCGTGAGAGCGCGACGATAGTGCTCCTGCGCCTGCAGATCATCCTGGCGCAGAAAGGCATTCGTGCCCAGCGCTAGCGTGACAGCCAGTTCCGCATCCGGGTTGTTCGTCTTTTGCGCTGCCGACAGCGCCCACGAAAGACATTCACTGGCCTCGGTCAGAAAGCCTTCCATCTGCCAATAGCCATCCAGGCCCAGCGCATAATGGGTCACATCATCCCACGCCTCATGCGTATGGGCCCAACGCAAGCACGAGAGCATGTTCTCATGCTCCAGCGCCAGGGCAGCGATATCCCTTTGCCGGGTCTGGATGTAGGCGCGGTAGTAAGCGACGGCGCGCTCCATCACTGCCTCTTCGGTAGGCCCCA
>JAIOAV010000012.1 GCA_019873665.1 Chloroflexota bacterium
AAGGACCTGCGGCCGCAATTGCAGGTTACCTATATCATCGGCGAGTTGCCCACCGCGACACCGACCATCACGCGAACGCCAACGAACTCGGCGACGCCCACCCTGACCCCGTGGCTCACCCCGACGTCGACCCGCACCGTTACCCCCACGGGAACGCCCGGCACGCCGACCAGGACACCTACTCCCACTGCCACGCCCGGCGATGTCTATATCCGCATCGCCCCGAACTCGCGCAGCGTGCTGCTGGGTGATATCTTTACGATGGACATCATGATTGACGCTAGCACGCCGGTCGACTCGGCGGCGGTGTACTTGAACTATGATCCGACCAGATTGTGGGTAGTGGATGAGTTCGGCAACCCGACGGGCCAGATCATCGCCGGCGCGGCGCTATCCACCGTCTTTCAAAACACCGCCGACAACGGTACTGGCGAGATCACCTTCATTGCTGGCGCGCCGCTGCCGCCTGCGCCGGCCCCCTCTGGCACTTTTCTGGTGGGGACCATCCGCTTCAAGGCATTGGCAGAGGCGCTTGGTGGCACAGGCGTCAATTTTAGCCTGACAACGCCGCGCAAGACCACGACGCTCTATGAGGGCGTCGCCAACCTGAAGGGCGCCACCGATGGCATCGTCTATATCTCGTCGGCGACACGCACACCCACCGTCACTGGCACGCTGCCCACCGCCACGGCGACCGGCACCGCCACCCGCACCGCGACGTCCACCGCCACATTGGTCCCTGGCGCAACGGCCACTCACACCATGACGCCAGTCGGCCCAACGCCGGGCAATGTGACGGTCTATATCTCGCCATCGCCCAAGAACGTCGTCGTCAACGACATCTTTACCCTCAATATCATGGTGAATGCCCTGACCCAGCCGGTGGATTCGGCCAGCATCTATGTGGACTTTGACCCCTCCTACCTGCGGGTCGTGGATGCCAGCGGCAATCCGGTGGGCAGCATCATTCCCAGTGCCGACTTTGGCGCGGTGTTCGAGAACGTCGCGGATAATGCCTTGGGTACCATCAACTATCAGGCGGGCATCCCCACCGGTCTGCCCGCGTGCAACGGGGTCTGCACCATCGCCACCATCCGGTTCAAGGCGTTAAACCAGACGGCCGGTACGTCGGTGGTCTTTCATACTACGGTGCCGCGCCGCACGCGCCTGATCATGGCAGGCATCGTGCAGAACGCGACGACCGTTCCCGGTACAGTGGTCATACAGATCGCGACACCAACAGGAACGGCTACCCAGACGCCGGTGCACACGGCCACGCCGACCGCGACGTCAACGGCCACACCTACCGTAACGCGGACGCCTTCGGCGACGCTGACGCCGTCTCACACGCCGACGGGCACCATTACGCCGGGCACGGTTACGCTGCTGCTGGAGCCCGGCCTCAAGATCGCCATCGTGGGTGAGATCTTTGATCTGGATGTAAGGGTGAACGCCGGAGCGCAGCCGGTGGATAACGTGCAGGTTCACATCAATTTCAACGCGGCGTGCCTGCAAGTCGTCTCCGTGTTGCCGGACCTGTCGGCGCTGCCAGATGTGGTGAGCGCGCCCGCATGGGACAACACGTTGGGTCAGGTTAGCTATGGCGGAGCCGTGTTGGTCGGGCCGCCCGCCAGCGGCAGCTTCCGCGTGGCCACGATTCGCTTCCTGGCGACCGCGCCGGTGGGCGGCACGGTGATCAGCTTTGTCTACTACCCGCCGCTGCGCAACACCTCTGTAACCTATCTCGGCGCCAGCGTCCTGGCGGGAAGCACGAATAGCATCGTGCTGGTGATGCCAGGCGGCGGCGCAGCTACCGCCACGCCTACCAGGACGAATACCCCTACGCCAACGCCGTCACCCACTCCCACGGCGACGCCGACTGTCACGCCCACGCTGCCCAGCGGGCCCTGGGGCTCGGTGAGCGGCCGCGTCATCCTGGAAGGGCGCACCAATCATGGCGGCGTCCTGGTGAGCGTCGGTGCCAACTCGGCCATCACCGCTGCGGATGGTACTTTCACTGTGACCGGCGTGCCAGTCGGCATCTACACGGTGCGGGCCGCCAAACAGAGCTATCTCTATGCGGAAAAGACGGGTGTAGTAGTCGTGAATGGCCTAACGACGCCACTGCCTGACGTCGGGCTCTATGGCGGTGACTGCAACGGCGATGGCATGGTGGATCTCTATGACATGGTCGTCGTGGGCATGGCATATGAAGCGACTCCCGCCTCCCCGCACTGGAATCCGACAGCGGATATCAACGGCGACAATGTCGTGGACTTGCTCGATCTGGTGATCATTGGCAACAATTTTGAGAAGGTCGCGCCAACTGCTTGGACCATGTTCTAGCCAGCAGCGCGAACGCAACAAAAGAGCCGACAGGCGAGATGTCTGTCGGCTCTTGTTACGTGGGCGTTAGCGCCGCCAGGTAGTGCAGAAAAAGAGCGCGATATCCCTGTTGATATAGTAGCGGTCGTTGTAGCCGCAAAAGTGGTAGCCATTCCGACGATACAGCGAGATAGCCGGATAGTTCTTGGTCTGACATTCCGCCATCAGCGATTGCAGCCCTTGCATATCGGCCCAAGTAAAGGCAGCGCGCAGCAACTGCGTGGCGATGCCGCGCCGCCGATGCATCTCATCTACCACGAGATGCCGTATCCACCCCGTTTTGTGCCATTCCGCGGCGACGACATCAATGAACCCCACCACCTTGCCGTCCGCCTCGGCTACTTTCCAACACCGATCTTCCGTCAGCGGTGCTGCCAGATCCTCTAGTGTGCGCGGATAGGCAACGCGCAGCGGACGCGGCAGATGCGATTGCCGGAAAGTAAACACGGTTTCCTCTCCGCGGCTCTGCTCTGCCAGTTGCCACACCTGGTCGGTGATGTATGACGGGTCAATGGCCAGACAGGCATCAAGATCGTCGTAGTTTGCTTGGCGAATCTGCATCGCTGTCGACCTGCTCCCTCTCGGACTCGATCATGGCCGGCAACGCCTAGAACTCGAGCGCGCGTCGCGTCAGCACTTGGGCGATGGCATCCCCTTCCCGCACATGGTACGACAGGATGCCGTTGGCAGCCAGCGCGCTTTGCACCAAGCGGACGTCGCCGGCGCCACCAAAACTCGTCGCATCCAACACCACGCCCACGCCGCGAATCCCGCGCCGATCTAGGTCACGCAATGCGTTTACCCAGCGCACGTCCGTGGACGGCGTGATGACGATCACAGTGGTATTGCGACCAAAACGCGTCCCCTCGGAAGCCAACGTCTCCGCGATAGGGATGTCGCCCTGGGCGCGCAACACCGCCAGCGTCTCCAGAATCTTGTTGAGTTGCCGCTCACCCCGGTCGGATTGTAGCAGCTCGCGGCGCTGGCCATAGGCCAGCAGCCCGACGGCGCGGTTGCGCGCCAGGAAATGCTTGGCGATGGAGGCGGCAATCAGCACGCCATATTCCTCAGTGCTCGGCTCTAGCGTGAACTGGTAGCGCTCGTCCCAGAACGGGACTGCACCCTCTGGCTGTGGAGCCTCGACGCGCAAATGCGCCTGCACGCTGGCTTCCATATCGAGGAAAATCCATACATCCGCCGTGGGATCCAGCTCGAACTCTTTGACGATCAGCCGGCCTGTGCGCGCCGTGGAGCGCCAGTGAATGCGGTTAAAGCTGTCGCCGGGGAAATAATCGCGCACGCTGGAGACATTCGTCGTGACATAATGAGTCCGCTGGTGTCTCGCGCCACCTCCTGGCAGCTCGCCCAGCGGTAAGGCAAAGTAAGGCAGGTCCACCGTCGCCGGATACACGACCAGATTCTGGGTCTGCGAGATATGCCGGGTACGCTGAAAGAAACCAAAGGGGTCGCCGGTGATGAGCGTCATTGGGCCAAGGGCAAAGCGCCCGCGCTTGCGGCAGATAGTGCGCACCGTCCAGGTGCGCTGTCTCTGGCTACCAAGGTTGGAAACCACAAAGCTGGCACGATGGTTCGGCAGATCAGAGTGATCACGCACATCCACCCAGAGCTTGGGGAGGGGACTGCTGTTCCGGATCACCAGCCGCTCCTCCGCCAGGCGGCCCACCTGCGTGCGAGAGGCGCGCACGACGCGTTCGGCACTGACACCCCAGATATTACCCCATGACCAGAGAAAGGCGAGCACAAAGATCGCCAGAAGCAAGTACAGAAGGATAAAGAAGACTCGGTTGCCCGTGGCCAGCGCCTCGACAAGGACGATGATAAACAGCAGCAGATAGATCCAGTTCCTTCTCATCAGGATCCTTTTCAGGCCGCCCGAACGCGGCTGCCGGGGACCGGCACCGACTGCAACACCTCTTGGACTACGGAGCGCGAGTCCACATTGCGGATGCGCGCCGAAGGGCTGACGATAATGCGGTGCGCCAATACCACTTGCGCCAGCGCCTTGATGTCGTCGGGGATGACGTACTCGCGGTTGCGCATCGCTGCCAGCGCCTGGCTCGTGCGATAAAGACCCAGTGAACCGCGTGGGCTTGCACCCAGATAGACGTCCGGATGATTGCGCGTGGCATTCACCAGGGCGATGATGTACTCTTTCATCGAGTTGTCCACATAGACGTTCTTGATCTCTTCCTGCGCCGCCAAAAGCTCTGCTACGGTAACCACCTGGGTGATCTTTTCAATGGGGTGTGTATGTTGCTGCGAATCCAGAATGCGCATCTCGTCCTGTGGCAGCGGGTGACCCAAGCTGATACGCAACAAGAAGCGATCAAGCTGCGCTTCCGGCAGCGGAAAGGTGCCCTCGTATTCGATGGGGTTCTGCGTCGCCATCACCATGAATGGCTTGGGCATCTGATAGGTCACGCCATCCACCGTCACCTGACGTTCCTCCATCGCCTCCAGCAGCGCCGACTGCGTCTTGGGCGTGGCCCGGTTGATCTCGTCGGTGAGCAGTATTTGCGTCAAGACGGGGCCAGGACGGAACTGGAACTCCTGTGTTTTCTGGTTATAGACGGAAACGCCAGTAACATCGCTGGGCAGCAGGTCTGGCGTGAACTGGATGCGCCTGAAGGTGCAGCCGATGGATTTGGCGGTGGCGCGGGCGAGCATCGTCTTGCCCACACCGGGCACGTCTTCGATCAACACGTGGCCCTGGCAGATCAGCGCCAGCAACGTCAGCTCTACCGCATCGTGCTTGCCGATGATAACCTTTTCGACGTTGCCAATCACCCGCTCGGCGATCAACTGGATATTGCTCATAAGTCTCTCCTCTTGCGTTGACATCCTGTGCCCCACACGTCATCTGCCCAAGACCTTCACGCCAAGCGGCGGCACATTGCGATAGTGGATAGGCCTCAAGCAGGCCCAGTTTACCCTAAATATGCGAAAAATGCAAAACATTCCGCACACACGCGATAAAAAAGCGTGCCAGGCGTGAAAATCGCCTGGCACGCTTTGCGCAGCTGCCTACCGTGGTACAAAGCGCACCGCATCGAAGGCCAGCACCCGCGACAGATACGGCTCGTAGGTGATGTCGTTTAGCGAGACGTAATCCTCGCGCGTGCCACGGAAGCGATAGGTGCCGAGCGAGACCCATGTCCCGGAGTTGGCTGCCTGGTCCACGATCCGCGACGTAAAGCCGTCCTGATGCGAGACCCAGTAGCGCGCTCTGGCCGTAAGCGAGTAGCCCACAGGCACCCAGGGAACTCCTGCCGAAATGGTCGTGAGCGGGACGAACACGTACACCTCATACCGGCCCGGCGCTAGATCCGGATACCAGCGTGCCCAGTTGTAGTTCGCCCGCCACTGGTCGTTGTTGCGTGTCCAGTGGAGCGAGCCAACATACCCACCCATGGCGACGCGCCAGCTGGTGACCGCACCGCCCTTGACAAAGCCAGCGCTGCTGTCATCCACGATCACCTCTCTGGGACCGGGTTGGTCCGCGCCGACCGGAGACCAGATCAGGGCAGCCACGGCGACGCCCATGTTCTCATAGTACTCCATCTTGACGGGGATCTGCCCCGCGGGCAGGTAGATGATCCCGTAATGGTCGCGACGCGCGCTATCCTCCCAAGCATCAATGAGCAGGTGGTTGTTCACCCAGACACGAACCCCATCATCCGTTGTGGCCGTGAACCGATATAGCGCACCGGCCGGGATGGTGATCGAACGGGTCCAGCGCACCGAGAAGAGATCGCTATTCACCACGCCGGGCGCGGGCGAGCCACTGGCCCAGTCAAAGTTGATGATCACGTCGTCGCGCACCAAGGCCGGCGCGCCACTGAGGCTGACGTTGTTATAGTACTCGCCACGCCAGTTACGGATGGCCGGTTCGACCGGCGCCCAGGAGAACTGCGCCACAGCAACGCCGCCGTTCTCATAGTATTCGACGAGCAGTAGGTGATGTCCCTCGCTGAGATATCGGTCAGCGGTGGCCGTCAACGCCGCATGGTCATGCCACATGTTGATAATCAGCTCACCATCCAGCCAGACGCGCATACCATCATCCGCTGTGGCAGTAAAGCGATAGTTGCCGGGCGTGACCTGTATGTAACGCGACCACCGCGCCGAGAACTGATCGGCGCTGACGGCGGGATGGGGGCTGCCAGACTGCCAGTCATAGTTGATGGCGGCCTCGCTTTGCTGCAACACGGGCGCTCCGGAAAAGTACATGTTGTTCCAGTACGCTGCGACCCAATGTGGATCGCTGTGCTTGGGCGTGATCAGGACGCCCTCCTGCGCCAGCGCCGGGCTGGCAACCAGCAGAAGCATTATCAGGGCAAGCGCTAGTCTCTTGAACATGGCATTTCTCCTTATCCTTCCACTGTTGCAGTCACCACAATACTGGATAACCGCCCTGCTTGGTGGCTGCATCACTCCCCATTCTTCTCCGGCGGGTCTGCCGCCGAGATCAGCCTTTGCACATCAACGCGCGTCCCCGCGCGGTGCTAGTCCAGCTCCAACGGCGCGTGGGGGTCTGTGGCCAAAACGACGCGATCGCCGCTGCCATGATAGACGTATCTACGCTCCGCCACCGACAGAGTGATAACATAGCCAGGGGTGATGACTTGCGCGTACACTTTGCCTGGCTCTGGGACACCCAGGCTGGTGTCGCTGAACTCGGTGGCGCTAACGCCCACCACCCCGATACGGTCCGCTGCCACGCCGAGCCGCAGCGACAGGTCGGCTCTGGCTAGCGAGCTTAACGCTGCCTTCTCGTCGGCAGGCTGCTCTTGCGCCTCCGACACGGCCACGACGTAATTCTTGCTCCCATGATACAGGTATTCGCGCCCATCCGCTATGAGCTTGATCACATAGCCGGGCGTGATCACCGTCAGGTATGATTTGCCCGGCTCGGGCACACCGAGGCTGCTATCCGGGAACTCGGTGGGGCTGACCTCCACCGCCCTGACTTGATCCACCGTCACGCCGAGCCGTCTGGCCAGGTCGGCCTGCGCGAGGCGCGTCAGTGTCTCGATCTCGCCCTCCTGGGGGGTGGGCGACACGCCTTTGCGATCCGGCGCTGCCGCGCAGCTGGAAAGCAACAGGGTGGTGATTATGATAACTATGGCCAGGATTGCTCTTTTGTTGGTCAATTCCGCCTCCTCATCGCCGCCTTTGCGGCGCACCTATTATTGTATCATTGTATCGCGGCGCCGCCTATCGGGCCGCATCCTGTGGCACAGCGACCACATAACGACCGCTGCCGTGATAGGTATATACCTGCGCGTCCACTGCTAGCTGGATAATATATCCTGACGTGATCACCGGCGCGTACATCACGCCCTCTCGCGGCATGCCGAGGCTGGCATCGCGAAACTCAGTCGCGGCGACGCTGACTACGGCAATCTCTTGAGCAGGCATCGTCAGTCGCGCGGCCAAATCCGCGATCGCCAGCTCCACCGGCGGCGCACCATCCCCGCCTGGCTCGCTCACGCAGATGACACGGTCGCCGCTAGCGTGATAGGTGTAGCGCGCACTATCCACTCGAAGCTGGATCTCATACCCCGGGGTCAGCGCGGGCGCGTCCACCAGACCCGGCTCCGGCTGATTCAGATTGGCATTGGCAAAGGCACACGACTGCACCGCATCTACCATCACCTGGTCCAGGCTCACGCCCAGCCGTTGCGCTAGATCGGATGTCGCCAGCGCAATCAGCGGGAACGCCTCGGCCTCTTGACGTCCCGCGGCACGGGAAAAGGTGGCGCCCCCGATCAGCGCCAACAGCAGGACCATCATGCCGATCCGCAGATGTGCCTTGCTCATCAGATGCCCCTCCTGGTCTCTTCTTGCTTATATAGACGATTTCGTAAGCGCGGACGTTCCGCCGGAACGTCAATCTTTTGCTGTAAAATCTCTACACCTTTTGTTGTGTTCCACGGCAGTATCGTGTATAATAGAAGATAGATGAATGGCCATTGCCAGCGAAAGGCGGCTCGCCAGGCCATCAGACTCGTCAATGGGGGCACTGTGAGGCGCGTGAAATTCAAGTGGAGCCGCATTCCGGCCACAGGGCGCTATCTGGCGCTGGGCGTGCTCGTGGGCTTGCTGCTGCTCAGCTTATGCCGCTGGCGAGTGATCGCAACCAGTGCCGCCTGGCAGGCGCTCTCTCGGACGTTGCCATGGCGTCAAGAGACCAAAGTGCGAGTTGATGGGCAGATCGAAGCCCAGACGGAAGGGGTGTGGATCGTGGCCGGCTATCAGGTGCGCGTGCCCCCCGCCAGCGTCTCGGATGTTACTGGCGCGTTGTGGGAGATCGGCGACTGGGTGCGCGTCAAGGCTGTGGTAGAGCCGGATGGAACGCTGGCTGCCACAGAGATTCTGCCCCTGGCCGGTGCGCCGGGCCTCAGCACATCAGATCTCAAGACGGTGTCCCCGGTAGCTGCCGCAGGCTGGGTAGTTGAGTCTGAGGGCGATATCACGAGCTTGCCAGCCGACGGTTTGTACGGCAGTTGGTCAGTGGATGGCAAGGCGGTGCGGGTAGGCGGAGATACCGTCATCCACGGCACACCGCGCGTGGGAATGCATATCAACCTGCGCGGCATACAGGACAACAGTGGCCTTGTGCAAGCGAGCGAGATATGGGTCGAGGTAGACGATACGGAGACGGTGCTGACGGGAAGGCTCTGCCCCGTTTGGGGGAGCCCTGCTTCGGGAAGCGCCGTCCCAGTGGGCAACGCTTCGCAAGACAACGTTCTACGGAGCGCAGGCGTATCGCGCAAGACATGGCAACTGCTGAGCGACAAGGGCGAGGCGATCGCCAAGATCGTGGTGGATGAATCCACCTTTATTGATGAGAGCCGCGGCCGGGCGGACCAAGACGCCTGGGCTGAGATCCGGGCTGTGCCCCTCCCGGACGGCTCGTGGCTGGCACGCTATATCCGCGTGCTCCGGCGCTGACCGACGACGCGAGACACATCGGGCGAACCTGCCGCGGTCTGGGGGCTGGCGGTGCCGTCCGGATCAACTATCATCTGTAGTGAGAGGCGACATCTCAGCCCTGGCCGCACATGTGCGCCAGGGTTTTGTCATATAACAGGTATGTGTATTTGTGTGGTCGCTTGTGGCACAAGGGCGTCGCCATCTGCAGGACAATGTGATGACACGTCAACTGGCGCTGGCCCGTCAGGCTCTGTGCCCGGCGTAGAGTCATCCTAAATAGCGTAGCAACCGCGGTATTCAGCCTTTGGGGGGCTCTCCGCACATATGATGTTGGAGGGAAGGGAGACCGGCTCTGGTTGTCCCATCGAGACACAGCAATCTTTCATAGGAGGTCCCTCGTCATGCACAGGAATACCGTTCGGCCCCTTTCCGGTCTATTGGCGATCTCACTCGTCGCCATACTGTTGATCATGGGGTGGCCTGGCCTGAGCCATAACCCGCTTACGGGAAGGCCACGGGGCGAGATGGCGCTGGCAGCGCAGACCAGCAATACGCTTACTTTGGTGGAAGGCAGATTCGAGGTGCGCGCGCAACTTGATGGGAGCGCGCTGCATATAGCCATTACGGCGATACCATCGGCGACGCTATCTCGCTACTATCTCGTCTTCTGGGCGCTCGATCTGACACCTGAGCAGTTGAGCCACCTCGCGCTGGTCCGGCCGTACCAGTACACCGCGCCCTGGATTGATGATTCGCTCTTTCCCGCAGTCGGAATAGCGTACCTCAACGACACGCAACGCATCAACGGACAATGGCGGCTGGATCCCACTTTTGGTATGCGTTTCGCCCTGCGCTATTGGGGTTCGTGGCAGCAGGCGCTCGGCTTTGGTGGCGCATCGCACCCGGCGCCATATAGCACGCACGCCTTTGTGCTGCAATTCGACCAGCCGATGAACATCACCCAGCTGCGCATCGGGCTGGACGCGCTGCCACCGAATGCCGTGTACCCATCGGCATGGGAGATCGGCACGCTCATCTTTGCCGAGCCGACGGCGACGCCGACTGCCACGCCAAGCCCCACTAACACTGCTACGAGCACGGCAACATCCACGGCAACGCGGACGCCCACGCCGACATACACGCCGACCGCGACATATACCTCGACACCGACGGCGACATACACGCCGACCGCGACGTACACCTCGACGCCAACCTATACGCCAACGGCGACTAACACCTCGGTGCTGACTCACACGCCCACGACAACGGTTGTGCCGACGAGCACGCCCACCAACACGCCAACTCCCACAGCCACCGAGACCGCCACGCCAACACCCACCGAGCGTGCCACAGAGCCTGCCGAATTCTGCACGCCAATTCTGCAGGCGCGACTGGCCGCGGCCTTCTACTTTGATCCAGGAGCGGCCTTTGTAACCGAGATCAAGAATCTCTCCTCAGACTGCGCCTTTGATGGTCCACCCGCCTATCGGGTGATGCTAGTCAAAGGGTACGCAGACAATGGCGCGGGTCCCATCCAATTCCGCGAGGTGCCGATCCTGCCGCCGCCGATTCCGCCCCTGGGCACAGTGGGCGGCTACTGGAACGATCCGGCCTCCGCCTGGGGGCAGCGCATCATCAAGTTCGATATGCACGCCGAAAAGTACGTGATCTGGGTCGAATGGCAGGGCATGCGCCTCTCGCCAATCTACGAGATTGACAACCCAACGCTCCCATAGACGACGATGTGGGAGGAACGCGAGTGGCTCCTACAGGGGCGTCCATGGGACGCCCCCTTTTTGGCTCGCACCACCTTACGGTGTATAATGGCAGCTGTAACCCTCCGGCCGCGCCGCTGTGCAGGGGACGGCGCACGGCGCGATGCCGCATGTAGCGCCGCCGGATCCGGCGGCGGGGGAAGATGCCATGATGACACAGCATCGGATCACGATCATCGTGCTGGCCGGCATGGCGCTCATCGCGCTGCTGCTGCTGGCGGCAGGCGCTGGTGGCATTGACCTCTCCATCCCTGCGCAGCCCTTTCCCTTTCGCATCCGCCTGCCACGATTCAGCCTGAACCTGAGCGCCGAGTCCCAACCGGCCAACGGGGAGATAACCGTGCCGGCCTGGACGCGGTACCTGCTCCTTCTCGTGCCACTTGCGATTCTGGCTATCCTCATCTCCCCTGAAGCCCGCAAGAGCTTCTTGCGCTCCGTCTTCATCGCGCTGGCCTTGCTGCTAGTCATACGCAGGGTGAGCCTACAGCTGGCCCAGAAGCATGGTGAGGATGGGCTTGCTTTCGGCGGCGAGTTATCGCTCTCGCCGCCTGCCGAGTTTCTCAACAACCCGCCCGCGTGGCTGGTATGGGGTGTCCCATTGTTGCTAGCGATGCTTCTGGCGGGCGCGACCTTGGGCGTCGGTTGGATGATCTGGCGACAGACCCGCTCTCGCCGCATGTTAAGGGGTCTGGCGCAAGAGGCGCAAGGCGCGTTGAATGCGCTGCAAGGCGGAGAGGATCTGCGCAACGTGGTGTTACGCTGTTATCAAGGGATGATCCGCGTGCTGCGACGAGAACGAGGGATCGAGCGACACTCCTCGATGACTGCCGCCGAGTTCGCGGCGCAGCTGGCACAGACCGGCCTCCCGACAACCGAGATCGCGCGTTTGACGCGGCTCTTTGAGCGGGCGCGCTATGGTAGCCAGGCACCCGGCGCGGCAGAAGAGGCCGAAGCCATTGCCTCATTGCAGGCCATCGTGGAAGCGGTGGGGAAGGCCTCATGAGCAGGGTGTGGCGTGACCGGCTGATCCTCGTGGCGATGGCTGCCTTCCTGGTGGGCGTCCTGGCATATCTGCTGCGCGATTTCTCCCGCGAGATGATTGTCCGCTATCTGGCACGTTATGTCTGGGTGCTCAACCTTGTGCTCCTGAGCATTCCCCGGCCACTGCTCTGGACGCTCTTTATCCTTTCGCTCTTGACCATCACCTTTCGGAGCCTGGCGGCGGAAGAGCCACAGACGCGGCCAAGCGCGGCTCCGGATCACCTCCCGCCGGCAGTGGGACCAGTGGCCGCGGAAATGCACTGGGTTCAGCTAGCCCGTGTTGGACACTACGGCCGTTGGCGGCTGGCACAGCGGCTGGCGGACCTCGCGGCGGAGGCGTTGGCGTATCAGCGTGGGCTGCCATCGAGCGACGTCAAGCAGTTGCTGCGACGCGGCGAGATCGCGCTGCCCGCCGAGTTGATGCTCTACGTGCGTGGTGGGCTTGGCTCGGTCATCGCGCCACCGGCACGCTTTGCTCGGTGGCGCCGTGGCCGACCAACAAGCGTGCTGAGCACCGAGCGCGCAGCGGATCTGGTTCGTTATCTAGAGGAGGAATTGGAGGTCAAATATGACGGCTGACGTCCGAGCGGTGTCGGCGCTGACCGATCGCGTGATCGGCGAGGTGGAGCGAGCGATCGTAGGCAAGGGCCCGCTGCTCGCCAAGATGATGGCAGCGATCCTGGCAGGCGGCCATGTGCTGCTGGAGGATTATCCGGGCCTGGCCAAGACGCTCATCGCCAAGAGCCTTGCCACCGCACTGGGGCTGCAATTCAAACGCATCCAGTTCACCCCTGATCTTTTACCCGGTGACATCACTGGCGGCTATGTTTACGATCGCGACAGCGGTCGCTTCCGGCTCCATGAGGGGCCGGTTTTTGCGAACATCATTCTGGCAGACGAGATCAACCGCGCCTCTCCCAAGACGCAATCCGCGCTCCTAGAGGCGATGCAGGAGTATCAGGTAACGTTGGAGGGGGAGACGATGCGTCTGCCCTCGCCCTTTTTCGTGATTGCGACGCAGAACCCCATCGAATACGAGGGTACTTTTCCGCTGCCCGAAGCGCAACTGGACCGTTTTCTCATGAAGCTGTCGGTGGGGTATCCGACCGAGCAAGAGGAGCAGGAGATACTGCGACGGCGGCGAGCGCGCCGCCAGGACGAGTTTGACCTGCAGCAGGTTACCGATGTCGAGGAGTTGCTGGCAGTCCAGCGCGCCGTAGAAGAGGTCCATGTGGACCCGGACGTGGAAGCGTATATCGTCGCGCTGGTCGCAGCTAGCCGGCGGTCGGCACAGGTGGCCGTGGGTGCAAGTCCACGTGCCTCCCTGGCCTTGCTCAAACTGTCGCGCGCCTGGGCGGCGATGCATGGCCGGGACTATGTGCTGCCGGATGATGTCAAGCTCTTTGTGATGCCTGTGCTATTGCACCGGCTGATCCTGGAACCAGACCTCTGGATGGAGCGGCGCGCCGTTGACAAAGTGATCCAGGGACTTTTGCAGATCGTGCCGGTGCCGGTGATCGAAACCACGTAAGATGAGACGCTTTCTGCTGCTCGGCCTCCTGGTGTACGGGTTGCTCCTGCTGGGGCTCTTGACGTTGCAGCGCAACGCGCTGGTGTTGGCCATCCCGCCGGCGGTGTATCTCCTCGCCGCGCTGATCTATGCGCCGGACGAGCCGCGGCTGAGGGTGCAACGCACGCTGAGCGCGCGCCAGGTTGCGCCGCACGTGCCGGTTCATGTGCGCCTGACAGTGCGCAACGATGGCGCAGCGCTGGAGGAGCTGACGCTGGAGGACAGGGTGCCGACAACGCTGACCATCGTGGAGGGTGAACCGCGCCGACTGCTGTCGCTGGGCACGGGTGAGCAGGTCGAGCTGGCATACACCGTCTCGGGGCCACGGGGCGAATACGAGTTCGACGGCGTACGCGCGCAAGCTAGTGAATACCTTGGGCTTTTTCGCCACATACGACATCTAACCCTCTCTGATCATCTACTGGTTGTGCCCGAGATCAGCCTCCTGCATGAGGTGGCGATCCGCCCCCGGCGCACACACGGCTTTGCCGGGCCGGTACCGGCGCGCCGCGGAGGGCCAGGAGTCGAGTTTTACGGCGTGCGCGAATACCACTTTGGCGACCCGTTGCGCTGGGTAAACTGGCGGGCCAGCGCGCGACATGAGCGCACCTTGTACACCAACGAGTACGAGCAGGAGCGGATCACCGATGTAGGCCTGATCCTGGACGCACGCCAGCGGAACAATGTCGTCGCTCACGACGATTCGCTCCTGGAGCATGGCGTGCGCGCCACCGCCGCTCTGGCCGACCTCTTCCTGCGGGATGGCAACCGGGTGGGCCTCCTGATCTATGGCTGGTATTTGGATTGGACCTTTCCTGGCTATGGCAAGGTGCAGCGACAGCGGATCATGCGCGCGCTAGCGCGCGCCCGCGCCGGCGCTGGCATCGTATTCGAAACGCTTGATTCGCTCCCCGTGCGCTACTTCCCCGCGCACTCGCAGATCGTCATGATCAGCCCGCTCTGTCCGGAGGATGTGGCAGTGCTGCGCCGCCTGCGAGCGCGTGGCTATCAGGTGCTCGTCGTCAGCCCGGATCCGGTGCAATGGGAAGCGCCCACCCTGTCAGGCAAACAAGATGCTGAGCTGGCAATCCGCATCGCACGCCTGGAGCGCGATCTGCTCTTGCGCCGCGTGACTAGGATCGGTGTGCGCGTGGTGAACTGGCCAGTGGATCGCCCGTTAGATCAGGCGCTATATGCGGCTTTAGGACGACTGCCGCAGGAGCAGCGGACGCTGGAGCGGGTGCTATGATCGCGCGACTGACAACAGCGGCGATTGTGGCAGCGGCTGGCGCGCTGGCGTGGGCTTATGGGGCACGCGGCATCTGGGTGGGCGCGGCAGTGGGCTGTGGCGCAGGCGCGCTCTGGCTGGCGGGGTTGTGGCGGCAGCGGCGACGCGTCTCAGCGCTGGCGCTGGCAGCCTGTCTCGGCACGATCGTGATCGGGGCGACACTGCCATTGCCGATTTGGCCGCTGTTGCTGGGCCTGATCGCCACGCTCGCCGCGTGGGATCTAGAGCACCTGGCAGCGCGGCTGCGCTATGCGCGCAGTGACACGGCAGCGCCAGAGGTGCGCGCACTGCAACGTTGCCATCTGGCGCGGCTGGGTGCGGTGAGCGGGGTCGGCGGGGTGCTGGCGGCAGTCGCTGCCACGTGGCAAGTGCGCTTTGGCCTGGAAGTGGCCTTTTTGCTGGGAGCACTGGCGGTCTTTGGCCTGAGCCGCGCCCTGCGCTTTATGCGTCGCGAGAGCGATTAAGCCAAGCCCTGCGTCTCAGTCGCCGAGCCATTCCTTCACCCATTGTTTATACAACTCGTGCTCCGGCTCCATGACCGACCGATACAAGACGTTGGCTGCCACACTGTAGCCGCCGACAAAGACCCGCGCTGCCCCCATGAGTTGCAGGCGGCGCAGCCCTTCTATGCGGTCTTTGCTCCGGCGCGCCGTTACGCGCCTTTGTCGGGGTCATCCGACAAAAAGCCAAGCAATAGCTCGTTGAACTCTTGCGCCTTTTCCACCATTGGCAGGTGGCCGCATTCCTCCAGGATGCGCAACTGCGCGCCGGCGATCAGTTGACGTGCCGTCTCGGCCTGCGTCACCGGCAGAATCTGATCCTCCCGACCCCAGATGATCATAGTCGGCGCAGTGATCTCGCGCGCCTGTGCCTGGGCCGATTGCATCACCTCCCGCCGGATGCCGCCGGCATCCACGCTATAGCGTGTGGCAGCGAGGAAGAAACGCGACGCGCCGGGGAGGCGTGCCAGCCGATAGTGGGTGTTGATGCATTCCCGCGTGACTAGATCGTGCCGGTAGAACAGACGCATCACCATCTGGCGGGTGCCGAGGCGCGACGGCAGTGTTAGCAGCTCGCCCAGCAACGGCAAAGACTTGAGGCGATAACTCCAATGCACCTCCCGGCCAAAGCCGAGCGTCGCGACGAGGACGAGCTTGTGCACCATATACGGAAATTCGTGAGCGAGATGGAGCGCGATGGCGCCCCCCACGCCGTGGCCTACCAAGTAAAAGCGCGAGATGCCCAAACCAAGCATCAGGTTTTTGAGGAACTCGGCCTGCATGGCAAAGGAAGGATGCTCGCGGGGCTTGTCGCTGCGGCCAAAGCCTGGCAGATCGGGCGCGTATACCTGAAAGCGTGCCGCCAGAGGCTCGATCGTATAGCGCCAATGGTCAACCGAGCCGCCCAGGCCGTGCACCAGCACCGCTGGCTCCCCTTCGCCCATCGTCCAGTAACGCGCCTGGACCCCGCTGATGTGGCGGTACTGATCCTTAGGCCGCGTCGCCGGGGGTAACTCTTGGTGCGCGGGTTTGTTGCGCCCCATTTCTCACACCTCCTCGTCGAGGTCGTCAGTCAGCCCCGCTATCGTGCTGTCCGCCATCTCGCCATTCTCTATCCCCTCCGCCGCCTCGGGCGTTGCATCCTGCGTCGCCTCCGACGCTGCCTCGCCGTTTTCCGGTGGGCGGTTGGTCTGCCGCGCAAAGATCATATAACCGGTATGGCCCACCATCCGATCCTCCGGGCGGAGGCGTTGCGCCACCGCCTTGTAGCCGCGCAACAGGATCTCAGCCACTTCGATATCGGCGAAACGGTGCAACTCGAGCCCTGCGACAAGGTCCGAGACCTGGTTTGTGGTGGGCACGAGCGCGCCGAAAAAGCCACCTCCGGTCAGCGCCTCGCGCGCCTGCTCCAGATAGAGCCACGGCTCGCGCACATCGAGAAAGAGCGCGTCCACATCTCGCTCGTCGAACCCCTCTCCAATGTCGCGTTGCTTCAGCTCCACGTAGGCGCTCAAGCCGACGCGCTCCAGGTTGCGCGCGGCGGCGCGGAGCATGTCCTCCCGCTGCTCGTAGGAATAGACACGACCCGTGGGACGCACGGCGTGCGCCAAAGCGATGGCCATAGCGCCGCTCCCGGTGCCCGCCTCGATGACGCGCGCGCCGGGACCGATGTTCATCTTGAGCAGCAAATAGCCGATCTCCTTCGGGTACACGATCTGCGACAGCCGCTTGACGTTCATCAGTAGGTCGTGAATCGAGGGTTGTAGCAGGAGAAAGGGGTATTCACGATGCGACATGATCTCGCGGCCCCACGGCTGGCCGATGATCTCATCGTGGCTGACCATGCCGCGATGCGTGTGTTGCGTGCCGCCGGCCTGCAGGCGAACCATAAAGCGCTTGCCGTCCTTGCTGATCAGCAGCGCAATATCTCCTTCCTTTGCTACACTCACAACGGATATGCCTCCCCGCCGAATGCGATCGCGGGCATATTATAGTGCAAAGGAGGGATAGCGCCAACCAGCACGTGTCATGGGGTACCGTCCGCGCCATTATCTAGCGCAGCGCGCTCATCGTCATCCACCGCACCCGCACTGCGTGACAGCTGTCCGCCTCACTTTGCAGCGCTCGCCGGCTCTGCCGTCACGTAGTTGGGCAGTTCCAGCTCCACCTGGCGCAAGCGGGGATACAGGAAGGCTGCCAGCACAGCCATCAAGATGACGCAGCCCAGAACGATGTAGAGAAAGCCGATCCCACGACCGGTTCCAACGCCGATGATCTGCCCGACGGTGTTGGCTAGCGGGCCGCCCTCGGCAAGCAGCGGTTCAAAGACATGGTCGGCGAGCGGGCCAGCGATGAGATATGCGAGCGGCAGCGAAGACCAAGCGATCATGCGCCGCACGGCGAACACGCGCCCCTGCACATCAGGCGCAGTCTTGCTCTGCCAGATGGCCTGGCTGCAGCCGTTGGTGATCGGCATGCTGAAGAAGAACAGAAAAGCGCCAGCAGCCAGTATCCAGGCCCGCGGCGGAAATCCCGCGATAAAGAGCGCCGCGCCCATCAACAGATTGGCAGCAAGGATGCCATATATGCGGCGTTTGGGACCGCCCCACACGCTCATCGTCAGGCTGCCGGCCAGAAAGCCAAGGCCACCCGTGGACATGATTAGGCCCAGCACGGCCGCGGTGGCAAAGCTCAGCACCAGAGGGGTGAACAGCACCTGCACGATGCCGGTGGCAAAGTTGGTCATGGCGAAAAAGAGCAATAGGCCGATCAACCCAGGCCGCGCCCGAATATACTCCCAGCCATAGATGGCTTCGCGAAGCAGCGAGCCTTCTCCCGCTTTCCCCTCCGCGGTCCTCGCCGGCCTCGGCACACGAGACACGAGCAATGTGAGGACGGCAAAGAGGAGGGTCGCAAAGTCCACCAGCATGATCCCATGCACCCGGATGATGCCTATCAGCACGCCGGCCAGCGTGGGGGAGAGGATCTGCGCCGCCGCCTCGCCGATCTGCACCAGGCCGCTGGCGCGACCGAGATGCTCTTGCGGCACGAGCAGTGTCGTCGCTGCGGAGTAGGCCGGCCACTGGAAGGCGCTAAAGGTCGAGCTGATCGCCATTGCGAGATAGATGTGCCACACCTCAAGCCTGCCCGCCAGCAGCAACAAGGCCATGCTCAGTGTACACAGTCCTGCGCCGAGATCGCTGAGGATCATGGCCTGGCGGCGATCCCAGCGGTCCACCAGGGCGCCCGCAATGGGGGAGAACACGATCCCAGGCAGCGCCGTGAACAACGAGATGAGCGCGAACTGCGTAACCGATCCCGTGCGCTGATACACCCAGACGCCCAGTGCGAATCCGGTGAGGCCGGAGCCCATGAGCGAGATCAGTTGTCCAAACCAGATGAGGAGAAAGGCCCGAAATCCACGCGCGGCGACGATCTTCATCACCATCATCTCCCTCGCCCAGATCCACCCATCTCGTAGGCAATGCAAGGAGACGTCACTTACCCCCAAAAAGTATAGGTGCAGATGAGCTAATTGACAACCCGACACGACAGAATGGGCAAGTGGCATAGATGGGAACGCCGCTCTGGGCGAGCCATTGGGCTGACGCATCCATAGCCAGCCCCATCCTCTGGAGCGTTTGACAAACGCCGCAGGGTGTGTTAGCCTACCATGCAGCGAAGCGACCGCAGTTCAAGGAGGTATAGCATGCGAATAGACGCGGACTGCCACATCTCCTCGCGCGCTGCGCCGGGTGAGATCGGCGTGGACGAGCTCGTGCGCCAGTTGGACCAACTCGGTGTGGACAGGGCGATCACCTGGCCGATGGTGTCATATACGCGCGAGATCGCCGGCGACAACCGTGCCATCTATGAGGGCGCGCGGCGTTACCCTGACCGTATCATACCCTTTGGCGGCGTCAACCCGCGGCTGGGGCTGGAGCAGGCCAAAGATGAGCTGAAACGATGCATCGAAGAGTATGGGATGCGCGGCATAAAACTGAACGGCGCGCGTGATATCTACTTCATAGACGACCCCAAGCTCAGCCTGCCGCTGGTGGAGATAATCGCCGCGGCGGGGCTGGTGCTGGCGGTGCATTGCGGCGCAAACGACTATGAGCGCACGCACCCCTTCCGCGTGGCCAAACTCTCGGCGCAGTTCCCGGCGCTGCCCATCTTGATCGTGCACATGGGCGGCGCGGGCCAGCCGCATCTGCATGAGGCGGTGATCGAGTTCGCGGCGCAGTATCCCTCGTGGTGGCTGGTGGATTCGGAGGCGGACTATCGCCGCGTGCAAAGCGCCATTCAACGGCTCGGCGCGAGCCGCGTGTGCTATGGCAGCGACACCCCGTTTTGTCAGATGCGCTACGAGTGGGCGCTGCGGCAAGTGGCATATCAGGACCTATCGGCGGCGGAACGTGACCAGATCATGGGCGGGAACATCGCCCGGCTGCTCGCGCTTTAGCGCGGCATTCGGAAAGGGAGACGGCACGATGGGACAGCTAGATGGCAAGGTCGCGGTGATCACCGGCGGCGGCAGCGGCATCGGTAAGGGGATCGCCCGCGCGTTTGCGGCAGAGGGATGCAGCGTGGCGTTAGCCGGGCGGAATGCGGCACGGCTGCAGGCCGCGGCGGACGAGATCACACGTGAGAGTGGCGCAGGCAGTCATGACGTGCTCGCCATCCCCACCGATGTTACGGTGGAGGCGCAGGTCGTGGCACTTTTTCAGCAGGTCATGGCGCACTGGGGACGTGTGGACATCCTGGTCAACAGCGCGGCAGCGTTCGACTGGGCGCGGATAGACGAACTGTCGCTGGCCGCGTGGCAGTGCGTGATTGACACGGGCGTGACAGGGGCGTTCCTTTGCACGCGCGAGGCGTTCAGGATTATGAAGGCGCAAGGGGGCGGCCGCATCGTGAACATCGGCAGCATCGCCGCGCAACGCCCGCGCGAGTTCTCCGCCGCCTATACCACCAGCAAGCACGCCATCTGGGGCTTGACGCAGAGCACGGCGCTGGATGGGCGCGAGTTCAATATCGTCGCCAGTTGCCTGCATCCGGGCAACGTCGCCGTGGAGCGACGGCTCGGCGCGCCCGCGCAGAGCGGTAAAGACGAGGGAAACGAGGTGCTCATGCCCACGACTGAAATCGCCCGCGTGGCGCTGCTGATGGTCACGCTGCCACCGGACGTGAACATGCTGGAAGCGATCGTGCTGCCAGTGCAGCAAAAGTATCTGGGCAGAGGCTAAAGCGGGCCTGCCGTTCGCTGTGCAGCATTCCACTTTGGGAGGGTCACAACCGATGCGCATTCCCCCGCACGATCAAGACATATTGCGGCGGCTGGGCGAGGAGCAGGCGCGGATCGCCGCCCTGCCGGTGCACGCCGAAAAGGCAGAACTCTGGCGACGCCTCAACGACCTGGAGCCGGTCCGCCCCATGGTCTGGATCAACGAGATCTGCTGGAACGAGATGAACGTGGACGACGAGCTGACGCTGCGCTGCACCGACCCTTGGGCACGCGAGGTGGAGCAGGGGCTGCGCCGCCTCCTCTACCAGTGGCGTCACCTGCCAGCGGACATGATCGTCAGCGACTATATCCCCTGCTGGCTGGTGGTGCACAGCACCGGGTTCGGCATCACCGAGGATGTGGACATCGTGCGCACCGACCCCACCAGCAGCGTCGTCTCGCGCCGCTTTCATCGCCAGATCGTGGAGCCGGAGGACATCGAGAAGATCAAGCTGCCGGTGGTCACCTACGATGCCGAGACGACGGAGGAGCGCTACGAGGCGTTGGCGGCGATCTTCCGCGACATCCTCCCCGTGCGCAAGGTGGGTTTCAAGGGCACCTGGTTTGCGCCGTGGGACGAGCTGATCCGCTGGTGGGGCGTGCAGGAAGCGATGATGGATCTGGTGCTGCGCCCCGAGATGGTGAACGCCATCATATCACGGCTGGTGGACGCCTATCTGTGCGAACTCGACCAGTGGGTGGAGCTGAACCTGCTGACGCGCAACGACGACAACACCCGCATCGGCTCCGGCGGTTATGGCTACACCTCGCAGCTCCCGGCGCGCACCTACAATCCGGCGCACCCGCTGCCGCACGACCTGTGGGGCTGCGCCACGGCGCAGATCTTTTCCGGCGTCTCGCCGGCGCAACACTGGGAGTTCGCCTTGCGCCACGAGCTGCGCTGGCTGTCGCGCTGGGGGCTGACCTACTATGGCTGCTGCGAGCCGCTGGACCTCAAGGTGGAGATGTTGCGGCGCATCCCCAACCTGCGCAAGATATCCATGAGCCCCTGGGTGGATGTGGCGCGGGGAGCGGAGGCGATCGGGCGCGATTATGTATTCTCGCACAAGCCGACACCGGCGTATCTGGCGGAGGACACCTGGCGGCCTGAGCTGGTGCGGGCGACGCTGCGAGACGCACTGGAGAAGGCGCGGGGATGCAATGTGGAGCTGATCATGAAGGACATCTCCACCGTGCGCTACCAGCCTCAGCGACTCTGGCAGTGGGAAAAGATCGCCATGGAACTGGTGGAGAGGCAATGAGCCCTGACGGGTCGCTCCGATAGCCCTCGCTCGGCGTCAGGAGCGTGAGCGCGCGTTTTCCGCTTCCTGGGCAATTGCGCTACAATGCAACCACTTGAGATCATAGCAGGAGAAGGAGGAATCATGGCCAAGACGATCAAAGCAGGCGTGATCGGAGCCGGGATACTGGGGTCCCAGCATGCCAGTTTCTTGCACGGACATGCGGCGACGCAGGTGTTGGGCGTCGCCGATCTACGCGCCGAGGTGGCGCAGAAGGTGGCCGCGCAGGCGCAGGCCACGGCATACACCGACTATCGCGAGATGCTACGCGCCCAGCCGCTGGATCTGGTGGTGGTGGCCACGCCGGATCCGCTGCACCGCGAGCCGACGCTGGCGGCGCTGGAGGCGGGCGTGCCGAACATCATCCTGGAAAAGCCGCTGGCCACGACGGTGGCGGACGCGGAGGCGATCTACGAGGCGGTAGAGAAGCACAAGGCGCGCCTCTTTGTCAACTTTGCCAACCGCGCCGTGCCCACCGATGCCGCCACCCGCTATGTGATCCAGCAGGGGCTGATCGGGCCCGTGATGTACGGCGAATCGCGCCTCGATGACAACATCACCGTGCCGCTGGCGCTCTGGGGCGACCGCTCCAGGGAGTGGGCGGGTGCTTCGTCCACGGCGCACTTTTTGCTCAGCCACGTGGTGGACCTGCTGCGCTGGTATTTCACGCCGGCGGAGGTGACCGAGGTCTTTGGCATCGTGCAGAAAAAGGTGCTGGGATTCACACCGGATGTCTATGACGCATTTCTCACTTTCAACAACGGCGCGAAGGTGCGCGTCAAGGCGGAGTGGATCAAGCACATTGACGAGCTGGTCGAGTTCTACATGTGCTTTTCTGGCGCGACGGGCACGGTGATCTATAACAAGCGCGCGGGCTTTGGCGGGCAGACCGGTTGGCGCGCAAACCTGGACAAGAAGCTCACGCCGGAGCAGCTTCTGGCGCATCAAACCGCGTTGCTCAAGTACGACGCGAACCTGAAGGCGATTTTGCACCGGCCCAGCCCCAGCGCTGGGCAACTGGCCGCGGGCGGCGGGGAGCTGACGCCGGCGCTGGAGTATATCGGCCCGTGCAGCGTGCCGCTGGCGGGCATGGTCGGCCCGATGGTGGATGCCATCCTGGAGGACACGCTGGAGCCCAAGAGCTGGGCGGGTCGCGGGCCGCTGCCGAACCATGTGGATGGCTTACAGCAGACCAAGGTCGTGGCGGCCATCATCCAATCGTCCGAGACAGGCAGAGTGGTGGAGGTCAAGTAACGATTTGCCTCTTGTGGGCAGATGCGTAAAATCTAGATGACGACAAGCTACAAGCCGTTCTCCGAACTGCATGGCCTAAATCCGGCAGGACATGGCGTGCAGTCGCGTTCGGGCGTAGAGGCCGCGGGGTGGTCCCTGTGCTGAACAAACGGTAGCGGTGGAAACGCCGCTGCCCCCCGCGTTTGGAAAGGAGGACGCCATGATAGCGGTTTCTTTGCTATGCACTGGCGTTTCCGCCTGCCTTACAGCGGGAATGCCAGTTTTTTGTGTCTATTCGGCAGCCTATCGCTGCACTCTCTCGAAAGGAGAAAACGAATGGGTAACAAGTGGTCGAAGAAGTTGAGTATTGCGGTGGTGGTTCTGCTCTTGGTTGCGCTGGCCGCAGCGTGCAGTCGCGGCGGCGCGCCCAAGGTGGACTGGACGGTGGAGATCAGCGGCGCGGTAACCAAGCCTCTCACTCTCAGCTATGCCGATCTGGCCAAACGAGAGCAGGTCAGGCTGGAAAACGTGCTGATGCGAAAATCGCAGGGCGAGGATACCACCAACACATGGGAAGGGCCGGCGGTGGACGCGCTGCTGCAAGAGGCGGGCGTCTCCAGCAGGGCAACGGGCGTGACGGCAATGGCCGCCGACGGCTATGCCATCCAGATGACGCTGGCTGACTTGCAAGGCGGCATCATCGCCCTGAAAATGGATGGGACGTGGATCGCAGACGACAAGGATCATGGCCCGATCCGCCTGGTGGTGCCGGGCAAGCCGGCGAACCACTGGCTGTTCCAGCTCACCGATATCGTGGTGGAGGAGAGTGCCATCGCCTCGCCGACGCCGCGTCCGCCGAAGGAGACCGCCACGCCGGTTCCCACGGCGACGAACACGCCCGCCCCTGCGGCAGCCGGCGGCAGCGTGGAAATCGTCGTGAACGGCAAGGTGTCCACCGAGCTCAAGCTCACGTTAGCGGACCTGAAGGGACTGGGGCCAACAACAATCCAGGCCCCGCACCCCAAGTCGGGCGAAGTGGGCACGTATGAGGGTGTGCTGCTGAGCGGGATTATGGAGAAGGCTGGCGCGGCCGCGGACGCGACCACGCTCGTGGCCACCGCCAGCGACGGCTTTAGCGCCGAGATTCCTTACGCGGACCTTACCGGCTGCAAGGACTGCATGATCTCATTCAACGACAAGGGCGAAGTGCAACTCGTAATGCCGGGCATGGCCAGCAAGGCGTGGGTGAAGGGGATCGCCCAGCTCACGCTCAAGTGAGATGCCACCGGAGGGGATACGAGTCGGGCCCATGCCTGACTCGTATCCCCTCGCTATTTGTGATGCAAGATGATCGGGATCAGCATGTCCTCCGGCAGCAGCGAGTCGTGATTCCCTAGCCGTCCCTCTTCCTGCACGGCATGCTGGCCGTGGTCGGCAAAGATGATGACCAGTGTATCTGTGGGGAGCGCGGCCAAGAGTTGCCCAACATGCGTGTCCACTTCGCGCACCTTGGCAGCCACCTCTGGGCTGGCCGGGCCGTAAGTGTGGGCAAAGTCGTCAATGCCGTGCCAGTGCACAAAGAGCAGGTCAGGCATCTCCCGACCGATGGCGGTCAGCGCGTTGGCCAGCACCTCGTCGTCGCTGCTTCCATCCCCGTTCTGATCGGACGATAGCTGTAGCGGCACGTTGCGCAGGTTGAAGGCGAGAGCATAGCCCTCGATCGCCACAGCCTTCCGCCCCACCGCATGGATGACGTCAAAGATCGTCTCCAGCTCGGTGTCGCGCGCGCTGGTATCGCGGACGCCATTGCGAGCCGGCAGCGCGCCGGTGAGCAGTGCCGCCGTCGCCACTTTGGTGGCGGAGGGATACATCGTCAGCGCCAAGAGTGGCTCACCTAATGCTGCCAGATGTGGTACATCCCCCACCGCTACCGCGCGCTGGTGATGCAGGTAGCCAAAGCCATCCAGAAAAATAAGCGCGACGTGCGCCGCAGTAGTTGTCGTCAATGGTCGGCCCTCACTGACGGCGGGCGCGGGAAGCCCCAGCGCCGCCATTGCCGTCGGCGCGATGTCGAGGATAGACGCCTGCACCGCTGCCAGTGCCGACGGCACGAGCGCCTCCACGCGCAGCGGGCGGAACGTCGCCGCGCTGTCTTGCCGCGTGCCGAGGCGCAGCTCGCCGCTGCGCAACCAGGTGGCCTGCCGTGCCGTCTCGTCGCGCCAGTCGAGCACCTGCCCATCCACCATCACCGTCTCCAGCAGCGACGCGCCATGCTCCCAGAGCACGCGCTCCAACGCCACCCCATCCGCCGCCTCCTCCGGGAAATCAGCAGCGAGCTGGCACCACTCAGCGGCGGTGAATGCGGTGATCTCGCCCCCGATCAGCAGATCGCATTGCCAGCTCGGCTGACAGGCGCTCAGCAAGACAAGGACGAGCACCAGCAGCAGAGGGGCGAGGATTCGCAAAGTTCTCATCTTGGAGATATCTCCTATTCTGAAGTGATGGCAACAACGTCGCGCACCCACTCGTGGCGCGGCAGCGCAGGCGATGCCAGCAAGAGCTGGTCATCCAGCTGTAGCAGCACCGCGCTCGCAGCTGCCAACGCTTCCCAGGTGATGGTCTCGCCCCCGGCAGTGGTGATGCGCAGCCGGGTGGCGGCAGGTTGCGCCAGCCAGCCGCGCAGCGGCGCGCTTGGATAGGCGTGCGTGTAGATGGCGCGATAGAGCTGGTTGTCCAGCGGGCTCTTGAAAAGCGCTGGCAAGCCGGTCTCGGTGAGCATCGCCGTCTCGCGCAACATCATCCGTCCCAGCGAAGTCGGCGCGCCGTCAACAGTCAGCGGCGTCTCATCGCCCACGACGATGACCCACCGCACCCCCTTGAGCCAGGTGGATTCGTGATGATTTTCATCGCGAAAGCGCACCCCCTCCAGATAGGGCAGGAGCACCGACTCGTCCGTAACGTAGGGGCGGTCGAGGATCACCAGCCCGCCATCCAGCGACTGTAGCGCCACCTGGGCGAACTCCTCGACGCCGCTGCGGCGCAACAGCTCGGTGAGTGTCAGCTTGGTGCCGGTTGCATCGTTGCGATACGGGAAAAGCTCATTCACCAGATAGTAGGTGTTGCGCGGCACGTCGCCCAGCACCCAGAGCTGCGACTGGAACGGGGCGTCGGCCCACTCGATGGCACCATGCAGGTCGTGGCAGTCGGCACATGTGGCGCGCGCTGCTACCTCCTTGGCTGGCAGCACATGCCAGCCTGTAAGGCCGACGCCGATCAGCACGCCCACCAACAGCGCCAGCGGGATCCACCAGCGATTGGTCATGTTCTCCCTCCAGGCATGTGCTCTGCCCTCATGCCAGACTGTCCGCTACCAGTTCGATAATATCGCGCACAGAGGCGGCAGCCAGCGCCTCCTCCAGCATGGTGGCGCAATAGGGGCAGGCGGTGGCACACATCTCCGCGCTGGACGCCCGCACATCGGCGGCGCGCAGGCGGCTGACTCGCTCTTCTGGCGGCCGCTCCAGCCAGAGTTGCCCGCCGCCCCCGCCGCAGCAGCGCGCATCCCGCCGTGCTGACTCCATCTCCACGAGGCGCGAGCCGGGCAGCGCTGCCAGCAGCCGCCGCGGCGCGTCGTAGATGCCGTTCGCCCGGCCCAGATAACAGGGATCATGGTAGGTAACCGTTTGCACGTCGCCTCTGCTGCGCAGTGCGATCCGCCCCGCGTCCAGCAGCGCGGCGACGGCGACGGTGGCGTGTTCCACAACGAAATCGGCACCCAGCGCCCCGTATTCGTGGCGCAGCGTGTTGTAGCAATGCGGGCAGAGCGTGACAAGGCGGCGAAAGCGCCGCTCCCGCAGTCGGGCGATGTTCTCTGCGGCCAGAAGCTGCCAGACGCGCTCGTTGCCCATGCGGCGCGCTGGGTCGCCGCAGCAAAGCTCCTCTTCTCCCAGCGTGGCATAGCTCACCTGCGCTGCGTCCAGGATGCGGCAGAGGGCACGCGCGGCGGCGTGACGGCGCGCATCAAAGGCGGCATGGCAGCCCAGCCAGAGCAGGACATCGGTCTCGCCGCCGGGCGGGAGAAGCGGCGCAGCCAACGGCAGGCGCTGCGCCACGTTGGCTCCCCACGGGTTGCCGCGCTGCTCCAGATGGCGCGACACCGACTGCAGCGACGCGGGGAACTCGCCTGCCGCCAGCACGCGCTCGCGCCGCATCTCCAGCAAGACACGCAGCGGCTCGGCATACACCGGGCAGGCCTCCTCGCAGGCGAAGCAGGTTGTGCACGCCCAGAGTGCGTCTTCGCCCAGCCGTTGCGCCAGGACACCATGTTCTGGCCGCTGAAACGTCTCCCACACCGCCCGCGGGTCCAACAGCTGCCCCGCCTGCTGCGCGGGGCAAACCGCAGTGCAACGGCCGCAGTGCATGCAGGCATCAGCATCCAGCAACGATTTCCACGTCAGCTCGGTGGGCTGTGCCGCGCCGAGAGGCACATCCTCGCGCGTCAGGTCCAGCGACGGCATCACGCCCAACGGCCGTCGGTTGCGAGCAAAGACGGCCAGCGGCGCGGCGACGACATGGCGCATCTTGGTCAGCGGCAACCAGACAGCGAGGCCGATGCCAAACACGTGCAAGAGTTGCCAGTGCCAGGCGTAGAGCGACCGCACCAGATCATCGGGCCACTTGGCTGTGGCGGTAGCGATCAAGTTGCTGGCGAAAGCGAGGCGCTCCCATGGCGGGTCTGCCAGTCGTACAAACAGCCCTTCGCTGATCCACGTCCAGAACGTCAGGACGACCAACACGGCCCAGAGAACGGTATCCTCAACGCGGCGCGGCGTCTCGCGCAGGCGATAACGCCGCCAGGCGGCCAGCACCAGCCCGCTGGCTGCCAGCACCAACGCCACGTCCATTACCAGATGAAGCGTGCCGCTCTCCTTGAGCGCATCGCCGTTAGGCGTAACATAGTGCGTGAGCAGGTTGCCCACAAGCAGTATCAGGAAAGCGCCCACCAGGAGCGCGTGCATCAGCCCACCTCGACGCCGGCGCAGCGTGCGCGCGTGCAACACCGCCACGCGCACCACCTCCCAGAGACGCTCACCCGGGCGGTCGCTGCGCGCCAGGGTGCGGCCCCGCTGCCATCCCCAGACCATGCGCGCCACGATCACTACGCCGCCGAGGAGCGCTGCGCCCAGCAGCGCATAGAGCGCCGGATAGGTTGTAACCGAATGCACCACTTCCCGCCACCAAGTCATCCCATTTCACCGCGGTCTTGTGATAGGGACAGGTCCAAGGCTACGCCTGACTCGAATTCCGATCATCTGCCCACCCGCCACCAGAGCGCCATGCCTGCCGCGACGGCAACTCCCAGCGCCAGCAGCGCCAGGCGATCGGCCCGGGTCGCCTGCACCTGGCGCACAAAGGTGCGCGTCGGATATCGGCCAAAGGCGCGCCCCTCCATCGAGATGGCCAGCGCGTCCACTTTGCCCAGCGCCGAGACGAGCAGCGGCAACAGGAGCTGACGCAACAGCTTCCAGAGACGCGTCGGCGACCGCACATCGTAGCGCACGCCGCGCGCCAACTGCGCCTCATACACCGTGCTCCCCTCCAGCTCAAAGAGGGGCGCCAGCCGCAGCGCCGTGACGAGCGCAAAGCCGTAACGATACGGCAGCCCAGCTCGCATCAGCGCGTAGGCGAGCTGGCTGGGATCGGTGGTGGCCACTGTGAGCATGCTCAGCAGGATGATCGCCAAAAAGCGCCCGCCGACGATCACCCCGGCCCGCACGCCATCCACCGTCACGGGCCACGCGCCGCCGCCCCACGGCCACAGACAGAAGAGCGGCATACCGCGCCGCACAAAGAGCGCCTGCAGCAGAAAGAAGGCGATCCCCGAGCCGAGCAACAGCCGGGAGCCGCGCATGCCCCGTCCCACCCGCAGCCCGACGCGCCAATAGAGCGCGATCGCCAGCGCCAGCACCGCCAGCACCACCGCCATCAGCAGATTTTGCTCGCGGCGCGGCGAGACAAAGAGGAGCAAGCTCAACCAGAGCAGCCAGCCCAGCTTGACCAGCGGGTGCAGCCGGTGCAGGAACGAGTCTCCCGGATGGTACGTCAGGCGCGGGGGCGCAGACATCAGGTCGCCTCCGGCACGTCGCCATAGAGCGGCAGATACGGTTGGCGGCCCAGCACATCCAGCCGCGCAAAGGCCACCCGCGGCGGCGCATCCAGCAGCAGCCGCCCCGCCTCCAGAAAGAGCACGCGGTCCGCATAATACTCAGTCGTCAGCGGATCATGCGAAACAGCGATCACCGCGCCTCCCTGGCGCGTGAATGCTGCGAGCTGGTCCATGAGAAAGGCGGCGTTTGCCGGGTCCTGCCCGATCAACACCTCATCCAACAGCAGCAGGCGCGGCGCATACGACAGGACAGACGACAGGTTCAGCCGCCGCTTTTCGCCATAGCTGAGGCGATAGGGGTGCGTGTCGCGATAGGGCGTCAGGCCATAGTCGTCCAGCAGCGCCATCGCCCGCGCCGCGCCCGCCGCGTCCTCAAAGTTGCGCGGGGCAAAGGTCGCCTCGTCCCAGACCGTCTCGCAGAAAAGCTGGTGATCTGGGTTCTGGAACACCATGCCTGCGTCGCGCGCCAGGCGCGAGACTGGTGTGCGGCGTGTGTCCTGGCCGCACACTATCACATCGCCCGCCGTGGGCTTGAGCAGGCCGAGGAGGACGCGCAGCAGCGTGCTCTTGCCCGCGCCATTGTCGCCCATCACCACGACGAACTCTCCGGCGCGGACTTCCAGCGTTATGTCGCGCAGCACCTCACGTCCCTCGCGAACCACCGACACGCCCCGCAACGACGCCAGCGCCGCGCGGACGGCGCGAGGTTCCGACTGCCGGGCTGCCGCAGGGCGTGGCAGCGTGGGCAACGCAACGGGGGAGACGCCGCTATCCGCGACAATGCGCCCCGCCTGCATGGCGATCAGGCGCGGCGCAAAGGGTTGCAGGTAGGCGGTCTTGTGCTCGATGACGATGACTGTCGCGCCCGTCTCGCGGCGGAGCCGGTCCATCACGTCGAGCACGGCGCGGGTGGCAGTGGGGTCGAGATTGGAGGTGGGTTCGTCGAGGATCAACACCTGCGGCCGCATCACCAGCATCGCCGCGATGGCCACCTTCTGCTTTTCGCCGCCGGATAGCGTCGCCAGCGTGCGATCCGCCAGGTGCGACGCGCCCACCACCTCCAGCGCCCATGCCGCACGCGCGGTGATCTCGGCAGGCGGCAGGCCGCAGTTTTCCGGCCCGAATGCCAGCTCGTCGGCGACGGTGAGGGTGCAGAACTGGTTCTCCGGGTTTTGCTGCACAAGCCCGATAATGTCGGCGACCTCATAGATTGGACGGTGGCGCACGTCAATGCTACCCACATGGACCTCGCCCACCGCCTCGCCAGCGTACTGGCGAAACAGATAGCCGCTTAGCGCCAGCGCCAGTGTGGACTTGCCGCAACCGCTGGGGCCAGTGAGCACGACAAACTCGCCCGGCGCAATCCGCAAGTGCACGTCCTGCAACGCCGGGCGCGGCGCGCCGGCAAAGCGAAAGGTCAGGCCCCGCACGTCTATCATCCGTAGCTATCGCACCTCAATGGCGACGACATCGGTGGCGAGCACGCGGCCATCGTCATGCGCCACAGCAAAGGTCATGCCGGCGGCGGTATTCACGCCCCAGAGCCGCCAGCCGACGTCGCGCTGCGCCTCGTCCAGCGAGAGTGTGGCGCTCTGCCCGGTCGCGGTCATCAGGACCAGCTCAGTCGCGCTCGCCTGCGGCTGCCACTTTTTCAGCACTGGCGCCAGCGACATCCCCTGGTACTTGTTCGTGCCCTGCCCCAGATCAAGCTGGCCGTTCTCCATCTCCATCTGCCAGTCAGCAGGGTTATAAGGGAAGGGACGATCCACCGCGCCGCGCACCACCACCAGCGCCTGCGCCACCAGGCGGATCTCCTGTACATTGCGCACCCATGCCTTCGGGTTCTCCGCGCCGGCGATCTCGTAGCGCATCTCGTCGCCCGCGCCGCGATGCGCCAGGATCAGCGTATCGCTCCGCTCGATCTCGTCCCGCGTGATGAAAAAGCTATAGCCGTCGGTGGCACTGACCAGCGCCGCGCCCACCGTGTCATCCGGCTGCGCCACAGCAATGATCTCCCGCAGCGGCACGCCGGTGAACTGCCGCGCCATATTGTTGACCTGGAGCCGGTACGTCTGCGGGCTGAAGCGCACGTCGGTCGCCGTGTATTCGTACGGCGCGGCGACATTGCCCACGATGCGCACCGCGGGCGGCCCCTTCAGCGCCGTCGAGAGGTAAAAGCCGGCGCCCACCGCCAGCAGCGCCATCGCTCCTAGAAAGAGCGGATACATGCGACGGCCCAGCGGCGCGACCGGCTGATCCTTCACCACGCCCGCGCGACGCAGCGCCCGCAACAGCGTATATCCCAATCCGCCCGCCAGCACCACCCCCGACACGAACGCGATGCCGGCAATGAGCCAGATAAAGCGCAAAACATCCTCCGGCGCGGCGGCAAAGAGCTGGAAAACGAATACATTGGAGGCAGTGGCCAGCCCGCCCGCCAGAGTCAGAGGCAACAGGCGATCCTTGTAGCGGAAGGGAAGCACCGCCGCATCCACCAGCAAGCCAGCGACGAGGTCAATCAGCAACACCAACACACCATGCGTATTGCCACTGAGAAACTCGACCGCGCCCTTGAGCAGGCCGGTGATTGTCCCTGCCCCTGCCTTGCCGGTGAGGCCCACGGCCAGCACCAGCCAGAGGACGTGTAACCCCGCTGCCCACTGCAGCGACCCGGAAATGCCGAGCGCCGCCTGAAGCGCGTCGCCGATGGCATTTATGGCCGTGCCGCTGACGCCGCCCAACGCTGCCAGCGCCGCCATCAACAACAGATCGCGTGTGGTGAAATAGTACCGACGCCCTGAGATTTGATCGTTCATGGATGTACTCCCTGCCTGACGTGAGACATAGAAAAAGGCCCGTGCGCAGGAAAGGAGAGCACAGGCCCAGCATGTGCGCTCCTTTCCAAAGGCGGGAGGCGCAGCCGTTTCCCGCTGCACCCTATCGGTTGCGCGCCATCGGCGCCCCTGCGCCCTTAGGCCACGCAACTCGGAGCTTTTCATGTTTGCTTGGTGTGATTATATGCGAAACGGGGCGGGATGGCAAAGAGATGTCCCTTGCGTGCGGCACGCATCTGCGGTAGACTGACGTGCAGATCGAGCGCCATCTGAAGGGAGGACATCTCATGGCTGGCAGACCGAATGTCGTGCTCTTTTGCGTGGACCAGTGGCGGGGCGATTGCCTCAGCGTGGATGGCCACCCCGTTGTGCACACGCCCTATCTCGACCAGATGGCGCTGAATGGCTGTCGCTTTGCCCGCGCCTATTCAGCCGTACCAAGCTGCATTGCCGCGCGCGCCTCACTTTTCACCGGGTTGACGCAAGAGAGCCACGGGCGCGTCGGCTACCAGGATGGGGTGCCATGGACCTATCCCATCACGCTGGCGGGTGAGTTCACGCGCCACGGCTACCAGACGCAGGCGATCGGCAAGATGCACGTCTATCCAGAGCGGTGGCTAGCCGGGTTCCAGCACGTCATCCTGCACGATGGCTACCTGCACTTTGCCCGCCGCCGCGAGAACTGGGATGCCATTGACGACTATATCCCCTGGCTGCGTCAACAGCTTGGGCGCGACGCGGATTACTTCGAGCACGGCGTAAACTGCAACTCGGTGGTGGCGCGGCCATGGGACAAGGACGAATACCTTCATCCCACCACCTTTGTCGTAACGCAGGCGATTGACTTTTTGCGGCGGCGCGACCCGACCAAACCGTTCTTCCTCTTTCTCTCCTTCCACCGCCCGCACCCGCCATACGACCCGCCGGCATGGGCGTTCGAGCAGTATGTGGATCGACCTATGCCCGCGCCGCCGCTGGGGAATTGGTTCGACCTGTGGCGCGAGCACGCCGACCCCTACCGTCCCGACGCAGCGGTGGGGGAAATCCGGCCTGACGTGTTGCAGCGGGCACGGGCCGGCTATTACGGCCACATGTCGCATATTGACCACCAGATCAACCGCTTTGTGGAGACGCTGCATGAGCGTGGCCTGGCGCAGGACACCATCCTATGTTTTGTCTCCGATCATGGCGAGCTGATGGGCGACCATCATCTCTTCCGCAAGACGCTGCCATACGAGGGGTCGGCGCGCGTGCCGCTGATCCTGGCAGGGCCGCCCGCCGCGGGCATCCAGCGCGGTGCGGTGTGCACAGAGGTGGCCGAGCTGCGCGACGTCATGCCGACGCTGCTGGATTGCGCCGGGCTGGAGATCCCGGCGGGCGTCGAGGGACGTAGCTTACTGCCGCTGGCGCGCGGCGAATCGCTCCCGTGGCGGCCATACCTGCATGGCGAACACACGACGATGGGGCAGTCGGTGCAATGGCTGACGGACGGCCACGAGAAGTATGTCTGGTGCAGTGGCAACGGTGCAGAGCAGCTCTTTGACCTGGAACACGACCCGCAGGAAGAGACCGATCTGACGCGCATGTCAGGTCACGAGGCACAGGTGCGACGTTGGCGCGAGGTGATGATCGCCACGCTACAGGGCCGCGAGGAGGGGTTCAGCGACGGCACGCGGCTGATCACGGGCCGGCCGGTGCATCCGGTGCTGCGCCGCCTGCGGGAGTAGGCGGCTACTACTCCAGTCGGCGCAGGCGTGGCGTGAGCAACGTCAGCGCCAGCACGCACGCCAGCACTATTATGCCCAGAATGCCGAGCACCGGCCCGACGCCAATGCGATCCGCCAGAGCGCCGGTGGGCAGCGTGCCCAGCGGCGCTAGGCCCCACACCATCATATCCACGCCCATCACCCGCCCGCGATACTCGGGCACGCAGGTGAATTGCAGCAGCGTGGCGCCGGTGATCATGCAGACATTGTTCCCCGCGCCCAGCAGCATCATCGCACCCAAAGCCAATGGCAGCGAGCGTGCTGCCGCCAAAAGCATCAGCGCTGCTCCCGCCACTAGGCCGCCGCCGAGGAGCAGCCATCCCTTGCCACGCACGTTGCTGGCGGAGGCGATGATGACCGAGGTGATGAGGCCGCCGATGCTGGCCGCTCCCATGAGGATGCCCAGCCCCGCCGCGTCCAGGCCCATCTCCTCGGTGGTGAATTTGGGCATAAAGGTACGGTAGGGCATGACCAGCACGATCCGCACCAACGCCATAGCGACGATCGCCAGCAGCGTCCGCTCGCTGCGCAGATACCCAAGCCCCGCCCGCAGGTCGGCCCACACCGAACGGCAGACCTGCTGTACGGCCGGCAGGCGGGGCAGTCGCGCTACCGCATAGACGGCAAACACGTTTAACCCCACCATCACCGCGTACGCCCCCGCGACGCCGATCGCCTCCACGAGGAAACCGGCGGACGACGCGGCGACGGTGGCCATCATCCCCATGGCCACCGCGTTCAGCGAGATGGCATTGAGCAGCGTCTGGCGGTCCACCAAGTCCGACACGATCGCCTGCTGCGTCGGCATCATCAACGCATAGAGGACACCGCTAACCAGAGCGCTGAGGGCCAGATGCCAGATGGCGATCTTGCCAGAGGCGACCAACAGGGTGATCACCGCGAGGTTGATGGTAACCGCCAGCCGTGTCCAGAGGAGGACGCTGCGCTTGTCGGCGCGGTCGGATAGCACGCCGCCATAGGGCGAGAGGAGAAACATGGCGACGTTCGTGCCGGTGCTGACGCCGCTGAGGGCAAGCGCCGAGCCGGTGAGTTCATAGACGAGCCATCCTTGCGCGATCGTGCCCATCTCGAAACCGGCGGACACGGCAAGGCGACCGAACCAGAACCAGCGAAAGTGGCGGTTCGCCAGCGCGCCAAGAGATGGGGGGCGAATGCGTCCCGGCATCGCGGGGAGGGGCACGATCTGCTCCCATACGGTGTGATAGCGGTATTATACCACAACTGGCCCTTGCGCGCTGTGGAGCGGGGTTGTATACTGCCGTAAGAGGCCTCCAGGGTTCTGGAACTCCTGAGGCCTGGGGATTGCTGCGCCGCTGCGCGGCTCGCAATGACAGCGCCAGTGTCATTGCAAGGGAGCGAAGCGATATAAGCAATCCCCAACCAGCCACACGAGGATTGCTGCGCTGCCGTGCGGCTCGCAATGACAGCGCCAGTGTCATTGCGAGAGAGCGAAGCGATCGAAGCAATCTCCAACCAGTCATACAGGGATTGCTTGGCCGCTGCGCGACTCGCAATGACGTCGGCCGGGTCATTCAACTTCTGCTTTCACTACGAGGAGTCGGAGGAGGGAAGATGACACGAGATGAGTTCTGGACCGCGCCGCGGGGCGATTATGCGTCGCGCTGCCGCACCTTTCTGGAGTACGCAGTGGCAGCGAATGAAGAGACAGGAAAGGGAGCTCTGGTCTCGCAGATCGCCCGCCTGGAGCTGGGTCGCGGGCCGATTGATGAGGACGCGATCCGCGCGGCGCTCGCCTTTGTGGACGCGCGCCATGACTGCGCCGATTTCGTCGTCGCCTGTCTGCTGCGCATCCTCTACCAGTACGTCAATAGCCCCCTCCTCGCGCCCGATCTGCTGGACGCGATCCAGCGCACGGTGCGCGGTTTCAAGTACTGGATCGTGGATCCGGGCGATGAGATGATGTGCTTCTGGAGCGAGAATCATCAGCTCGGCTTTTGGGCGAACGAATACCTCGCCGGGCAGCTCTACCCGGACGCGATCTTTGCGAACACCGGCGAGACGGGCCGCTGGCATATGGCACGCGCCCGCCCCAAAGTGCTCCGCTGGCTGGACCTGAAAGCGCGCGTCGGCTTTGCCGAGTGGGATTCGAACACCTACCACCGCGTCAACGTGCAAAACCTCACGAACCTCGTGGACTATGCCGCGGATGAAGATGTGGCACTCAAGGCAGCAATGCTTCTAGACCTGATCTTTTTCGATATGGCGGTGGATTCCTTCCGTGGCGTGTTCGGTTCCTCGCATGGCCGCTCCTATCCGCCCGGCAACACTAGCGGCCGCCGCGAGGGCACCTCTGCCCTGCAAAAGATCGCCTGGGGGATGGGCAGCTTTGGCGACCCCAATCACGATGCCGCCCTGGGCCTGGCGACGAGCCGCCGTTACCGCGTGGCGCGCACCATCGAGGCGCTGGCGCAACACTTGCCGGAGGAGCTGGAGAATCGCGAGCACCAGGGTCTGGCCATCGAGGAGGCCGCTGCCTATGGGTTGAACCTGAGCGATCTGGATCAGGCGATGCTTCTCTGGGAGAGCGGCAAGTTGGCCGCCCACAGGATCGAGGCGTCGCTGGCGCTGGCCGAGCGCTTTTGCTCACATCGCTTCAACGTAGTGATCCGTCCCTATGCCGAGGCAGTGCTGGGCACCTATCGCGCGCTGGCTGCCCGGGGCACCCCATACGACGGCGACCTCGACCGCACTGCGCTGCGGCCGGTGGACAAGTACACATACCGCACGCCCGACTATCAGCTCTCCTGCGCTCAGGATTACCGCAAGGGGCTGCCGGGCTACCAGCAGCATATCTGGCAGGCCACGCTGGGGCCAGACGCCATCGTCTTCAGCCTGCATCGCGGCTCTGCCAGCGACGAGAGCTACAAATACTGGGTAGGCCGCTTCCCGCGGGCGGCGCAGTACAAGAATGTGCTCGTGGCGCTCTACGACATCCCGGCGCAGCCGCTGCCCGGCCCCAAGACGGTGATCCCGCCGGAGGCCGGGGGGAACGCCATGCCGTCCGTCGGCCCGGCGGAGGAGGAACTGCTGCCGCGCACCGTGGCGTGGTTCCCGCGCGACGCGTTCGATGAGGTGGTGGAGCGCAGTGGATGGGTGATGGCGCGCAAGGGGCAGGGATATATCGCGCTCCGCTCGCAGCAGCCGACGCAATGGAGCGCGCATGGTGTGTTCAAAGGCGAGGGGTTGGTGGCAGAGGGCCGCCGCAACGTGTGGATCTGCCAAATGGGCCGCGAGGCTGCCGATGGCCCCTTTGCCGACTGGGTGGATCGCATCGCCGCAGCGAAAGTGAGTTTCGGCGATCTGGCGGTGGTGTACGAGGCACCCGGAGTCGGCCAAGTGCGCTTTGCCTGGGAAGGCCCGCTGACAGTGGACCGACGCAACGTACCGCTGCACGGCTATCCGCGCTTTGATAACCCATACTGCTGCGCGCCGTTCGGCAGCGCGCGCTACGAGATCACGCATGGCAGCCATCGCCTCGTGCTGGATTTCGCCATCCCGCGCCGTGAGGAGAGCGGGCCGGCATGAGCCCTGGAAGTGGTTGCCCTATGCGCCTGGTCTGGCGCGCACAGTGCGGAGATTGTCAACGCCGCGGCCTGGTGGTAGAATCGGCTGCTCGATGAACACGCGCGAGAGGAGCCGGCATGGATATCGTGCCTTTTGCCACAGAACATCTGGAAAGCGCCGCCGCGCTCGTCTGCCGTCGCTATGCGCTGCTGACCCGGGAAGCGCCAGCGCTCCCGCCACGGTATGCCGACCCTGCGACGATCCTTCCCAGATTGCGCGACATCATGGCGGCTGCGCCCGCCGTGGCCGCGTTGGATCGGGGGATGCTCGTGGGCTTTCTGGCGGCATGGCTTCTCCCCTCGTTTCGCGGCCAGCCGGGCGTGTTCAGCCCCGAATGGGCCAACGCTGCGCTACTGGAGGTCAGCGCGGTCATCTATGAGCGGATGTACGCGCGCCTCGCGGCAACGTGGGTGGCGGATGGCCACATCGTGCACGGCATCGCCATGTTGGCGAACGACCGGGAGGGACTTGCCGGATGGAGCTGGCTGGGCTTTGGTATGGCCGCGGCGGATGCGGTGCGCGACCTGCAGCCGGTGCGAGGCCTCGTGCCGGACGTGGCGGTGCGGCGCGCCGGGCCGGCGGACCTGGATGCCGCCGCGGCGCTGGATCAGGCGCTGTGTGATCATCTGGCTGCATCGCCGGTGTTCCTGCTGCCACGCGACACCGCAGCGCGCAACCGCACGGCGCAGCGGCTGGCCGATCCGGCAATGGCCATCTGGCTGGCGGAGCACGAGGCCGAGCCGCTGGCGTATCTGACTATCGGCCCGGCAAACCACGACGCGAGCGACATCATCCACGACCCCAAGACCGCAAGCATCGTCGGCGCGTATACCAAGCCCGAGGTGCGGCGTGAGGGGGTGGCGACAGCGCTGCTGGACCGGGCGCTGGCATGGGCGCAGGAGGCGGGGTACACGCGCTGCGCGGTGGATTTCGAGCCGATGAACGCGCCCGCGGCACGCTTCTGGCTGCGACATTTCATGCCAGTAGTGTATTCCGTGGTGCGGCACGTGGACGCGCGGGCCTCAATGATGCGGTAAGCATCCGTCGCTGAGGCGAGGGGAGGGCAATGAAACTGATACTCGTGGGCATCGGTTCATTTGGCTCTGGCTGGTACAAGCGAATCAAGGCAGACCACCCGGAGTTGGATGTTGTCGTGGTGGATCGGGACGAGACGGCGCAGGCCAGAGTGACTGCCCCCGATCGTTTCTATACGTCGCTTTCCGTGGCGATCGCGCAAGAACAGCCCGACCTCATCGTGAACGCCACCCCGCCTGGCGTGCACACCCTCATCAATCACATCGCCTTCGATTACCGCGTGCCGGTGCTGTGCGAAAAGCCAATGGCCGAGACCTATGACGAGGCGCGCCAGGTCGTCGCCCGCGCCACCCGCGAGGGTATCCCTTTCATGATCGCCGAGAACTATCGCCGCTTCCCACACTGCCGCAAGGTCAAGAAGCTGCTGGACGAGGGTGTCATCGGCCCGCTCGCCAATGTGCATGTGGATTTCCGCCGGCGCTTTCGCACGACCAAGGCGTACTTTTCGGCGCTGGCCGACCCTTTGCTGGTGGATGTGGCGATCCATCACCTGGATCTGATGCGCTACTTTGCGGGAGCTGAGGGCGTGCGGCTCTGGGCGCAGAGCTATAACCCACCGGGAAGTTGGTGCCCGGGGCACATGAACGCCTGCCTCTGGCTGGAAATGACGTCTGGCATAACCATCAGCTACAATGGCAGCATGGTGGCACAGGCCCCGGAGACGACATGGACCGGCGACTGGCTGTTGGAGGGGCGAGATGGCGCTATCGTGCTGGCAGACGATCGGATCACGCTGCACCGCGCCGGGCAGGGCACGCCCGTGGATGATCTGTCGGACGTTAGCCGTAACGGGCCGCTGGATGATTTCCTCGCCGCGTTGCAGACAGGCATCGCCGCCGAGACGTGGGGGCCCGATTACCTGCACACCCAGGCGCTTTTGCATGCCGCGCTCACATCCAGCCGCGAGGGGCGCATCGTGGATGTCCCGTAGGGGAATAACTCGGAGATGGCATGAGCTGCCAGGGTTCTTGGCGGACGAACGGCGCGCCAGAGCGTCGGGGCAGGCTCGTTTCGCCCCGGGCCGGCTGCGTGTACGATAACAAGACACCGAGTCAGGTGGATTGGAGCTTCGCCTGACGGCATCCCATCACTACAAGCGAGGAGACACTCCACATGAGAGAACAACCTGCGCGCTATCTGACACCCATACTCGATGTCGAGATGATCGGCGACATCGTGTTCGGCGCGTCCCGCGTCGTCAGCGGCGAGATGGAGACACTGCGGCTGGATATCTACCAGCCGGCGGGGGACACAGCGCCGCTGCGCCCGGCGATCCTCTGGTTCCACGGCGGCGGCTTTCGTCCCGGCAACGACAAGCGGCAGATCTATATCCCCCGCTTTGCCAATGCCTTTGCCGCACGTGGCTATGTGGGCATCGCGCCCGACTATCGGGTACGTGCTGATCCAGAGTCAGATTGGGCTGGCACGATAGGCGACGCCATCGCCGACGCGCGCATGGCGCTGGAGTGGGTGCGCGCCCACGCGCCCGACTACAGAATCGATCCGCGGCGCATCGCGCTGGCAGGCGGCTCCGCCGGCGGCATGATCGTGGTCAGCCTGGTGCACGGGCCGGACGCGCCGACCGGTATATGGGCGCTCCTCGACCTGTGGGGCACGCCGGGCGCATCGTTCCGGCAGTTTTCAGGGGTGAGTCCCTTGGCTCCCCCCACATTCATCGTGCACGGCACCGCCGACGCGTTGGTCCCGTATGAGTGGAGCGCGCAGTTCGCCACTGACCTGGCGCGCGCTGGCGTACTGCATCAACTCCTCACCCTGGAGGGCGCGCCGCACACGCCGCTGGCGCACATGGAGCAGATAGTGGCCGAGATCGCGGCGTTCCTGGCAAAACTGCTCTAGACCACACCTTCACGCGCTACAGGGCCTGGTCTTTGGCGTATCTCTCCCCATACGTCGGGGTGTTGCGATGGCTTAGGCCCTAATCCCGATTTGACACTGCGGTTTTTTGTGCTATAATATTAGCTAGCTAATAATCAGCTAGCAAAGTGTTTCCCAAGGAGTATTCGCATGCATTTGCCCGATACCGGTTCGATTGACTTTTTGCTGGCGCAGGTATGCCGTCTGCATCGCGCTCGTGCGCACACCCTGCTGGAGCAGCTCGGCCTCTATCATGGCCAGCCGCCGCTTCTCTTTGCCCTCTGGGAACAGGAAGGTCTCTCCCACACCGAGCTGGCAGAGCGGCTGCATATCCAGCCCGCCACCATCACCAAGATGGTGCAGCGCATGGAAAAGGCCGGCTTTGTGGAGCGTCGCCCTGATCCTGCCGACCAGCGCGTCTCGCGCGTCTATCTCACGGCTGCCGGTTACGACGTGAAAGCGCAGGTGCAGGGCGTCTGGCGTCGGCTGGAGGACGAGACGTTCGCGGGGATCCCGCAGCAGGAGCGCGAGGTGCTGCGCGGGTTCTTGCTGCAGATGCGTGAGAACCTGCTCCGCCTGGCCGGCGAAGAACGCCCCTTAGACGAGTTTTCGCCGCAGAAGGCTGCGACCTAAAACATAGTGGCGCAAGCTCCGCTTGCGCCTCCCCAGGTATACCGCAGGCGTAGAAAGGAGTTATCGTCAAGCGATGAAGTCATCACTCAAACTGCTCAAATATCTGAAGCCCTATTGGCACTGGGCCATCCTGGCACCGCTGTTGATGGTGCTCGAGGTGGCCATGGACCTGATGCAGCCGCGCATGATCCAACGTATCATCGACGAGGGCATTGCCGCAGCGAACATGAGCATTGTGATCAACACAGGGCTCCGAATGGTCGGTCTCGCGCTCATCGGGGCTATCGGCGGCATCGGCTGCACCGTCTTTACCGAGCTGGCGTCGCAGGCATTTGGCGCCGATGTGCGCAGCGCGCTCTTTCGCAAGGTGCAATCCTTTTCCTTTGCGAATCTGGACGAACTGGAGACCGGTGCTCTCGTCACCCGCCTGACCAACGACGTAATGCAGGTGCAAGAGGTGGTCTCCATGATGCTGCGCATCATGATCCGCGCACCGATGATGTTGATCGGCAGCCTTGTGCTGGCGATTGTGACGAGCCCGCGCTTGGCGCTTCTGATCGCTGTGCTGGGGCCGATCGTGTTGGCGATCATTATCTGGGTGATCAACAGGGCATATCCGCTCTTTGGCGAGGTGCAACGCCGGTTGGATGACCTAAACACGGTGTTGCAGGAGAACCTGGCTGGAGTGCGCGTTGTGAAAGCGTTCGTGCGCGGCGCGCACGAGATCGCCCGTTTCATGGGCGTCAACAAGCGCTTGATGGACCAGACAGTGCATGCCATACGCATCGTCTCCGTGAACGGCCCGGCCATGATGTTCATACTCAACCTGGGTGTGGTGGGCGCGCTCTGGTTCGGCGGCGCTGCTGTCAAGATCGGCACGATGCATGTGGGCCAGCTGATCGCCTTTGTCAACTATCTCACGCGCACGCTCATGTCGCTGAACATGGTGAGCATGGTTGTGATGCGCTTTGCCCGCGCCCAAGCCTCTGCCGACCGCATCGAAGAGGTGATGGTTACCGAGCCAACAGTGCAGGACGCGCCAGGCGCGCAGCCCGCGCAACTATCGCGTGGCCGTGTGGCCTTCGAGAATGTCACCTTCAGCTACGACGGCCACAGCAGCGCGCCAGTGCTGAAAGACGTGAACTTGATTGCGGAACCAGGTCAGACGGTGGCCATTCTCGGCGCGACCGGCTCCGGCAAATCCAGCCTGATCCACCTGATCCCACGCTTTTACGACGTGACGGCGGGACGGATTACCGTCGACGGCGTGGATGTACGCGGGGTGCAACAGGCGACGCTGCGGCGGCACCTCGGCGTGGCGCTCCAGGAGCCAGTGCTCTTTAGCGGCACAATCCGCGACAACATCCGCTACGGACGACCAGAGGCCACCGATGAAGAGGTAATCGCCGCTGCCAAGGCCGCGCAAGCGCACGACTTTATCATGTCTTTCCCCGACGGTTACGATACGGTGGTCGGCCAGCGCGGCGTCAACCTCTCCGGCGGGCAAAAGCAGCGTATCGCCATCGCCCGCGCCCTGATCACGCAGCCTGCCGTCCTTATCCTGGACGATAGCACCAGCTCCGTGGATGTGGAGACGGAGACCAAGATCCAGGAGGCGCTGGCAAAGGTGAAAGAGAACCGCACTTGCTTTGTCGTGGCGCAACGTATCAGTACCGTGCTGACCGCCGACAAGATCGTGGTGCTGGATAATGGGCAGATCGCCGCCGAAGGCACGCACAGCGAGCTCCTCAGAACGAGTCCCATCTATCGTGAGATCTATGAATCGCAGCTTGGAAATGGAGTGATCTCTAATGGCGCAGAATAGACCCAGCCCTCAATCATCCAGTCTTATGCAGCCGCGAGGACTGATGGGACGCGGTCCTGGCGGCCCCGGTGGCCACATGATGCGGCCCGTCGAGCGCGCCAAGGATGTCCGCGGCACGCTGCGGCGCATCTGGGATTATCTGAAACGGCAGAAGGCGGCGTTGCTCGCTACTGTGCTCTTGGTGATCGCCAGCTCTGGTCTGGCGCTGCTCGGCCCCTATCTCATGGGCCTGGCGATTGACCATTACATCATCGTCGGCGACCTTGCCGGCTTGGCGCGCGTTGCGCTCATGATGATCGCCGTCTATGCTGTTGCCTCGCTCACCGCCTGGCTAGAGGTGTACGTCATGACCAATGCCTCACAGGCCACGGTGCGCGATATGCGCAACGACCTGTTCATCCGGTTGCAGGCGCTTTCGCTCCGCTTCTTTGACCAGCGGACGCACGGCGAGCTGATGAGCCGCCTCACCAACGACGTCGAGATGGTCAGCATGGTCCTCAGCACGGGCGTGACCATGTTCCTCTCAGCGCTTCTGAGTGTGGTGGGTGTCGGTACGGTGATGCTGCTGCTCAACTACCGTCTGGCGCTGGTCAGCCTCATCACCATTCCACTGATGATGGCGCTCACAAACTATATCGCCAAACACACGCGGCGCGGCTTTCAGGAGCAACAAGAGTCGCTGGGCACACTGAATGGCATCATCGAAGAGACGGTTACTGGCCAACGTGTGGTCAAGGCGTATGCGCGCGAGGAGGAGGCGATCGCCAAGTTCGAAGTTGCGAACCGGAAGCTCCAGCGCGCCGCCACCTACGCCCGCACCTTCGCCGGCACGGTCGGCCCGATGTCCAACTTTGTGAACAACCTGTCGTTCGCCGTCGTTGCCGGCGTCGGTGGCTGGATGGCCATGGGCGGGCTGGCCACCGTTGGCACCATCGCCGCCTTTATCAGCTATGCGCAGCGCTTCAGCCGCCCGCTGAACGAGATCGCCAACCTATGGAGCACGATCCAGTCAGCCATCGCCGGCGCGGAGCGTGTCTTTGAGATCATTGACCAGGTGCCTGAAATCCAGGATGCGCCGGATGCGCTGCCGCTGGAGCAGGTGCAGGGCGATGTTGTCTTTGACGATGTCTGCTTTGCCTATGAGCCGGGCGTACCAGTCCTCAAGCATGTGAGCCTCCACGCGGCTCCCGGCCAGACCGTCGCCCTTGTCGGGCCGACCGGCGCGGGCAAGACCACCATTGTCAACCTGCTCACCCGTTTTTACGATATTGAGAGCGGCAGCATCCGCGTGGACGGGCACGACATCCGCACCTTGAAGAAGGATGACCTGCGCCGCACGCTGGGAATCGTGCTGCAAGACACTTTCCTCTTCTCCGGCACGGTAATGGACAACATCCGCTACGGCCGGTTGGATGCGACGGACGAAGAGGTGATCGCCGCGGCCAAGCTGGCGAACGCGGATCAGTTCATCCAGCGACTGCCAGAGGGGTACAACGAGCCGTTATCGGAGCGGGCGTCCAACATCAGCCAGGGGCAGCGGCAGCTCCTCGCCATCGCCCGCGCCATCTTGGCAAACCCGGGAATCTTGATTCTGGACGAGGCTACCAGCAGCGTGGACACGCGCACGGAAAAGCACATCCAAGAGGCGATGCTGCGCCTCATGACCGGCCGCACCAGCTTTGTCATCGCGCACCGACTCAGCACCATCCGCGAGGCAGATCAAATCTTGGTCATCAACAACGGCGAGATCATCGAGCGTGGCACACACAAAGAGCTTCTGGCACAAAAGGGTTTCTATTACAATATGTACATGAGCCAATTCAAGGGCCAGCGCCATCTGGTGCCAGAGCTGCAGGCGGCAGATTAGTGAGGCTGAACACGCATCCGCGCGTATCCTTTCGTTTGCATTGGGGTTACGTTATGTAGTCGGGGCATGAGCCGCGACAGCATTTATCATACGGCGCGAGACGCGCAGAAAGGAAGGCGGAGATGAAACTGAATAAGAAACTCGGCTTGCTGTTGCTCGGCATCTGGGTCGCCTTAAGCGGGCTCTTCTCGCTATTCAGCATCAGTGTTTCGTGGTTGGGCACGATCATGGCGCTCCTCGCCATCGTCGCTGGCGTCTTGGTGCTCCTCGACCGTTAGTATCGCACTCGTGCCATTTACATGCCGGACTTCCAAAGCCCACGGGCTTTGGAAGTCTTTTTTGTCCGACGCGCAGGGTGTGCTATAATGCCGCGCGAGAGCATGGCCGAAAGGGGCAAGCCGCGCATGAAGGTTACCATCGTGGGAAGCAAGGGACAACTGGGCAGCGCATTGCAGAAAGCGCTGGCGGGCGAGTCGCTGCAGCTCCTGGATTTGCCGGAATATGACATAACCGTCCTCCCCGCCGCGCGCGACGAGATCATCTCGTTTCAGCCAGATGTGGTCATCCTCGCGGCAGCGATGACCGACGTGGACGGCTGCGAACGCCAGCCGGAGCTGGCGTATCGCGTCAACGCGCTGGGCACACGTAACGTGGCACTCGCCTGTCAGGCGCTGGATGCGCCGCTGCTTTATGTGAGCACCGATTATGTGTTCGATGGCGTGGGACGCGAGCCGCGTTGGGAGTACGACACACCCAACCCACAGTGCGTCTATGCCCGCTCCAAGCTGGCAGGGGAGCAAATTGTTCGCGACCTCTTGACCCGCTTCTACATCGCCCGCACCGCCTGGCTCTATGACCGCACGCATCGCAACTTTGTCAACACGGTGCGGCGGCTGGCAGCGGAACGCGACTCGCTGCGCATGGTGACCAACGAGGAAGGCTCGCCCACCTATGCGCCCGACCTCGCCGCCGCTATCGCCCAGCTCATCCGCATCCCGGCGTACGGCATCTACCATTTCACCAATACCGGCACCTGCTCCCGCTACGAATGGGCGCGCCGGATCATGGATCTGCTGGGGCGACCGGACTACCCGATCTATCCCGCCGACTCGTACCCGCGTCCCGCCAAGGTGCCCGCCTTTGTCGAGCTGCGCAACCTGTTTGGTGCGGCGCTGGGGATCACGCTGCGCCCCTGGCAGGATGCCCTGGCCGAGTGCCTGCGCGATGGCTGATACTCCTCGCATCTCGGTCATCATCCCGAACTGGAATGGCGCACATCTCCTCCCCACCTGTCTGGACGCGCTGCGGACGCAGAGCTATGCAGACTATGAGGTGATCGTGGTGGATAACGCCTCCCGCGATGAGTCCTGTGCGCTCATCCGCCGCGCCTATCCAGAGGTGCGCCTGCTGCCGCTGCCGACGAATCGGGGCCTCACCGGCGGCTGCAACGCCGGGATCGCCATCGCGCGCGGCGAGATCGTCGCACTTCTGAACAACGATACCGAGGCAGATCAGCAGTGGCTGGAGGCGTTGGTCAGCGCGCTAGATAGATATCCGGATGCTGGCTCGGCGGCGACCAAGATCCTGCTCTATGACCGGCGGGATGTGCTGAACTCGGCGGGCGACCTCTATGGGCGGGATGGTCTCCCGAATAGCCGGGGCGTGTGGCAACAGGATAGGGGGCAATTCGATCGCGAGGAGTACGTCTTTGGCGCCTGCGGCGGCGCGGTCGCCTATCGCCGTCGCATGTTGGACGAGATCGGCCTGCTGGACGAGGGCTTTTTTATGTACTGCGAGGATGTGGACCTGGCGTGGCGAGCGCAGCTCGCCGGATGGCGATGTATCTATGCACCGGACGCACGCATTTTCCACCGCCTCAGCGCCACCGGCGGCGGCGTAACGGCCAGTTATTACACCGGACGCAACACGCTCTATGTGCTGGCCAAGGATATGCCACCGACCCTCCGCCGTAAGTATGCACGCCTCATCTGGGCGGCACAGTTCCGGATCGCGCGGGACGCGCTGCGCGCGTGGCGCGGGGAGGCGGCACGGGCGCGCCTACGCGGGCAACTGGCCGGGCTGCGCGACTGGCCTCGCTTGGCGAGGCGGCATCGCGAGGTGGCACAGTTCCGCCGCGTGTCGGACGAGTATCTGGAGAGCATTCTAAGCTGAGCGGTCTTTTGACTAAAACAGACATCGCGTGTATGATGATAGAATCAGCGTTCGCCCGATTGTAATATCCTCTGACGCCGGGCAATCAATGTTCCCTGCTGGCGCGCGTCAGGCACGGGATCAAGGAGGCAGCGGTGCACTGGTATCGTGCGCAAAAGGACGGCAAGCCGGTCTGGACGTGGTTCCTCAGCCACCGGCCAAGCACATACCGCCGTATTACGGCAGCAAAGGGCAATATGGGGGCCCCCGCCCCCAGATAACGCGCTTTCGCTAGCCATTTGCTGTTTTGCCTTGTACCCCTGCATCGCACCCGATTCTCTGGATGCGACAGACGCTGAGAAAGGATCTGACCATGACCGACCGTATACTCGTCTGTGTGGCCTGGCCCTACGCCAATAGCCCCTTACATCTGGGGCATATCACCGGCTCTATACTGCCGCCCGACATCTTTGCCCGCTATCAACGCCTGCAGGGCAAGGAGGTCCTGATGGTCTCTGGCAGCGACACGCATGGCACGCCCATCTCGGTGCGTGCCGAACAGGATGGCGTGCCGCCAGAAGAGATCATTGCCCGCTTTCACCAGTCCATCCTGGATTCGCTGCAAGGTCTGGGCATCTCGTTTGATCTCTACACGCACACCAATACCAAGAATCACTATGCCGTCACCCAGGATATGTTCCTGCGACTGTATGAGAAGGGCTACATCTTTGCCCAGAGGATGCAACTTCTCTACTGCGAGACTTGCCAGCGCTTTCTGGCCGACCGCTATGTGGAAGGCATCTGCCCGCACTGCCATGCGGTGGGAGCGCGCGGGGACCAGTGCGACTCATGCGGGCGCTCTATTGAGGCCATCGAGCTGATCTCGCCTGCCTGTCGCTGGTGCGGCGGGAAGCCAGTGGTGCGCGAGACCGAGCACCTCTTTCTCGACCTGCCCGCCTTTGCGGAACCACTGCAGAAGTGGCTGCGCGACAAGGGGTTTTGGCGGCCCAACGTCATCAACTTTGCGCGCAACCTGCTGGATGCCGGCCTGCAACCGCGCCCCATCACCCGCGACTTGGACTGGGGCATCCCCGTGCCCGTGGCGGGGTTCGAGGACAAGGTCATCTATGTCTGGTTCGATGCAGTCATCGGTTATCTATCGGCTACCATCGAGTGGGCGCAGATCACCGGCGACGAGGAGCGATGGCGCGACTGGTGGCAGAGCCCATCATGCAAGGCGTACTACTTCCAGGGCAAGGACAACATCTGGTTCCATGCCATCATCTGGCCTTCGATGCTGATGGGCTATGGCGACCTGAACCTGCCGTATGACATCCCGGCCAACGAATTCCTGAACCTGGAGGGGCGCAAGTTCTCCTCCAGCCGCAACTGGGCGATCTGGATGCCTGATTATCTGGCGCGTTATGCGCCCGACCCGCTGCGCTATGTGCTCACGGCGACGATGCCCGAGACGAACGACAGCGACTTTACCTGGCGCGAATTTGTGCGACGGAACAACGACGAGCTGGTGGCCACCTATGGCAACCTGGTGCACCGCGTGCTGACCTTTGCCTATCGCAACTTTGACAAGCAGGTGCCCAAACCCGGGCGGCTTTCCGCCGATGACACCCGCATCCTGGACATCGTGGCGAACGCGTTTGTGCCAGTTGGCCGCGAAATCGCCAACTGCCACTTCCGTGCGGCGCTGGGCGAGGCGATGAATGTAGCGCAAGAGGTGAACCGCTATCTGGATACCGCCGCGCCGTGGAAGGTGTTGAAAAAGGATCCGGCGGCGGCAGCCACGATGATCTATGTGGCGCTGCGCGTGATTGACTCGCTGAAGATCCTCTTTTACCCGTTCCTGCCATTCTCATCGGAGGCGCTGCACGAGATGCTTGGCTACGACGGCTCCATCGCCGGCCGCCAGTATCAGCAGAACATCGCCGAGGGAGACAAGATCCACCGCGTGTTGCGCTATGATGGCAGCAAAACGGTGGGCACCTGGGGGCCGAGCCATCTGCCGGTGGGGCAGAAATTGCGTACGCCCAAGCCCCTCTTTCTCAAGCTAGAGGAATCGGTCGTTGAGGAAGAAGTGGCGCGGCTGGAGCAGGCCACGCTGAAAAAGTAGCTTCTAGATCCGCTCTCCACAGGCTTCGGGAGTCCTCAAGACTCCCGAAGCCTCCCTGATCGGACACGGCACATGGCCCATACCCGTCCGTCTCACATGCCGGCATGGCCGCTGGCCTTGCTCATCGCGCTCTACCTGGCCCTGGGCGCGCTCTATGCGGTGCAGACGCCCACCTGGCAGGTCCCCGACGAGCCGGCGCACTATAACTATATCCGCTATCTGGCGGAGCGGCGCACTCTGCCGGTGTTGCAGCCGGGCGATTACCCGCTCGGCTATCTGGAAGAGATCAAGGGTGCCAAGTTCCCGCCCGAGATGTCCATTGATCCGATTCGCTACGAGTTCTACCAGCCGCCCCTCTACTATCTCCTGATGGTTCCCATCTATCTGGCCACCGGGGGCCTGCCACTGGCGCAACAGGTGGTGGCGCTGCGCCTCGTGTCGCTCCTCTTTGGCGCAGGCGTGGTGGCGCTGGCGTATGTCACCGCACGTGCCACGCTGTCGCCCGGGCGCGAGGAGGCCCCGGCGGAGGTAAGGGGCGCTAGTACCACCGAGATCAGCCCGGACCTGCTAGCGTTTGGCGTGGCAGCGTTCATCGTCATGCTGCCGATGCACCTGACGATGATGGCGGCGACCAACAACGACGGCCTGGCGGAGCTGGTGCTGGCAGGAGTGCTATATCTCGCGGTGCGTGTCGTGCAGCGCGGCGGAGATGTGCGCCATTGGACGGCGTTGGGTGCATTGGTGGGCATCGCGCTGCTCACGAAAGGCACCACTTACATCGCCCTACCACTGGCGCTGGTGGCCGCCTTCTGGGGGCAGCGCCACAGCGCGCGCCGTCGCCCGTGGCGTCCACTGGTCTGGGTGTGCGGCGTGGCGGCCCTCGTCGCAGGCGGATGGTTCCTGCGCAACGCGGCCGTTTACGGCTGGCACGACCCGCTGGCGTGGCAGCGACACACGGCAGTCGTCAGCGGTCAGCTCACCCGCGCCGCATATATCGCGCAATATGGCAGCCTCACCTGGGCACGTGAGTTCATTTGCACCACCTTTCACAGTTTCTGGGGGCAGTTCGGCTGGATGGCCGTGCCGATGGATCAGCGGGTGTATCTGGCGCTCTATCTGCTTTGCGGGCTAGTAACGCTGGGACTGGCACTCTGGGTCGTGCGCCGATGGCGAGAGCGCAGCGCACGCGAGTCGGCGGCCCAATGGCGAGCACTGGGGATCATGGCGCTATCGCTGGCGCTGTCGGTGGCGCAATATCTCTGGCTCAACCGCCAACTCGTGCAGTTCCAGGGCCGATACCTCAACTCGTCGCTGATCCCGCTGGCGCTGGCGTTCACGGTGGGGTGGGCGGAGTTGTGGCGGCACGAGTATGCCGGATGGCTGACGGGGGCGCTGGGTGCGGGGATGGTGTTGTTGCTCGGCAAGGGGATCGTTACAGGCGACCCGGACAAGGTGGCGCTGGCGCTGCTGACGACGGCCACGCTGGCCTTTGCCGTGCGCCGATTCCTCTCCGATCGCACGAGGCCGCTCCTTTACCTGCTGCTCTACCCTATCCTGCTGGCGCTGGCATGCGCTACACCCTTCCTCTTTATTGCGCCCTATCTGTAGAGACAAGATCCAGGAGAAAGTCCTGCCGTGCGACGTCACTCCCGATGCAGCAGCCGGTAGATAACCGTCCCCACTACCGCTAACGATACCACCCAGATCAGCACGATCACCACTGAGGCGGGCCGACTGACCGGCAAGCCATCCGCCACCGTCTCCCGCGCCCTGACGCGGCTTTCTGCCACCACCTGAGGCGGCATCATTCGCAGTACCAGCCACACGCCCAGCGGCACGAGCACGAGATCATCCAGATAGCCGAGGATGGGGATGAAGTCGGGGATCAGATCAATGGGACTGAGGGCATAGCCCACCACCAACGCCGCCAGGACGCGCGCCACCCACGGCACGCGCGGATCGCGATAGGCCAGATAGAGCGCATATGTCTCCGCCTCCAGCGCGACCACACGCTCCCGCCAGGGTGTCATCGGTACAAGTACTGCTCATAGAGGGGCATGGCAAGCTGGCGGACACGACAGCCCATCGCCTTGCACCCCAGGCCCACCAGGATGCCGATGATGAACCCGCCGATATGCGCGAACCAGGCAACGCCGCCCGACTGCACGCTCGCCAGCGAGAGCAGCCCGGAGAAGAATTGCAGGACAAACCAGCCACCCAGCGCGATGACCGCGGGCATCTCGATAAAGCGCACAAAGAAGCCGATCGCGACCAGATACTGGACACGCGCATAGGGAAAGAAAACGAGGTAGGCTCCCAACACCCCGGCAATGGCACCGCTCGCCCCCAACGCCGGAATCGGCGAATCGGGCGCAACGGCGATCTGCGCCAGGCTTGCTCCCACCCCCGCCACCACATACACGACCAGATAGCGCACGTGCCCCACCACGTCCTCTATGTTGTCGCCAAAGATGAACAGGTAGAGCATGTTGCCCAGAATATGCAGCAGGCTGCCGTGCATGAACATGGCTGTCAGAAGTGTCATCGCTGCGCCCAACGAGAAATCATAGAAGATCCGCGCCGGCACCACCGCCCAGCGCAGGAAAAACGCCTCCAACTCCCCAGATGATAGCGTGAGCTGGTAGATGAACACCAACACATTCATGGCGATCAGCGTCAGATTGACCACCGGAAAGCGATAGGTGGGGTTCTCATCGCGCAGTGGCAACATCGGTTCTTTCTCCTGTCTGCGCCGTCCTGTGCACGGCGCACTTGCTCATAAAACAGGCTGCCGCGGCAACGGGCCTACTACAGCCAGCGCAGTGCCCCGGGGCGGCAGCGCGTAACGCAGAGCCCGCACCCCGCGCAGCGGAACATATCCACGCGCGCGATGCCCCCCTGCACGTGGATGGCATCATACGGGCATGATAGCTCGCAGAGACCACACGCCGTGCATGCCGCCTCCTCCACAACAGGGGGGACCGCGACGCGGTGCGCCGGGCGCTCCCGCAGGCAGCGCAATGTCAGCCCGCGAATGTCGGCCACGCTTTGATAGCCGTGCGCGTCCAGCCATGCGCCGATCTCTGTGGCGATCTTGCCGAACACGGTCGGCCCACGCAGGATGGCGGCGGTGCACACCTGCACCGCGGTCGCCCCAGCCATGAACATGGCGATGGCGTCGCTGCCCCGACTGATACCGCCCACGCCCAGCACCGGCAGCCCGACTGCCCGCGACACATCCAACACGCAGCGCAGCGCCAGCGGCTTGAGCGCCGGTCCCGAGAGCCAGCCATGGCCATCGGCGCTGCCCAGAAGCGGCTGCCCGGTCTCGACGTCTATCCCCAGACAAGGGCCGAACGAGTTGATGGCAGCAATGCCATTAGCGCCCGCCTTGGCCGCCAGTTCGGCAGCGCGGCTGATCTCCCGTCCCAGCGGGCTGAGCTTGACGAACACCGGCACTGCCACCGCATCCTTGGCGGCGCGGATGGCATCCATCATGGGTTGCGGGTTCTCTCCAATATAGTGCGTGGAAAGCTCCAGCGCGTCGGCAAAGGGCCGCACGCGCGGCGCCAGCGCGGCGATGTCCGCAGCCGAATAGCCGAGGCTGACGATCAGCGGCAGACCCGCGCTCTTGGCGAGGGCATATTCGCGCTCCAACCACTGCTCCGGCGGCAGCTCGGACCAAAGCTCGCAGTTGAGCAAGCCGTGTGGGATCTCGGCCATGCTCGGCGTGGGCACATCCGCCGCGCGCACCGAGATCGTCTTGGCCACCAGCGCACCCGCGCCTCCCGCCGCGCACGCCAGCAGCGCCTTTCCATCCCGCCCCGGTGGGCCGGCAGCGGGCAACACCGGATTACGCAACGCCAGCCCACAGAGATCAACGTTGAGGTCCGCCATCTCCCTCCCCCGTCAGCGGGTACACCGTAGGCACAGTAAAGCGAAACACGCTGCCCCCCTCTGCGGGGCTTTCCAGCCAGATCCTGCCCCCCTGCGCCTCTACCGCCAGCTTACAGAACGCCAATCCCAGGCCAGTGCCGCGGCGGCGGCTCCCTTCCGGTCGAATCTGGCTGAACTTCTGGAAGAGCTGGTCACGGTCCCTGGGCGCGATCCCTGCGCCCTGATCGGCCACCGAGACGGTAACAAAGCCCGGCTCCTCATCCACTGTGGCGCTGATGGTCACCGTGCCGTCGCGGGGCGAGAACTTGATCGCGTTGTCCAGCAGGTTTCCCAAAACGCGATCCAACAGATCTTGATCGGCCATGACCAACGGCAGGTCGGGCGAGACGCGGTTCTCCAACCTGACCTCCTGGTAGGCACTCAGCGCGCTGAATTCGGGCATCATCTCTTGCACGACGTTGGGGAGCGCCAGCGGCGTGAGCTGCAGCGGGAAGCCCCCCTCTTCCAGCCGGTAAAAGTCGAGCATCGTGTTGGTGAGGCGCAACATGCGGCGGCCGCTGTGCGTCGCTACCTCCAGAAAGGTGTCTATGACGGCCTCGCTCTGCCCGCGTTCGTGCAAGAGGCGCAGCGTCTCGATGCCGCTCATGATGACGGTGAGGGGGCTGCGCAGATCGTGCACCAGCATGCCGATCATGTCCTGACGCATCGCTTCGGCGACGCGCTGGGCTGTCACGTCACGGCCGATGGCCTGATAATACTCCTTGCCACGGTAGATAAAGCGTTTGATCCGCAGTTGTAGGATTAGCGTTTTGCCCTGCTGCGCGGAAAGGTCCACTTCGATCTCGACTTCTCGTCCTTCCGCGAGCTCAGGGACCCGCGCCCAGAACGACTCGGGCAGCTGTAGATCGCGAACCGTCATCGTGGTCAGCTGTGCCTTGCGGTATCCCAGCAACTCGCATGCCCGGCGGTTGGCATCGGTGATCTGCCCTGCCGTGTCGGCGACGAGGATGGGATCCATGCTCTCCTCAAAGAGGTGTCGGTAGCGCTCCTCTTCTTGGCGGGCTTCTTCCTCCGAATGGAGCTGTTGCAGATAGCGCACCGCGCGATCCATAGCGATGCGCACTGTCTCTTGGTCAAAGGGTTTGATCAAATAGTCGAACGCACCGAGCCGCAACGCGCGCACAGCGGACTCCAGAGAGGAATACGCCGTCAGGGTGATGATTGGCGGGTGATTGGGCCGCTTGGCCAGCTCTTCTACGAGATAGTAGCCATCCACCTCGGGCAACGCCAGATCGGTGATGACGATCTGGATGTCATTGGGCTGGTCGAGTATCTGCAGCGCCTGCGGGACGCTATACGCGGCCACGCTGGGATAGCCGAGCACGCGCAGCACTACCGCCAGAAGGTCGCAGACATCCTTCTTGTCGTCCACGATGAGTACGCGGTACGGTTTCAGCTCAGCCATCGCCTCACTCCCCGGCCAACCGTCGCCACAGCTGCGCCGCCCGTTCGCGGGCGCGCGCCGCAATCTCCGCTGTGTCCAGATGGGTGAGAACGCGATCGCGCATCAGGACCTCGCCGGCAACTATCGTAGTCGTCACCTGACTGCCATCCAGGCCAAACAGCACATGCCAGGGCCAGTTCTCTGCCGTAACCGGTGTCGGTGGAGCATAGTCCACAAGGATGACGTCCGCGCCCGCGCCGACGGCGAGACAGCCTAGCGGCTGGGCAAAGAGCGCGCTCGCCAGCCGTCCGTTGTGGCCGAATGCCATCTCCATCACTTGCGGCGCGCTGAGCGCACGCGGATCACGCGCCGCCAGCTTGGGCAGCAGGTATGCGGTCGCCATCTCGGCAAACATGTTGTTGCTGAAACCATCGTTCCCCAGTCCCACCGGCACGCCTGCCGCCAGCATCTGCGCCACAGGTGCCACGCCAACTCCGTTATTCATGTTGGAGCGGGGATTATGTACCACATAGGTGCCCGTCTCATGCAGCAGCGCGACTTCCGCCGCGTCCAGATGCACGCCATGGGCGGCAATCGTCTTGGGGCCGAGCACGCCGGCTCGCGCCAGTCGCCCAACGGTACGCGTACCCGCGCGCACCAGCGCGTCCTGCACATCTACCTCCCCCTCCGCGAGATGAAGGTGAAAGCCCACATCCAATGCCCGCGCCAGCCCCACTGCCTGCTCCAGGGTCTCGTCCGACAGGGTGAAAGAGGCATGCAAGCCAAAGGCGCTGGTGAGCCAGCCGTCGCCGCCGCATTCTCGATAGCGCGTCCGCCTGATGAAGCGCACATTCTCCTCCAGCCCAGCCTGGGCGGCATCCGGCCCGTCCCGATCCGACACCTCATAGCAGAGGCAGGCACGCACACCCGCCTCCTGCACCGCCCGCGCGATCACATCTAGCGAGCCGGCGATGGCGTAGGGCGAGGCGTGATGATCTACGAGGGTGGTAGTGCCGTGCTGGATCGCGTCCACAAGGCAAACGCGCGCCGATTCATAGATGTCTTCCGGCTGCAGCGCCTTGTCCAGCCACCACCAGAGATGCTCCAGGATTTGCGGCAGGTTCGCGGGCGCAGGCCCCGGGAGCGAGATACCACGCGCAAGGGCCCCATAAAAGTGCGTATGCGCGCAGATCACCCCCGGCAACACCCATTGCCCCCGCGCGTCCAGCCGGGGCTCGTCCGGGTGCGCGGCTTCCAGCGCCGCCGACGGCCCCAGCGCGGCAATGCGCTGGCCGCGGAGGAGCAACGCGCCATCAGGGATGATCGCGTTTCCCTCCGCCACGGTGACCAGGTTGCCATGCGTGATAAGCATGCCACCTTACCTCTTGGGGTCAAACGTGGGGCAGACTCACCACGTATTCTATCACAACTCGCACGGCGGGCAACTAGCAGAAAGGCACAGTCGTTGCTTGAGGGTGTCCTCAGGGTAGGGCGCTTACGTATGCCAGTAGAGGCGGCCATCCTGCACGGTGAAAGCGATCTCGCCGGTGTTATGCAAGTGGCTGAGGTAGGCATGCAACGCGGGCGACACCATGTAATAGTCGCGCACGTGGCGCAGCGACACGCCAAAGCGCGCGCAGAACTCGCTGACCAGGTCATGCGCTTCCACCGGCGACGCGGTCAGCCGCGTGCGTAGATAGGCGAGTGTCTCCTCGATCTGCGCGAGGTTCGCGGCGAGCAGGTCGCTGATATCGGCATAGGCGGCATCGTGCGACAGCACATAATAGTCGGCGGAGAGCTGCCGCAGCCGCTGCAAGCTGGCCAGCCGCATGGTGACGCTGTAGGAGTAGCCGATACGCATGTCTTGTAGCTCGTGCACGCTGGAGAGCAGATCACCGGTGAAAAGCACTCCCTCGACGCGGTAGCCGGTATGCGCGCCGGTATGGCCCGGCAACGCCAGTGCCTCGACGGTGACGCCAGCCACATCGTAGGACCCTTCGGCCACCAGCACATCTGGCTGCGAGCGGCGCGGCGCAAAGCGGGGCACAGCCAGCTCCCGGATCGGCTCAGCGCCACCAAAGAGGCAGAGTGTAGCCCATTCGGGGTATTCGAGAAGCACCGAATCGAGCGCCGGGGCATAGATGCGCGCGCCGGTCTGCTCCACGAGGTAGGCGTTGCCGCCGGTGTGATCGCCGTGCCCGTGCGTGTTGAAAATGGCCACTGGCGTGAGGCCGAGGGGCTCCAGGGCGCCAAGCAACTGCTTGGCATGTCGATCACCCACGCCGGAGTCAATCAGGACCGCCTGCCCATCCTGGCCCGCGATGACGCCGATGTTGACAACACCGGCGAGATAGTACACATGATGCTGGATATGGCATAGGTCCATGATGAGGGGGGAAACCTCCTCTGCAGTCTGCTGACAAGCTGCGGCATTTTGCCAAAAAGACTGATCCGTGGTACACTATCTCTGCGTGCCCCTGTAGCTCAGAGGATAGAGCAGCGGCCTCCGGAGCCGTGCGCGGCAGTTCGAGTCTGCCCAGGGGTACTTTTCATTTCCTCTTGCCAACTCTGGCCACTGCCAACATCGCCGCGCCCAACACGCCTGCTTGATCTCCCAGCTTGGCAGCGACGATCTTGACTCGCTGCAGGTCGTGCTTGGCGATGAGGTTGGCAAAGGCAGTCTCGCGCACCGGCGCCAAGAAGTACTCGCCTAGCGCCTCCACCACCCCGCCGCCCAGGATCACCATCTCCGGGTCAATCAGGTTGACGATGCTGGCCACCGCCAGCCCCAGATAGTGCTGCGCCCAGCCCAGCATCTCCAGCGTCAACGCGTCGCCTCGCTGCACCGCCTCGGCGAGCACACCGCTGGTGAGATCGTCCAGCTTGTCGCCGGCCAGCTCAGTCAGGATGCTCGTGCGCCCCGCCTTGATCGCCGCGACGAGATCGCGGGTGATCGCCGTGCGGCTGGCGACCGCCTCCAGGCAGCCGCATGCGCCACAGCCGCAGCGCGGCCCGTCCGCCACGATGATCATGTGCCCCACTTCGGCGGCGACATGGCGAAAGCCACTGCGGAGCTGGCCGCCGAGGATCAGGCCGCCACCGATGCCCGTGCCGACAAAGATGCCCACAAGGTCCGACACGTCCCGGCCAGCCCCCAGCTTGAACTCGCCGTACGTGCCTGCATTCACATCGTTCTCGACAAAGACGGGCAGCCCTGTCTTGTCGCGCAGCCGCTCCGCCAGCGGCATATCCACCCACCCCGGCAGGTTCGGCGCGTTGAGGATGACGCCGGTTTCGGGATTGAGCGGCCCTGGCGCGCCGACGCCGATGGCCAGCACCCGCTCCGGCACGACATCCGCCCTGCGCAGCACCCTCTCCACGCTCTCGGCGATCCGCGCGATCACTCGCTCTGGTCCCATCTCGGCCTCGGTAGCCTGCTTGGCCTGTGCCACGATCTCGCCTTTTTTGTTGATCAACGCGGTGAGGATCTTGGTACCGCCCAGATCCACGCCGACGACATAGCTTCTGCGACTCTTTCTGGCCATTGTGGCCCCCTTTCCTGCGCGCCATCCTGACACGCCTTGCACCCGCAATCGCCCGGTGCTATAATCCCCGCGAAGGCCGTGTCTTGTGGCACGCGTCTTTATACCACCGGACGGACAAGATGCCAAATGCGGCGCAGAGATAGCAGTCACCGGCAGATGCGAGAACAGCGCGCTCGCGCATGGAGCGGGCAGGCAGGAGCAGCATGAACCAGCCTCCTTCCCTCATCCCCGGCCAACGCAAAGTCTTCGCCGGCGTCGCTGCCTCCTCCGGCGCAGCCGCTGGCCGTGCCTTTGTCTATCACCCACTGACCAAGCGCCCGGAGCGGCGCGTGCCGCAAAATGTGGTGCAGGAACGGGAGCGGCTGGCGCAGGCGCTGGCGGCGGCAGGCGCGGAGCTGGCGGCGCTGCGTGCAGAGGCGGTGAAGACCGTCGGCGAGGAGCGGGCGACGATCTTTGACATGCAGCTCACCTTTCTCGCCGATCCTCTCCTGATGGAAACGGTCAACGATGCGCTGGCGTTCGGCCAGGATGCTGCCGCGGCGTGGTGGCAGGCGATCGAGACCGGCGGGGCGCGCCTGCGCGGCATCGGGGAGGAGACGTGGATGGCGCGTGCCAGCGACCTGGAGGACCTGGGGCGGCGCGTGCTGCGACATCTCTTGGGCGACACTGGGCGCGACTGGGGAAACATGCAGCGCGGACAGATCATCATCGCGCAGGAAATAACACCTAGCGATGTGGTGATGCTGGCGCAACAGGGGGCTGTGGGGCTGGCGCTAGCGTCTGGCAGCAAGACGGCGCACAGCATCATCTTGGCGCAGGCGTTGGGCCTGCCCGCCGTGGTGGAAGTAGGCGATGCACTGCTGGCCGTGCCGGAGGGCGCGCCGGTGGCGGTGGATGGCGATGCCGGGCTGGTGATCGCCTGGCCGGACACGACACTGGATCGGCGTTGCTTCATGGCAACGCCGGCGGTGCGACGCGAAGCGCTGCCCTGCGTCGCGGCGACCACTACCGATGGCCACGTGATCCCCGTGCTGGCGAATATCGGCAGCGTCAGCGGCGCAGAGCATGCGGCGCGCCAGGGTGCGGATGGCATTGGCCTGTTGCGCACCGAATTCCTCTATCTCGGCCGACGCGAGCTGCCTGACGAGGAGGAGCAGGTTGCTACCTACGCCGCCACCGTGGCCGCGCTGGGCGGCAAGCCGCTGGTGATTCGCACGCTGGATGCCGGCTCCGACAAGGAGATGCCGGGGCTCGATCTACCACATGAGCCGAACCCCGCGCTGGGGATGCGGGGCGCGCGCGTCAGCCTGCAACGGCCCGACGTGTTGGCGACCCAGTTGCGCGCCATCTTGCGCGTGGCGGCCCGCTTTGCCGCCGATCCCCCGCTCCTGCGGGTGATGTTCCCGATGGTAACCAGCGTGGACGAGTGGTATGCCCTGCGGCAGATTTGGGACAACGCGCGGGCTGGACTGGCGGCAGGCGACGCGCCGCTACCTGTCGTGCCTCTGGGCGTGATGATCGAGGTCCCCGCGGCGGCGCTGATGGCGGATCGGTTCGCCCGCGAGGTGGATTTCCTCAGCATCGGCAGCAACGACCTGATCCAATACACGCTTGCTGTAGACCGCGACCGCCCTGCGCCCCTATCGCTGGCCGACGGCCTGCAGCCGGCGATGTTGCGCCTGATACACTCGGTGGCGCAGGCGGCGCACCGTTTGGGCAAGCGCGTCTCGCTCTGTGGCGAGCTGGCGGCGGACCCGGTGGCACTGCCGCTGCTGATCGGCCTGGGGGTGGACGAGGTGAGCGTGGACCCAGCCATGGTCCCCATCGTCAAGGAGCGCGTGCGGCAGCTTTCGCTCGCGGATGCCCGCCGCCTAGCGGGGGAGTGTCTGGCCCTGGGAACAGTGGGCGAGGTGCGGGCGCGGGCAGCGCACTTTAAATGAAGGAGACTACCGCGCATCCAGCGAATCTACCACCAATCGCCCCGTGATCCCCCGCACCACCACCGCGTGGCGGCCCTCCGACAAACCAGCCACATCCAGCACCGGCGCCGACGGCGCGACGGACGGCGCGTATAGCACCACGCAGCCCGCGAGACGGCCATCCACCAACACCTCTACCGTGCCATAGTCAGGCCCCTTTGGCGCCCAGAGCGTGAACTCACCGCCAGCAACGTTCCATTTGGCCCGGCCGCCCGCCCCGCTGTGCACCGCACCGACGCCATACCGGAAGAGCGGCGACGCCACCTCCTCCCAGTTTCGCATGTCCTGCCCCGCGCCCAGCAATGCTTCCTGGTAGAGCCACGTCAGCGTCGCCGGGCGCGCCGCTCCCTCCACGACAAAGCGCCGCATGGCCAGCCAACTGCTCCGCTCTACCAGCGCCCCCAGCGTCCCCGCCCCTGTCTCCACCGCGCCCGCCCAGAGCGTCATGCCATCCAGCGCCATGCTGGCGCGTCCATCTTGCACAGCGAGCTGTAGCGTGCGGCAAGACGCCGCCGGGCAAGACCCCGCCGCCAGCACGCGCTCCGCCTCGCCGTCCGCGCGGTGAATCACCTCCCACCCGTCGCGGCGCAGGCGCAACCCGCCGCCGCGCGGCATGGCCAGCGGGTGAATCATCGCGTCGCTCCGCGGCGCGTGCGGGCAAAGCGGCGCGGTGTTACCCCAGAAAAAGCAAACACTCCCCTCCAGCGCGAACTCGGCCTCCAGGCTGAAATCGCCATACCATTCCCGCAGCAGCGCCAATGCGGGGGCCTGATGCGCGCTGAGCTGCCAGCCCTGCGGAACGTATGGCGCGTCCCAGTCGCGGCTCGCAAGGTTGATCGTGCCGAAATCGTCGGCATCCTTGCTGGGGAACATGACGTGCCAGCGGCGCTGCGCGTCCACGAATCCGGAAAGGGTCTGCCCCCAGATGCCGGCGGCCTCGTGCGCCACGGGCGCGCCGTGCCAGGCCGACCCATGCTGCCACAGCTCCCACGCCTCCGGCCGCATCGCGTCCGCCAGCG
>JAIOAV010000013.1 GCA_019873665.1 Chloroflexota bacterium
GCCCCTTCTTCGGTCAGCGCTATAGATACCGCCGCCAGCTTTGGCCAAATTGACCATACCCGGACATACGCTTATCCCTTACCTCTTTCCGGTTGCAGCGGTCTCGATGTTGCTGGCCTTGCTGCTGGCGGATACAACTGTGGCGGTGGTGCTGACGGCCACGCTCAGTGTCGCGTTGGGGATCATAGGCGGCAACTCGCTGGAGTTCGCCACCTTCGTCTTTGCCAGCGGCGTCATCGGGGCGCTGAGCATCTCACGGCGGGAGCGCACGACTGCTTTTGTGCGTGCCGGCGTCTTTGTCTCTTTCACCAACCTGGTGGCCTCGATGGCCTTTCGGCTCTATGATGGCACCTATGACCTGATAGCATTATCGCAATTGACCGCGGCGGCGTTTGCCAATGGCATCCTCTCCGCCAGCATCACCTTTGCCATCTTCTCCTGGGTCGGTCGCCTCTTTGGGATCACGACCTCCATTCAACTTCTAGAGCTGGCTAGGCCGACACAACCCTTGCTCAAACAGCTTGCGCTCAAGGCGCCCGGCACCTATCACCACACACTGATCGTTGCCAACATGGCGGAGCAGGCCGCCGAGGCGATCGGCGCAGATAGCTTGCTGACGCGCATCGGTGCTTATTACCATGATATTGGCAAGACGTTGCGCCCCTATTTCTTTATCGAGAATATGACGGAACGGGAGAACATCCACGACCGCCTAGATCCCAAGACCAGCGCGCAGATCATCATCTCGCACGTCCGTGATGGGTTGGAGCTGGCACGCCGCCAGAAGCTGCCGGTGGAAGTGCAACATATCATCGCGCAGCATCATGGCACGACGCTTGTCAGCTTCTTCTATCAACAGGCACGCCAGCGTGTGGAGGGCCGGGAGATAGACGAGGCCGAGTTTCGCTATCCTGGCCCTAGGCCACGGACACGCGAGGCCGCCATCGTCATGCTGGCGGATGTGGAGGCCGCGGTGCGCTCGGCGCACCCCGCTTCGCTGGAGGAGACAGAGAGGTTGGTGCGCCAGTTCATCAACGTGCGTCTGGTCAGCGGCGAGCTGGACGAGTGCGATCTGACATTGCGCGACCTGGACAGGATTCGGGAGGCGTTCGTCAGCGTGCTAAAGGGTGTCTTCCATCCTCGTATCCAGTATCCCACCGAGCCGCGAGAACAGGGCCGGGTTGTTGGCCCCCTGGTCGCCCCGTCGGTGCGCGAGCCCGTCGCCGACATGGCCAAGGAATGAACCCATAATGAGCACCGAAATGCCCGAACCAGAGGTCCAGCTAGAGTTGCAGGTCGCAGACGAGTACGTGGGCCGGCTCGATGAATCGCGTCTGCGCGCTGCGGTGGTGGCGGCGCTGCGACAGGCCCCACCGGAGGGAGCTGTCGAGTTGTCGCTGGTGGTCACCGGCGATGAACAAATGCGCACGCTGAACCGAACCTATCGCGGCATTGACGCGCCAACCGATGTGCTCTCTTTTGCCACTGATGAGGGCTTCTTTGCCGAGCCTGATGCACCGCTCTATCTGGGTGATATCCTCATCTCATATCCTCGCGCCATCGAGCAGGCCACCGAATACGGGCATTCGGCCCAGGCGGAGGTGGATCTCCTGGTGATTCACGGTGTGCTTCACCTTTTGGGGTATGATCACGCTACGGAAGAGGAAGAGCGACAGATGTGGGAGCTGCAAGAGCGAGCGCTGCAGGAGCTCGCCAGCCTCTAGGCTCTTGCCGGCGTAGGCGCTGGATCTACCCGGGAAAGACGGGAGAGAAGGCACTTGCGGCGCTATTCGCCACAGATGAGACACGTGCTGGGACTTTGCTGCATGATCTGCGGCGCCGAGTATGGCCTCGACGAGACGATGTATGTCTGCCCCAGGCATGGCGCGGCTGGCATTCTGGATGTGGTCTATGATTACGACTTGATCCGCGCACGCCTGAACAGGGCGTCGCTGGCCAAGAATCGCGACTATTCCCTCTGGCGATACTTGCCTGTCTTGCCCATTGCGGAGCCGCACCTAGTGCCGCCACTTCACATCGGCTGGACGCCGCTCTATCATGCGCATCGGCTCGGCGCCCGCCTTGGCCTCCCTCATCTTTATATCAAGGATGATGGCCGTAACCCCACCGCTTCTCTCAAAGACCGCGCCAGCGCCATCGCCATCACCCGCGCGCGCGAAATGGGTTGGCAGGTCATCACTGCCGCCAGCACCGGCAACGCGGCATCTTCATTGGCGGGACTGGCTGCCAGCGTGGGACTCACCACCTACATCTTTGTTCCCGAGACTGCGCCGCAGGCCAAAGTGGCCCAGTTGCTGATCTTTGGCGCGAATGTCATCATGGTCAGGGGCACGTATGACCAGGCATATGACCTGTGCCTTCTGGCCTCGGATGAGTATGGCTGGTACAGTCGCAATACCGCTTACAACCCCTATCTCTCCGAGGGGAAAAAGACCGCGGCGCTGGAAATCTGCGAGCAGTTGCAGTGGCAGCCACCCGACAAGCTCTTTGTCGCCGTTGGCGATGGCTGTATCATCGGCGGACTGTGGAAGGGGCTGCGGGACGCCTATGCTCTCGGGCTGATCGAACGAATGCCGCAGCTCATCGGCGTGCAAGCGGAGGGCTCCAGCGTCCTGGCGCGCGCCTGGGTTGCGGGAGGCGAGACAGTGGAGCCGCATCCCGCCACGACCCTGGCAGATAGCATCGCCGTCGGCATGCCGCGCGACGCGATCAAGGCGTTGCGTGCTGTGCGCCAGACCGGAGGCGAGTATATCACCGTCAGCGATGACGAGATTCTGGAAGCGATGCGCGTGTTGGCGCGCGAAGAGGGGGTTTTCGGTGAGCCGGCCGGCGTTGCTGGCCTGGCCGGGCTGCTGAAGATGCGGCAACAGGGTCGCCTCGACCCGGCGGAGCGAGTGGTCGTGCTGGTAACTGGGAACGGGTTGAAGGATGTGCAGAGTGCCATGCGCGCCACGCGCAAGCCGCACATCGTCGAGCCCACGGCGGAGGATCTGCGCCGCCTGTTGCAGAAGCTAACCACTGCGACCGGTGCGTGAAAGACAGGGGCGCAGCGCATCGCCCGGGCGTGCCCGGATCACTCTGGCCAGAGATACGAGCTAGGGGGCTTTGGTAGGTGTCGCCGTGGGCTCTGCTGGCGCAAACACTGCCTCATTATACACTCCACCTGCATTCCAGAAAAGCCAGCCATGTGTCCTGGCATCTTCGGCGGCCTGTTTTTGGGCGAGCAGCTCCTTGGTGCCGTATTCGACTCCCCAGAGCGAGTAGTGCTGCAGCCAGGGTCGGAGTTTGGTCTTGGTCTGCAGCTTGGCTCGCCGGAGGCTTTCGCTCACCACCTCGTAGGGATACCGCGCAGGCTCTTTGTAGCCCATATGCCCAGAGGCATATGTTGAAGGATAGACCATCGGCGATACATAATCTACATGTCGTGCCAGGTCTACCAACCGCTGCCCGATCCCCTCATCCCAGTCCGTGTCCACCCAGGTGACCAGGCCAAAGATGTCTATGGAGGTCATCACGCCCATGGCACTGAGAGCGGCATGTGCCTCCTCGCAAAACTGGGCGATCGCGGCGGTGCGCGTTTCGCGCGTGCTGGTGATGCCATACTCGATATCGCTGATGATGCCATCCGAGGGGAACCGGATATAGTCGAACTGGATCTCATCAAAGCCGAGCGCCGCCACTTCCTTGGCGATGCCGATGTTATAGTCGCGCACCTCTTGTTTGTAAGGATCGCCCCACGGCAGCTCCTCACCGTCCAGATAGAGCTTGCCACTCTTGCGCGTGATGGCCCACTCTGGCTTGACCTTGGCCAGGATCGGGTCCTTGAACGTGACAAGCCGGGCAATGGCGTAGATTCCCCGCTCTTTGCAGGCGCGCAGCAGCTCGTTCAAATCCATGACTTCCGGGGCATACGCTTCACCCTGAACCGCTATCTCCAGCTCACTCTGGTACGCCAGCCGGCCACGATCGCTCTTGACGTCCACCACGATAGCGTTCAGCTCAGTACGATCAACCATGTCGAGGATGCCATATACCGCTTCCGGTGCATAAAGGAGGCCAAACGGGATATAGACGCCTTTGTAGATGAGTGGCTCCAATGTCAGCGTGATCGTCGCTGGCAGGCTTGCCGTCACCACCTGCGTGAGGGAGATATACCCGCCAGCCGTGATGACCAACGTGGATGTCAGAGGCACGTGGCTAAAGCGAAAAGCGCCATCCTGATCGGTTGTCGTCATCCGCACCTGGTCATGGCTGCGCAGCGTGATGCGCAGGTCGGGGATGGTGTCCTCCGTTAGGGCATCTCGCACCGTGCCCTGAATCGCATAGGGCTTCAGGAAGAGATACACCTGCTTGCGGCCATCGTAGACAAGTTCGAGATCAGCGTAGCCATCCGCCGCAGCGCGCAAGGTTTCACCTGGCTTGAGAGCGATCAGGGCCATACCCCACGTGTTGGTCTGGCTGGTGGTTGCTGAGTCAACCGCGTGCACCGTTCCGCCTACGATCGAGGATCCCGACTGGTCATCCCGCAGCCACACGATGATCCGCTCACGCTCCAGCGCGACATCCAGCGGAATCTCGCCCCTCCACACCACCTCGCGCTTTTCGTAGCCTGCCGCATGAATGGAGATGTCGGCCGGTGGTGCGACACCGATGAGGGAATAGCGGCCCTCGGCGTCCGTTTCGGTCCGTTGCTCTTCCGCTGCGATCTGCGCGTCGGCGATCGGCACCCTGCTGTCCAGATCAACGACTCGGCCTGCCAGCACGGGGATAGTCGGCGTGGGTGTTGGCAGGGGCGTCTGAGTGGCGGTCGGGGATGCAGTCTCTGTAGGTGTGGATTCTGGTGTGTGAGTGTTTGTAGGTATGGGCTCGACCGGGGGCGCGGGGCGAGTGGCAGCGGATAGCAGGATAGCGGCCAACACCACCAGCACGCAGAATGCGCCGATGCCGACGAGCACATTGCGTCGCGCAAAGAGGCCTTTGATGATTCCTGTCATTGCCCATCCTTGATTGAATGTAGCGGCCATTATACCATAACTGCTCTCTAGCGCAAGCAGTTGCCTGAGCTGTGGTGCTGCCTCAGCATGGCGAAGGTTTGGGGCGCGCGCGGTTCGGCGTATAATGAGGAGCAGGTTATGCGATCTTCGCCTGATGTTGAGATGGTTCTGAGGATGCGGTGAACGATCATCTCGTGGCTGTTCTGGATAGTTTGCCGACCAAACCGGGCGTTTACATGATGCAAGACGCCACGGGGGCGATCATCTATGTGGGCAAAGCGATCAATCTGCGCAATCGCGTCCGTTCCTATTTCCACGCTTCAGCAGAGCATCCGCCAAAGGTGCAACGCCTTGTCGCGCAAGCGGCTCACATTGACTTTATCGTTACCGAGTCGGAGCTGGAAGCGCTTATCCTGGAAAACACCCTTATCAAGAAGCATCGCCCCCACTACAATGTGCGGCTGAAGGATGACAAGCGCTATCCTTACATCAAGATCACGATGCAAGAGGACTATCCGCGCATCTACCTGGTGCGACACATCGCTGACGATGGCGCGCGCTACTTTGGCCCCTACACTTCGGCGCGGGCGGTCCATCAGACGATGGATTTGCTGCGTCGCCTGTTCCCGTACTTGACCTGCGATCGGACGATCACCGGCACTGACCAACGCCCTTGTCTTTACTATCATATCGGGCGCTGCTCTGGTCCCTGCATCGGCGCGGTGAGCAAAGAGGAGTATCGCGCCATGATGCAGCAGATCATCCTCTTTCTCGAGGGCAAGCACGAGACGATCCTGAGCAACTTGCGACAGGAGATGGCCCGGCGTGCGGAAAGGCTCGAGTTCGAGCAGGCGGCGCGCATTCGCGACCAGATCCATGCTGTTGAGCAGATCATCGAACGGCAAAAAGTCGTGTCCGCGGCGCTGAGTGATCAGGACATCATCGCTGTCGCGCGCAACAACGGTGAGGCATGCGTGCAGGTGTTCTTTATCCGCAATGGCAAACTCCTGGGGCGGGAGTATTTCGTGCTCACGGGCACACATGAAGAAGAGACCCGCGATATCATGACCTCGTTTGTCAAGCAATTCTACGACCAGGCAGCCTATGTGCCGCCGCAGATCATCCTGCAAAGCGAAGTGGATGAGGTGAACATCATCGAGTCGTGGCTGCGCAGTCGTCGCGGCCAGAAGGTGACGCTGGCCGTGCCGCATCAGGGGCCGGAGGCGGAACTGGTGAATATGGCGGCAGAGAATGCGGTGGAGACGCTGGCGCATCTGCGCGCGCAGTGGGAAATGGAGAGCAACCGCTATGTGACGGCGCTGGAGGAGCTGCGGGAATACCTGCGGCTGGACGCGGCACCGGTGCGGATCGAGTGCTACGATATATCCAACATACAGGGTCAGGCGGCGACGGGCAGCATGGTGGTCTTTGTGAACGGCGTGCCGCGCAGGAGCGACTATCGCCGCTTCCGCATCCGTACCGTCGAGAGGGCAGACGATTACGCCATGATGCAAGAGGTGCTGCGACGGCGCTTTCGCCGGGCCGGACGCGCGCCCGCCGAGATGCATGATCCAGAGAATGGACAGGGACCAACAGAGGCTGCTGCGCCAGGGAAGGAGAATGGCTGGGCGCTGCTACCTGATCTGCTGATCGTGGATGGGGGCAAGGGCCAACTGAACGCCGCCCTGGAGGTGTTGCGGGAGTTCCAACTGGAGGCGGAGATCCCTGCTATTGGCCTGGCCAAGCGAGAGGAGGAAGTCTTCCTCCCCGGGCAGTCCGAGCCGTTGGTGTTGCCGCGCGATGCGGAAGGGCTGTTTCTACTACAACGCATCCGCGACGAGGCGCACCGCTTCGCGGTTACCTACCATCGCGCGCTTCGCGACAAGAAGACTATCGCCTCGGAGCTAGAGGTCGTGCCAGGCATTGGCCCGAAAAGACGAAGACTGCTGCTCAAGCGTTTCGGGTCGCTGGATGCGATTCGCGCGGCCAGCGTGGAAGAGCTGGCCGCCGTGCCGGGCATGACGCGCCAAGCCGCAGAGCAAATCAAGGAATACCTCTAACAGAGAGGTCAACGAGAAATTGGACGATTGTGCACAGCTTGGCCCATGTGTGCTATGGCGATGGAGCGAAGCGACCGAAGCGATCCTCCCCTATGCTGGTGGGGATTGCTTCGCTTCCTTCGGTCGCTCGCAATGACAGGGTGGGTTGCTCAATTCCTATTCCTCTCCATCGTAAGTGGCAGTCCCACTGCATAGGAACGCGCATGCCTCAGACATGGCAGGAACAATACGCAGACAAGCTCAAAACGGTCAAGGCGGCGCTGAGCTGTATCCAGCGCGGTCAGCAGGTGTATGTGGGCGCGGGTGCGGCCACGCCGCGGCGTCTCCTCGCGGGGCTATCCGAACTGGCTGCCGAGTGGCATGACCACGAGGGGATCCGTCTCTGGGCGTGGATCTCACCCTATCGTCCGGGCGAGACGCCGCCGTTTCCCCTCACCCTGCTGGCTACTATCGGCACACCCGTCTCGCCTGATCCTCTGGTCTCGTATGCGCCGCTACCCCTTTGGTTGGCCGGACGCGCCCTGCGGAGCGGCGAGATCCCGCTGCATGTGGCACTGGTGCAGGTTACACCACCAGATGAACAGGGCTTTTGCAGCCTGGGACCAGATGTGGACCTGGCTGCCGATGCGGTTGCGGGAGCGCGGATCGTGGTGGCTGAAGTCAATCCCCATCTGCCGCGTACCGTTGGCGATAGCTGCATTCCCGTTACGAATATCAACGCGCTGGTCCAGGTTGACGATCCGCCTATCGAGTTCCGCTGGCCGCCAGCAGATGAGGCGGTGCGGCGGATTGCGCGTCAGGCGGCGCGCCTGGTGGCCAATGGCGCAACCATACACGTCAGCGCCGACCCGGTGGGCCAGGGTGTCGTGGAGGCGCTGCGGGAAAAGCATGATCTCGGCTTGCACAGCGGTGTGCTCACCGATGGCCTTTCAGCGCTGATCGGCGCCGGCGTCATCACCAATGCGCAACAGACGTTTGCGCCGGGGCGCAGCATGGTGAGTTCCGCGCTGGGGACCGCTTCTCTCTACGCGTTCATTCGCGATAACGTGGCCATTGCCTTCCATCCGTCGTCTTACGTCAGCGATCCCGAAGTCATCGCTCGGCAGGAAGCAATGACGGCCTTGCAGACTGCGGTGGCGGTGGACCTGACCGGCCAGGGATGTTTTGCTCGCCTTGGCGGTGCACCGGAGCGTACCGGCGGCGATGTGGCGTTTGCGCGGGGCGCAGCGCGCGCGCCGCATGGACGCTCGGTGCTTCTCGTGCCATCAACCGGCGAGGGTGGGACTAGCTCGCGCATCGGCCTGACCTTGCCGCCGGGCGCGAGCCAGCTCCTGACATGGGGTGATGTGGACGATGTGATCAGCGAGTATGGCACGGCGGAGCTGCGTGGCCGTACGTTGCGGGAACGCGCCATCGCGCTCGTTAGCATCGCTCACCCCCGTTTCCGTGCAGCGCTGCTCCAGCAAGCCAAGGAGGCAGGGTATATACCCGCGGACCAGCCACTGCCGATGGGGATCTATCCGGATGAACTGGAGACGACGGCGACTTTCAAAGGTGGCATCGTCGTGCGTTTTCGGCCCATCAAGCCCGCCGATGAGCAGTTGTTCGCCGAGCTATTCCACTCGTTGTCGCGGCAGACGGCCTATTATCGCTTCTTCACCTCGGCGCGCACCCTCTCGCGTGACACGATCCAGAGCTATACGACGATTGACTATGAGCGCAAGCTGGCGATTGTCGGTCTGGTCAACGATGGCGCGCGCGAGCGGATGATCGCCATGGGCGAGTATGCGGTTGATCCCGTGAGCCGCATGGCCGATGTGGCGCTGGTGGTGCAGGACGCCTACCAGCGGCAGGGGATCGGCACTTGGCTCCTCTTCTACCTTGGCTACGAGGCGCAGCGACGTGGCCTGGCGGGACTGCAAGCAGACTTGTTGGCGACAAACTCGCAGGCACTGGCGCTAGTGCGCCGGTGCGGTTATCAGGTAGCGACCTCGCTGCGCGAGGGGTACTTGCACATCTCGTATCGCTTTCCGACGGATGCAGCCAGCAAAACCACTGAAGGGAAGGAGCGCTCCGAGGCATGAGCATGATCACATCAAGAGAGGCCGGACCTGATAGTTCGGCCTCTCTCCTCATCTTTATCCGGCATGGAGAGACAGATGCCAACGTCGCCGGACGAATTGACTATGACACTGCCGGGGAATCGCTAAACGCGCGGGGCCGCCAGCAGGCGCGAACAGTTGCTGCCTACTTGGCGCGTGATCTGCGCGCTCGGCAGATACCGGTACACACGGTCTATACCAGCGACCAGAACCGCGCGCTGGAGACAGCGCAAGCGATTGCTGACGCGCTCGGCGCGGAGATCGCGGTGCATCCCGGTCTGCGCGAGCTGCGCGTGGGGACAACGCCGGAGATGTCGCCGGATGAAGTGATGCGCGCTTGGCAGCAGTACGCCGAGGGCGCGCGGCGCGATCCTGACTTTCACCTGCCCGGCGGCGAGTCGCCCCGCCAGTTGACGGCGCGCATCGCTCGCACGCTGCAAGAGATCATCGCTACCTTGGCGGGCCGCCACGCCGTCATTGTGAGTCACCAGGGTACGCTCAGCACTGGCATTGCGTTGCTGCTGAACACGCTTGACCGCTGGCGGGACTACCAGATGGCGAACTGCGGCATCACCCGCATCCGTCTGACCACGCCGCCGACATTAGAGGCACTGAACGAGACGACGCACCTCGCCGAGATCGGCACGGCCGTCTGGCAATCCGCTTCATCATCCGGCAGCTAGTGCCGCCAGACAAAGAAGCGCGGGAGACTGACACGGTCTCTCGCGCTTCTGGCTGCCCTCGCATCCCCTTAGCGGCTGATGGACGTGATGCCGCCCAACTGGTTCACTTTGAGCTTCCAGACAGTGTCCGGCTGGAACTGCGCGAATTCCGCGGCCGAGCTGGGTTGATAGGTGTAGCGGGTGCCATCGTTGTCAAAGACGACGACATACTCCTCTTGGCGTGCAGCCTCACGCTCATTGCTGCCGAGCATGAGGCGCGGCCACGTCGGCTGCAGATCAGATCCTGTCAGTTTTTCGGTGCGCACGACCACCCACGCCGTCGTCTCGTATTGGCAATAGTCCTCGTACACGAGATAGACGCAGTCCTGCACCACCTTCCCCTGGCCCGTCCCCAGATCAACGACATAGGGAGTGCCGCACACCTTGGTTGATACAGGAGCGGGTTCTGCCTGCTCGCGCCGTAGCCTTTTCTCACAAATCACGACGCGAGCCCCGCTTGGCACGTCATCCCACCATGCCTCTCGAGTGACCAGTTGCGGCGCCTGTATGGCAATGCTGCGGCTCCAGGAGACGTCGTATACCTCTGCGGTGATCTCCTCGGTGCGCAGTAACGAGAGCGCCATAAAGCCACAGATGCCCAGCACTACCAGCAGCACCACGAGGGCGATACCTAACGGGAAGGGGCGTTTCTCTGCGGCGGGCGGGGGAGTCGTTTCCTTCGGCTTGGTCAGGTTGCCGCCACACTGCTGGCATTGCAGCGCCGTCGCGGGGTTCTGCGCGCCGCAATGCGGGCAGGTAACGTCTGGCGCCTTGCCGGCCTGATAGGCTCCAAGCACCTTGCCGCGCTGACGCGCCTTCCCTTGTGCAAGGTCCCCACCACACCGCTTGCAGATGGTGGCCGTGCCGGGGTTGCGTGTGCCGCAATACGGGCAGTGGATGTCAGGTGGCGCTTCGGTGATAGCTGCTTTCGCTGGCTCCTGCTTCATGGTTGCCTCATCTGCTGCCTCGGCCTTGACCGTCTCTGCCGGCGTGAGCTCTTGCTGCACAGGCAGCTCGAACTCCTGGTCCTCCGCCATCGGTGAGCCACACCTCTGGCAGACTTGCATGGAGCCCTTGTTACGCGCGCCGCAGTTGCGGCACGTCCATTCCAATTCGATGTGGCCCAACGTTTCTTGCGACATTGATCCCCTTCATACCTGCTTAAGACCTCGCCGATGTCTGGACGGCTTGGTCAGCACTGGCTCTACCAGCCGTTCCGATGCACGCGAGTCTCATCGTACTGCGTGCGCGGCTCCTTCTGTTCGGCGGGATGGCCGAGCGCGATCATGGAGAGCACGTTGATCTCCTTCGGTATCCCCAACACCTCTCGGATCGCCGCCTCCCGGTTGTCGCCTGGGTAGACGCCCAACCACACGCCGCCGAGCCCCAGCGCCGTGATCGCCAGCAGGATATTCTCGGTCGCAGCGGCACAGTCATGCACCCAGAAGCGCTCGCTGATCTGCGGGTCGCCGCATACTACGATGGCGGCGGCGGCTTGCGCCAGCATCTTGCCGTGTGGGTGTCGTTCGGCGAGTTCATTCAGCTTGGCCCTGTCAGTGACCGCGACAAAGTGCCACGGCTTGCGGTTGGCAGCGGATGGCGCGGCCATGCCCGCTTCCAACACCTTTTTGATCTGTTCCGGCGTTACCGGCTCATCTGTGTACTGACGAATGCTTCGGCGTGCGAAAATCGTATCCAGCATGTTCCCTCCTTTTTGTGTGTGGTCTAGTCGCCTCAACAGCGCCGACAACTTGGCGCAGGATGTGCCTGCGGTGATGATGCGTGGCTCGAAACCGAGACCTGTCCAAAACCGTTCCGCTTCTGCGTTGCCAATCACATAGCGCAGTGAGATCTCCTCTGCGCCTTTCTCGTGGAAGAAGGCTAACATCTTGGTCACCAGCGCCGTCCCGACGCCCTGCTCCCGCCACTCTGGTGTAACATACATCACCCCGATGGTGGCGATCAGAGCAGGTTCCATGTGCGGATACCGTTTGACCTCCCCGGTGACCATGCCGCCGAGACGGCCTGCCGCCGTCTCGGCGACCAGCAGGAGAGCGTCATCGCTCTGCAATAGCTCGCGCAACTGCAGCTCTGCCCGGGCCCGCCCCTCGGCGGACATCCGATAGATGTGCGGGTTGCTGGCTTCCAGATGTGCCTGCAGCGCCAGACGCAACGCGATCAGATCGGGGATATCATCCTCATGTGCCGGGCGCACGATATAATCAGCCATCGTCCCCTCAACCTGCAACCCTGCTACGCCTGAAGTATAGACGGCCTCGCGCGCCTGTCAAGCGCATGCGTGGGAGCATTTCCGCCAGAGGCCATCTTGGGACGCAGGATAAGGAGGGCTTCGGGTTGCCGTGAGCGGCATCCTGCCGGATGATGGGCAGTGGGTGAAGGTGATGCCGCGGTTCAAGTGCAGGACGGAGGACAGCATGACACGATCCACTCCACTGCAAATGGTGCAGCGGATCTGCGTCCGACTCGATGCTTTATGGCGGAGCCGCCTTTTGCGAGAGGAGTCGGCCTTTGCGGCGCGGGCGGCGGCGATTGACGAGATCGAGCTGGACATCAGCGCGCGCCTGACTGCCGCACGGACCGTGGGCGCACCCGCGCAGCAAGTGGTCGCGCTCGAACGCTATGCCGCCCGCCTCACCAGCCGCCTCCAGGCGCGTAACTGCTGCGACCTCCAGCGGCTACGACAACGGATTCGCCTGGGACGTTCCCGTGGGGCCAGGCTGCGGCGGGAGCTGCTGGACCTCGCCGGGAGAGCGCCGGCGCCAGATGCGGCCGGCTACGACACGCTGGATGCCGTGGTGAGCGGCTTGCTGCTGGTGGAAGATATGCCGCCAGGAGGAGTGCTCTCCAGAGCCGGAGATGGTATTCTATCAGCCGTCGTCTGCCCGCGTCGTTCTCGAGATGATCGAGCAAGTCTGCATCGGCGCGGATGATCTCTTCTACGACCTTGGCTCCGGACTCGGGCAGGTGCCGATTCTCGTGCACCTCCTCACCGGCGCATCTTGTCGCGGGATCGAATTCGAGCCGGCGTACTGCGCCTATGCCCGACGCGTTGCGACGCGTCTGAAACTGCCACGTGTGCGCTTCCTCATCAATGCCGATCTGCGCGCGACCGACTATGCAGACGGACTGTCTTCTTCCTCTACACGCCATGCCAGGGGACAAATGCTGCAGAACGTGCTCAATAAGCTGGCGGCCGATACCCGTGGGCACAACGTGGCGATCTGCACCTATGGTCCCTGCACAGCGGTCGTGACGCACCTGCCCTGGCTGCAGCGCGCGGATGACGGGACTCGCTATCCAACCCTAGGGATATTCAGGCGCGCATGAGCAATGCCCGCCTGTGCTTCCACGCGCTAGGCCGCCGTTTGATCCCTGGGTGCTGACCTGGCCAAAACCGCATTGTAGGACGCTTCATCCGAAAGCACCAGCGGAGTGTCGCCGCCTTGCAGGATTGTTCTCCCGTTTGGCACCAGAAACTCGTTATCTTTGGCGATGAGGACGACCAGGAGATCGGCCGGCAAGCGTAGTTCAACGATGGCCCTTCCTGCATCCGCGAACCCGGGGGAATGGGCAGCTCCTTCAACTCGCTTTTCAGCCCGTCCATCGGCACGTACTCGATAGGATAGGCACGCTTGGGGACGAGTGGCGCATCAACCCCTAACCATCGCGCGACAGGGGGGATAGAGGTCCCTTGCAGCAATACCGAAGTCAGCGCGATAAAGAAGATCACGTTGAAGATGAGGTCAACTTCCAGGATTCCAGCCAGCGGGGGAAAGGTAGCCAGGATGATCGGGACAGCGCCGCGCAGGCCGACCCATGAGACGAACGCCTTTTCCCGCCAGCTCCAGGGGCTGCCCAGCGTGACCACCAACACGGTTGCCGGACGGGCGACGAACATCAGGACGCCTGTGATGAGCAAGCTGACGCCCATAACCGGGATCAGGCGCGGGGGAAAGACGAACAGGCCCAGGGTCAGGAACATGGCGATGTGCATGAGCCAGGAAAGCCCATCGTGAAAGCGCAGCAGGCTCCGCTTATGGAAAGTCGTGATGCTACAGCACGATGCCCGCCACATAGACCGCAAGGAAGTCGCTGTCGCGCAGGGCGTCGGTCAGTCCGGAGGTCAGAAACGCCAACCCCAGGGTGAGCACGGGATAGAGGTCCTCGTAGCCCAGTTTGATGCGATTGATGAGGTACAACCCCATCCTGCCCATCCCAGATCCCACAGCGGCGCCGATGAGCATCTACTGGACGAAGAAGGCGATGAGACGCACAGGCGATGTATCCGGCTGTGCGATGAGCTGGATGAGACCTACGGTGAGAAAGACGGCCATGGGGTCGTTGCTGCCCGATTCCAACTCTAACAACGGTTTCAGCTTTCCCTTCAGGCTAACGCCCTTGGAACGCAGCACCGAAAAGACCGCTGCCGCGTCTGTAGATGACACGATGGAGCCAAACAACAGGCCCTTGACGAGCGGAAGATCAAGGATGAAGGTGGCGAAAAGGCCGGTGACCAACGCGGTGATGAGCACGCCGACCGTGGCCAGCGACAGGCTCTCTTTGACGATCGGTTGCACCTCCTCCCACTCCGTATCCAGCCCGCCCGCGAACAGGACGAGCACCAACGCCACCACGCCCGCCGCCTGCACGATGGCAGGGTCGTCAAAGTAGATCCCGTCTATCCCTCGGACCCTGCTAGCATCCCGAGTAGCAGAAAAAGCAACAACGTGGGTACGCCTAGTCGGTCCGAGATCTTGCTCGCCAGCATGCTGGTGAGCAGCAGGATAGACCCGCCAATGAGAACTATGGATTCATGATTCTCTGTCCCATCACCTTCTACAGACCGATTGCAGCAAACGTGCAGCCCGCCTTTTTGGCTCACTCAGGAGCGGGTCTTGTGCACTATCGCCGGCCGCGCGCGTGCTGAGTCCGATCTCTACCACGCCGAACGCAGCTCGTACACGTCCAGCGAGACGATATGGGCCTCGCCCCCGGTCGCCGCCAGCGCCAATGCCCTCTGCTGTGGGTCTAACACGACACCCACCGGCAGCGCGACCGCGCCATCGTTGCCGAAAATCTCGATAGAGGCACGATCCACTAGAACCTGCAGGCGAACCTTGCCATTGACGGTCGGCAGCGGCGCGATCGCCCCCCGGCAGCTCAACTCTCCCTTGGCTGCGTCGTAGACGATCGGGATGCCACGCACGGACAGTGTGATCTGCGTTGCATTGCCGGGAGCCAGTTCGGCGCAAATGTCGCACAGCTCGGCGTCCAGGTCCCGCAGCGGGTTGTCTCCGGGACGTAGCGTCGTATCGCGCCACTGGTGCGCCCGTGCGCGTAGCGTCTCGATCTCGCGCACCGGCTCACTGAAAAGCCGAACGCCATGCGGCGTCGTGCGCAATGTCAGCGCGCACGGGAAGGTCATACACTGGTTGAAAGGCATGTCGGGAATCTTGATACGGAGCCAGGCGATCTGGATGCGGCGGCCATCCGCCGCCGGGATATCGCTCCATGTCTGCGCGGCATAGCTGTTCCCGCCCCAGTTGTACTTGTGCGGCTCTCCCTGCGGCGTAAAGGTCGCGCCGTCAAAGTGCCCCAGCAGGTACGTGCCGCTCGCGCCCCAGAACACCCAGAGGATACGCCCTGGATCGCCATCCACCGCCAGCGGGAAAAAGTCCGGGCACTCGCGGTCGCCGGGCAGCTCCAGCTTCTGCAGTGCTTCCCACGACTTGAGATCGGGTGACGCATAGAGGCCGTACCAGCAGCCGTCCAGGTAGAGGGCCATGATCCAACGTGCAGTCGGCGTGTGCCAGATCACCTTCGGGTCACGGTTGCGACCCACGATGTGCCCCAGCACAGGATTGCCCGCGTATTTGGCCCAGCTCCGTCCGCGGTCGTTGCTGTACGCCAGCGATTGGGTGAACGGCTGTGCGGCGGATTCGGGCGACGTGCTGCCTGCCGAAGTGTAGATACACACTAGCGGCTTGTCGTCGCCGGTCTGGAATCCGGCGGTGTTGTGGACATCCACGACGCCCGACCCGGAAAAGCAGGTGCCCAACGCGTCCGGGTAGAGCGCCTCTTCCCGCTCTTGCCAGTGGACCAGATCGCGGCTGACAGCGTGGCCCCAGTGCATGTTGCCCCATTCGCGTCCGTACGGGTTGTGCTGGAAGAAGAGGTGATACTCGCCTTGGTAATAGATCAGCCCGTTCGGGTCGTTGTGCCAGCCGCGTCGCGCCGTAAAGTGAAACTGGGGCCGATACATCTCCTGGTAGAGGTCCTCGCTGCCGCGCAGCGCGTCCCCTGGTGCGATGGCATCCCATGCTGGTGAGGCGGCGGGCAGCCCATCCACCGCGATCGCCATTCGTCTCCCCTGGAAATCGGCCACATTGGCGATGACCCAGAAATCGGGCTGATCCTCGGCCAATTCGATATCAAAGGCGCGCACTGCCGTCCCATCCACGATCAGGCGCATATGGCGCTTGGTCGCCCCGTTCCTCACCGGCAGGTTGAGATAGCGCTTGACGACCGTGATCTCCCTCGACATGACCTCTCGCCCTTTCCTGCAGCGCTTTTGCCCACTATAGAGCGCATGGCCAGATTGTCAAGACGCCAACTTGCGCCGCTGCCCCGTTTGAGCTACACTGTGGACGTCCCACAACCGACGAGCCGCATGATCGCCAGAGGAGGTGCATCGTATGCGCTGGGAATGCCTGACTGGCCTGGAATTGGCACGGGCGCGAGAGCAGAGCGGCGGGGTCTGCCTGCTGCCGGTGGGCAGCCTGGAAAAGCACGGCACGCACTTGCCTACGGGCACGGACACGCTGACTGTTCACGCACTCTGCGTTGCAGCAGCGGAGCGTGAGCCCGCCGTCGTGGTGCCACCCCTCTATTACACCCACGTCAAGGAGATGAAGAACAACATCGGTGCTATCGCGCTGGACACGCCCCTCTTGATGCAGATGGTGGACAATCTCTGCGACGAGATCGCGCGCAACGGCTTTCATAAGATCATCCTCGTCAACGGACACGGCGGCAATCGCTACTGGCTCCCTCTCATGATGATGGACTATGGCGACGCCGATAGGGAGTATGCCGTCTATCTTTATCGCGGCAGCATCATGAGCGGGATGGATCACCTGCGCGAGTCGCCGGTCAAGGAGAGCCATGCCGGGGAGCTGGAGACGAGCGTCGGCCTGCACCTCTTCCCAGAGCATATCCATATGGACGCGTTACCGGCGGAGCCAGGACTGCCCCGTGAGCTGCCCCCTGTCTCCAGCTACACGCCGGTGGAGTGGGTCAGCATGTACCCTGATGCCTACGCCGGCGACGCGCGCCCCGCCACCGCGGAAAAGGGGCGGATCATCTTCGAGGCGGCTGTCGCCAAGCTGGCTGAGACGATTCGTGCTGTGAAAGCGGATCGGGAGACGTTGGCGCAGATAGAGTGGTTCAGCCGCGCCAAGCGGCACCCGGCCTGAGGCGTTGCACGCTTCGTTCGTATCCACAAGCGGGACGCTCCCGCGACTAACCAAAAGGAGACATCCATCATGGGCACGGCAGTCAAAATCTCAGTCATCGGCGCGGGTAGTGCCACCTTCTCGCTCGGCTTGGTCAAGGACCTTTGCCTGACGGAAAGCCTGGCAGGAAGCATGGTCTCGTTTATGGACATCAACCCGGAGCGCTTGGAGATCGTTCACAAGCTAGCGGAGCGCTATGCCGCAGAGCTGGGCGCGGACCTGCGCTTTGAGAGCACGGAGGACCGCGAGGCATCGCTGGAGGATGCGGATTTCGTCATCAACACCGCCTATGTGAAGGGCCACTATCACGCGCGGGACACCCGCGAGGTTACCGCGAAGCACGGCTACTATTACGGCGGTGTCGGCATCGGCAGCTACGATAACCTGCAACTTATGCTGGATGTGGCCTTTGACATGGAGCAGATCTGCCCCGATGCCTGGCTCATTCAGTCCGGCAACCCGGTCTTTGCCGGATCAACGTTGATGACGCGCGAGACGGACATCAAGGTATGCGGCCTCTGCCACGGGCACTATGGCGTCTATGAGATCGCGCGCACCATCGGGCTGGAGGACATGTCCAAGCTCACCTGGCAGGCGCCGGGCGTGAACCACAACATCTGGCTGACGCACTTCTTCTATGATGGCAAAGACGCCTATCCGCTGATTGACGAGTGGATTCGCACCAAAGGTGAGGAGTACTGGCGCACGCACATTGCCACACGCACGCACGACACGCAGATGTCGCGCGCTGCCGTGCACCAGTATCGCATGTATGGCCTGTTCCCGATCGGCGATACGGTGCGCCGCGGTGGCTGGTGGTATCACACCGACTTGGCCACGAAAAAGTACTGGTACGGCGAGCCTTTCGGCGGCCCCGATACCGAGATCGCACGCCCGGTGCATGTCGCTGGCCTGGAAAAGCGCATGGCGGAGATGGCCAGCGTGGTCAATGATCCGAAGGCGAGTGCCGTGGCGCTGTTCGGCCGCGAGAAGACGCGCGAGCAGCAGGTGCCGATCATAGATGGGCTGGTGAACGACCACGAGGGGCAGTTCCAGGTGAATGTGCCGAACAATGGCGCCATCTCCGGCATCGCGGATGATGTGGTGGTGGAGGTGCCCGCCATCGTCAATATCAAGGGAATCCAGCCAATCCAGGTGGGGCCGTTGCCGCAGAAGGTTATGCTGGAGCATGTCCTTCCGGAAGTGCTCGACATGGAACGGCAGCTCCATGCTTTCTTGACGGGTGATCGCTCCATGCTCCTCTGGAACGTGCTGGAGAGCCACCAGACGCGCAGCTATGACCAGGCTATGGCGGTGCTGGAGGACATCCTGAACATGCCGGCAAACGAGAATCTGAAGGAATACTTCCGCTGGCCTGAGAATTGGTAGGCGGGCGAGGCGATTTCAGGGGGAGGCGCTGCGCAAGCGCCTCCCGACTCGGGGGACGCGGCGTAAGTAGGAGCCTGCCTCGCTACCCGCAATTGGCAAGTTGGGGGCAAGGTGGATTCACGCGAACGGACCTTTTTGGCGCTCCGGCATGAGGAGCCGGATCGGGTGCCGATCGACTTCTGGATGTCTAGTGGCTTGCGGCATAAGCTGCTATCTGCGCTGCGCGTCTCCGAGGAGACGTTCCTCGATCAACATGATGTGGATCTGCGCTATATCGCTGGCCCTCGCTTCATCGGCCCGCCGCTGCGCGCGTTCGCAGATGGATCGAGTGAGGACCTGTGGGGCGTGCGCCGCCAGACGGTGGTCGTGCCGACCGGCGACAGCGTAGAGAGCTACCAGGAGGTGGTTGACTCGCCGCTGGCGGCAGCGACTACCGTGGCGGAGATCGAGGTGTATGACCACTGGCCCTCTCCTGACTGGTTCGATTATGGCGACATCGCCGCCCAGTGCGCGGCGATCCGCTCTCAAGGGCGGGTGGCGGTGTTCATGGGCGACCGCCTCAACCGCATCGCCCAGCTCAAGCCGGCGATGTACCTGCGTGGGGTGGAGCAGATCCTCCTTGACATGGCGTGGCAGCCCGATCTGGCCCATGCCATCATAACGCACATCCGCCGTTTCTATGAGGGGTATGCCGAGCGGGTCTTTGACGCGGCAGACGGCCAGCTCGACATCGTGCTCATGGGCGATGATTTCGGCTCGCAGCAGGGACCGCTCGTCTCGCCGCGCATGTGGCTCGACTTTCTGGGCGATGGCTTTGCCAGTTACGTGCGCCTCGCCAAGAGCTATGGGATCATGGTCATGCACCATACCTGCGGCTCGGTGCGACACCTCATCCCCCTGATGATCGAACGCGGGCTGGATATCTTGCAGTCGCTGCAGCCCGAGGCTGCCGGGATGGACGGGCGGGCGCTCAAGCGCGAATTCGGCGGTCGCCTGGCATTCCATGGTGGCATTTCGATCCAACGGGCCCTTCCCTTTGGCACACCGGAACAGGTACGCGACGAGGTGCGTGATCGTTTTGCAGCTCTTGCGCCTGGCGGCGGCTATATCGCCTGCACCGCGCACAACATCCAAGCAGATGTGCCGGTGGAGAACGTGCTGGCACTGCTCGCAGCGTATCGGCAGTACGGCGCGTATCGGTAACCTAACTTCATGGGATGAGGCTTGCCACGTCCGGCGAACGCAGGTGCCGCGCATGGCAGCACATGTTGCGCTCCTGACCCTATTTCACTTTCATCACGCGGGAGGAATGATGCTCGCCAAGGTAACCAGTTGTGCTGTCATCGGCTTGGAGGGAGCACTGGTTGATGTAGAGGTTGATATCGCACGTGGCCTCTTTTCCTTCGTTCTCGTGGGGCTGCCAGATGCCGCTGTGCAGGAATCGCGTGAGCGGGTGCAGGCTGCCATCCGCAACTCCAACTGCCAGATGCCGGTCAGACGGATCACCGTCAACCTCGCCCCGGCTGATATTCGCAAGGAGGGGCCGGCCTATGATCTCCCCATCGCCCTCGGCATCCTGTTGGCGAGCGAGCAGATCTCAGCCGACGTCAGCGATGCCCTCTTTATCGGCGAGCTTTCGCTGGATGGCGCGGTGCGGCATGTGAATGGCGTGCTGCCGATGGTGAGCCTGGCGCGAGAGAAGGGGATTGGGCGAGTCTATGTGCCCGCCGTGGATGCGCCAGAGGCGGCGCTGATACCCGGCATCGAGGTAATCCCGGTCGCCACACTCGGGGAGTTGGTGGCGCACCTGCAGGGGTATGTGCTCATCCCGCCCTATCGCTCGACCTTCGATTTGAGCCGGCTCGACGAGCCGCAGTATGCCTCGGATTTTGCCGAGATCAGAGGGCAGGAGAGCGTCAAACGCGCGCTGGAGGTGGCCGCAGCGGGCAATCACTGCATCCTGATGGTCGGTCCGCCTGGCGCAGGCAAGACGCTGCTCGCGCGCTCGACGCCTTCGATCCTGCCCAACATGACGATCGAGGAGGCGCTGGAGGTAACCAAGATTTTCAGCGTCTCCGGGCTGCTGCCACCGGGCCAACCAATGATGCTACACCGTCCCTTCCGCGCTCCGCATCACACTATTTCCAACGCCGGGCTGGTGGGCGGCGGTCATTGGCCGCGCCCCGGCGAGATCTCGCTGGCGCATAGAGGCGTCCTCTTCCTGGATGAGCTGCCCGAATTCGGCCCGCACACATTGGAGCTCCTTCGCCAGCCGCTGGAGGATCACATAGTCACCATCTCCCGCGCGCAAGGCTCGCTCACCTTCCCGGCGAACTTTATGCTGATCGCGGCGATGAACCCCTGTCCCTGCGGCTACTATGGCGATTCTACCCACGAGTGCACCTGCTCCAGCGCGGCTGTCATCCGCTATCAGCAGCGCATCTCTGGCCCGCTTCTGGATCGCATTGACCTGCACATTGAAGTGCCGCGTGTGGAGTACGAGAAGTTGAGCAGTGACCGTCTGGCCGAGCCGAGCGCCCAGATCCGCGAGCGCGTGCAGCGCGCGCGGGAGGCGCAGCGGCGGCGTTTTGCTGGGACCAGGCTCCTCAGCAACGCGGACATGGGGCCAAAAGAGGTGCGCGAGTATTGCGTGCTGGATGAGACGGGGAGGAACCTGATGAAGGCGGCCATGCGGCAGCTGGGCATGAGCGCACGGGCCTTTCACCGCATTCTCAAGGTGTCGCGCACCATTGCGGACCTGGCGGGGAGTGAGCGGATCGAGACGGCGCATCTGGCCGAAGCGCTGCAGTATCGGACGAGAAGGCAGATGTGAGGGGGACTGCACTCCGTATATCTCGCTCGACGTCGTCGCAGGGACGCTCCAACGGATGCCAGCGCTGGTTCGCGCTCCATGCGCGGAGACTGGTGCAAGCGGAGCTAACCGGCAGTTTGACACCAGGACGGCATCAAGCTACTATAGTCGCAAGAGCGGGAAGGTGCCTTGGCAGAGGTTTCATGATGATGTCCCGATGCCCCACTGTGCAAGGAACACCGCATATATCAGCGGTCAGATGAGGCTCGCAGCATTGGTGAGACTGGGGAGAAGAGCAGATGACAACACGCATGCCTCGCTACGATGTGCGCAATGATGGGATCGGTCCATATGCGGTCTTTTATTGCGAGAGGTGCGACCGCGAGTTCCGTAGCACGCCCGATGTGGGCGGCACCGTCGTCAAGGAGGTAGGCCGCAGCGCCCTGGGTGGGCTCCTGCGCAACGTGCCATTGGTCGGCGCGGCGGCCGATCGGGTTTTGGATGACCAGCGTTATACTACTAGTCTGACACAGCAGCAATTGGATGCGGCCTGGAAACAGGTCGAGGCCAACTTTCACGAGTGCCCTACCTGCCGGCTGGTGGTCTGCTCCAGCGACTGGGATGCCCAGACGGGCTATTGCACCGAAGATTCGCCGCGGCGCGAGGAGATTGCCCAGGCGCAGGCCGAGCAGGCCGCAGGGGTATTGAAGGGGCTTGCCAGCGCATTTGGGCTGGACCAGGCGGTGCGCAGTGTGGCCGACGCTGCCAAGGCGGCGAGCGCCAATCTGCCTCGCTGCTCCAAGTGTGGCAAGCCGCAGCCGGTGGGCACCAAGTTCTGCCCGGAGTGCGGTGGCCAGGTAGTGCAGGCGGCGGCTGGGCGTTGCCCCAAATGCGGTGCTGAGGTCAAGGGCGCCAAGTTCTGCCCGGAGTGCGGCACCAAGATCGAGCGCGCAGCGGCCCCCGCCATCTGCCCGAATTGCGGCAAGGAGACCAAGGGCGCCCGCTTCTGCCCGGAATGCGGCACCAAATTGGCCGCATAGCACCCGGCGGCGCGACGGGAGGTAGGCTGTCGCCGCACTGACGACTATGCCCGGGGACGCCAGGCGGGACAAGGTCGACAGGTGTTTTGCATGGGTATCAACTCGGCAGAGAGGATCTGTGGCTCTCTGCCGAGTTGCTTTTTGGGTCATAGTTTCGGGCGCGTTGACGGGGCCTGAGCTTTGGGTATAATCTGCGCTGGTAAAGGGAGCAAGGCTCTCTGAGAAGGCAGTTCCCAAGCGCTCAATAGGAGGCCAGCACATGACCGAAGAGATCACTGCCGCGGCTCTAGACCCGGAGCGTTTCATTGAGGAGAAGGTCGCCGAGATCAGGCGTGTCGTGGGAGACGGGATAGCCATCAACGCCCTCTCTGGCGGCGTGGATTCCTCCACCGTGACGATGCTCGGGCACCGCGCCCTGGGCAAGCAGCTCAAGACGGTATTCATCAACAATGGCCTGATGCGCCAGGGGGAGCCAGAACAAGTTGTCGGCTTCTTTCGCGATCTCGGCGTCCCCGTAGATGTGGTTGACGCGCGCGCCGAGTTCTTTGCCGCATTGAAGGGGGTAACCGATCCGGAAAGGAAGCGCGAAGCTATCACCCAGACCTTCTACCGCGATGTCTTTGGGCGCATCGTGCATGAGAGTGGTGCCCGGTATCTGCTACAGGGAACGATCCTCACCGACATTGACGAAACGGTCGCCGGCATCAAGCGGCAACATAACGTCTTTGCGCAACTGGGCATCGATCCGCAAGCGGCCTTTGGCTATCACATCATCGAGCCGCTGGTGCAGCTCCGCAAGGATGGCGTGCGCAAGCTGGGCAAGGCGCTGGGCCTACCGGCTGAGCTCTTTGCGCGCATCCCATTTCCGGGGCCAGCGCTGGCGGCCCGCGTGATCGGCGAGGCTACGCCGGAACGGATCGAGACGGTGCGTCGTGCCACGGCCGTCGTCGAGCGGTGGCTCCAGGGAAGCGGCGCGTTCCAATATCTGGCGATCCTGCACGAGGATCGCGTGACCGGCATGCGCGACGGCAAGCGCGACTTTGGTCAGCAGATCGAGGTGCGGTGCTGGGATAGCGTGGACGCGCGCACGGCAACGCCGACGCGGTTGCCGTTTGAGCTGCTGGAGCGGATAGCGAGCGAGATCATCCGCGAGGTCCCTGGCATCGTCAGCGTCACCTACAACATCGCCACCAAGCCGCCCTCCACCATCGAGGCGGTGTGAAAGCCGGCGGCCGCTCCACCTGCCCCTTTCGAACCAGATGATTGTGATCTTTCATCACCCCGACGCCATCGGTTCCCAAGATACTGCCCACTGCGCAGCTTCATCTTGCGTCGTGACGCGCCATGATTTGCCGCCGGCGGTCACGGCTAGCGTTGCCGCGCCGGCGCTCATCTCCGCCAACTGCACATGTCCTATGCCCTCCTGGATGATGGTGGTGAGAAAGCGGATGGGTGCCGCCCCAATCTTGGTGTAGATCAACTGGGGGGCGGGAACCTTGGTCGCATAGCCATACGAGACCCAGCCACCTTTGGGGGCAAGCGATCCCTCAAGCACCTGAGAAGTCAGCCCCTGGCGCAGCAGCGGCATCAGCCGAAGCGTAACACGCTGGCCGAGGTAAAGGTAGGAATCAGGGGTTGTGCCATCTTTCTCTAGCTGCCGCGGGGGAAAGTTGAAGGAGAGATGATAGTGTGGCTGCCCACGCCGGTGAGCACGTCATCCACCAGCCAGATGCCCGGCTTGAACCAGATCACGCGCCGCAGGTGGAAAATCGGTTCCTCCATGAACGCATACCCGTTATGCGATACTTCTACTATGTCAACATCCGGCCCCGGCTCAAAGCGGTGGCAGAAAGCGCGGACGCAGCGGATGCGCGGGCTGGTGTCGGGCACCGTGCCCATGGGGTGGCCATCCACACTCACCGTGTTGTGTGCTTGCGACGAGTAGAAATAGTCTCGCCAATCACGCCAAGCGCTGTTGGAGTAGACAAAGCGGCCGGTATCGATCAGCACATCCTCTCCTGCTACATGCAGCTCCAGATGCGCCGCGTCAAAGTGTGAGTGTGCGGCGTTCTCGCCCCGCTCCAACGCTGTCCCTGTCACCAGCATATACGAGTCGTCCGCCTCCCAGCCGGTACGCAGGACATGAAAGCCCGCATCGGGCAGTGTGTAGTTCCTTTGCGCCGGGGGCACACCTTCCTGGCGGCAGGTGGCAAAATACCAGAAATCCTCTCGTCCCGTCAGCTCTGCCATGGTGCGGAAGAAGGCGCGCAGCTCATTCAAATCGCGCGGATCGGTGGTCAGGTTCATACCCTCGTACAGCGCCATGTCGCTGCGGCGCTCCAGCAATGCGTTGCGATCTGCGTCCCCGATCATGGGTAGTGTTAGATCAGGCTTGACCAAGAGCATCAGGTACTCGGCACTCTTTTCCAGGATGGGCACCATATAGGGCGGCACGGGGATCCCGTTGCGTGTGGCGATGCGATAGGCCTGCAGAAATGCGCCCGCTGCTACCAGGTGATACACCGGCGTGCGTTCCATGTGGACGCCGTGATGGTCGAACTGATAGCGTACCTCGTGCGTGATCCGGCGGTACGCCAGCCGCTGCCATTCCGGGGCGCGCTTGAACTCTGGAAACATGACTCCCAGCTGAAAGAGGGCAGAACTTTCCATGGTCAACCAGTTGCTACAGCGAAGGTGGTTGCTGTAGTGGGTGCAGAGAAATTCGGCATGGTCGTGCAGGGCATTCAGGAAACATACCCAGCCATCGGCATCCCACGAGGGGGAGCGCCGAAAGTAGACCATCGCGGGCAGCCAGGCCGTATAGATGCGAATACCCGCCTCGATAGAGCGCCAGGCGTCGCCAGGGAAATCCATGTGGGGATCCACATCCGCCATGTGCGGCTCGACAGGCCAGCTTGCGGCGAAATCCTTTAGCTGCTGCACGAATTCGCGCGTATACTTTTCGTCTTGGGTGATGGCATAAGCTCTTGCCAGTGTCGGCCAGAAGTTGTGGCGCGCCAGCGACCAGAGCCACTCCGGATCGCGAGAGGAGTTGGCGGTGGGGTTCCAATGCCAGTCAATCACCGCCCCAGGTCGTAGCCAAACAGGAAATGATCGCAGACGCGATCGGCTTCCTGCACTATCTGCGGATCATGAAAAGCCGCCACGTCCGCTTCGTCGAACAGGTAGCTCGGCTGCGTCCGCGTGCGAAAGTGCTCGATGATGGCGCGGAGCGCGCCCTGGTCGTCGCCCTCACGCAGCGCAGCGCGTGCGGCGGCCAGCCCCGGGTGTCCGAAATCCAGGCGGGAAAAGAGCTCTCTGCTATCATACATGTCGCGTCATCCCCCTGCGCTCGCATAGCGCTCATGATAGTGGTTCCGTAAAGGTCGAAGCGAGCACGTCGCCCGCAGGTACCTGCAACGCGCCGGTGGGACACACCTGGAAGCAGTAGCCGCACCCGACACACGCCTCACTCTTGACCGCCAAGCCATTCTGCAGCGAGAGGGCGTCATACCAACAGACGTCCACACATTGCCCACACCCCGTGCACAGATTGGGATCGGGTTGTGCGGCCTGGTTGGCCGCCGCCAGGCGTGCGCGGCGCTCTTCCGCCATCGCCGGCGGCAGCGTGAATAGCTGGAGCGCCTCCCCACAGAGAGCTTCCAGATCGCGGTACCCCGCCCTGTCCATCCATGCGGCAAAATCAGCGATCAGCCGGGAGACAGCGTTCGGCCCCAGGCAGCAGGCAAAGGAACCGAGTTGTACGCACTGGCTCCCCGCCATGATCAGCTTGGCGGCCGCTTCCCAGCTGAAAACGCCGCCACCGGCATACATCGGCGCATCAATGCCGTTCAGGCGCGCCTCTGCCACGACATAGCAGATGATCGGGAGCGCCTGACTGCCACCGTACCCTCCACCAGGAGTGGCTAATGATCGTCGCCAATCCAGGTCAAAGACAAAGCCTTTCCAACGTGCCGTAGGGCCGATCGCGTCAGCGCCGCCATGCACCGCCGCTTCCATCGCGCGCAATGGATCGCACGATTCCACCGGCAGTTTGACCAAGACAGGCACCTGCAACGCGCGTTTGATGGCTCTGGTTGCCGTGTAGATCAGCCGGTAAAAGTCAAAAAGGCGGTTTCCGCTGACCGCGACGCCCGGCGTGTTAAAGTGCAGCTCCAGGGCGTCCGCGCCTGCGCGTTCCGCTTCCCTCGCCTCCCGCACCCAGTCGCGACGCCAGTCTCGCCCCGCGGTGGTCAGGTCACGGAAATGGCCAATGGAGACCCAAAGCTTGGTCTCCTGAGGCATGTCGCGGCGCAACTGCGAAATCGCCTCGCAGTACGCCTCCAGCGAAGGGAAGGGGTCGCGGAGGCTGGCACCCAGCGCGTGGCTCTGGATGGCATGCTTGCCCGCCAGCATATCCGCTGTGGAGGGCAGGACGATAGAACCATCGCCTGCGCCATGCCCGAAATTCCGCATGGTCACCGCGCCGGGCCGAGCCAGCGCGCTCTTGAGGACGGCATACACTCCCTGCGTCGCAGGACTCGCGGCGACGACGAACGGGTTACTCAGCCCTAACGCCTTGACCGCTAGATTTGCCATGGTCGCTCCTTTCCAGGTTGCATGGTGGTTGGTGGCTCAAGCCGGTGGCGAGCACCCGATAACGCCGCCTCTCTTGTCCCTTCGCGCCGACACCTCGCTCCTGCCCGCCGCCCCGGAGATGGCCGGAAAGCATGCCCATCTTACAACGGCACACTAGATGAGTCAAAGATCATAGAGCGTTGGGAACAATGTGCTGCGCACCGTTCCGTTGTGGACGGGACTGTCTTGGCGAGAAGTAGCGTTAGTGGTAATATGCGCGAACAGTGATTCGCACCATCGGAAGGGGCGTCAACTGGCGAGCGGATCGCCACCTCGACTGACCCGGTAGAGAGGAGCAAGACCCATGAGCCATGCCAACAACCTCCCGCAGAGCACACCCGAGTCACAGGGCATCTCGTCATCGGCCATTCTGGCATTCCTGGACGAGGCGCAGCAAAGCGTTGAGGCGCTCCACAGTTTGATGCTGCTGCGCCACGGTCATCTGGTTGCCGCAGGGTGGTGGGAGCCTTACGGCCCGGAACATCCGCACATGCTCTTTTCCTTGAGCAAGAGCTTTACCGCCACTGCCGTTGGTCTCGCCGTGGCGGAGGGACGCTTGTCAGTTGACGATTCGGTGCTCGGCTTCTTCTCGGAGGATGCGCCGGCCAGGGTGAGCGCGAACCTGGCGGCGATGCGGGTGCGCCATCTGTTGACCATGACCACCGGACACACGGAGGATACCTTGAGCCGCGTAGTGCGGCAGCGCGAGGGCAACTGGGCGCGGGCGTTCCTGAGATGTCCGGTGAACCGGGAGCCGGGCACGCACTTTGTGTACAACAGCGGTGCCAGCTACATGCTGTCCGCTATCGTGCAGAAGGTAACCGGGCAGAAACTGGTAGATTACCTGCAGCCGCGGCTCTTTGCGCCGCTGGGGATTACAGGCGCGACGTGGGAAGAGTGCCCGCGCGGCGTGAACACCGGCGGCTGGGGACTGAATGTCAAGACCGAAGACATCGCGCGCTTTGGCCAGCTCTACCTGCAAAAGGGGATGTGGCAGGGGCAGCAGATCATTCCCGCGTTGTGGGTGGCGGAGGCGACGCGCTGCCAGGTGCCCAATGACTCGAACCCAAATCCCGACTGGCATCAGGGATACGGCTATCAATTCTGGCGCTGTCGGTATGGGGCCTATCGCGGCGATGGCGCCTTTGGGCAATTCTGCATCGTTATGCCGGACCAGGACGCGGTGGTGGCGATCACCAGCGGCGTCCGCAATATGCAGGCGGTGCTGGACCTCGTCTGGAAGCACTTGTTGCCAGCGATGCAGGAGCCCTCCCTCCCAGAGGATGCGGCGGCACAGGCATTGCGCCGCAGACTAGCTAATCTCATGCTGCCACCGGCGCGGGGGCAACACTCATCCCCGATGGCGAGTGTCGTTTCGGGGAAGGAATACGTCTTTCTTCGAAACGATATGCGGCTCAAGACGCTCTCCTTCGATTTCGGCTCGGATACGTGCACCTGCACGTTCCAGCAGGGACGCCGCAAGGATCCGGTTGTCTGCGGCAGCGGCGCGTGGGTGAGAGGCGTCACCCGGCTAGAAAGCCCGACCCCGCGGCCGGTCGCGGCCAGCGGCGCGTGGACAGCGGACGACACCTACCAGATCAAGCTTTGCTTCTACGAGACACCTTTCCGTCCCACCATCGTCTGCCGCTTTGCGGGAGATGAGGTGGCCTTCGATTTCCGACCCAATGTGGCCTTTGGCCCCCTGGAACGACCGATACTGGTCGGGCGGACGACGTAAGTCCGCCACAGGCTAAGCGAGGAACTGGCCGAAAGCACGAGCCAATCAAAGGACATGGAGAAAGGGGGGGCGGCACAATGGCGTGCTGCCCCCCCTTTTCGCGTCTAGCGAGCCTGCAAGCTCTTATTCCGGCCGGACCCCCAGGGTCAGCGACAGGAGCTGGCGCTCGCCGTTGCGCAACACGGTGATCTGGATTGTCTGTCCTGGCTGCGTGTGAAAGACCAGATAGCTGTTCAGGTCGGCAAAGCTGTTGATGGGCTGTCCGTCAATCTCAACGATCAGGTCGCCGCCGCTGCCTACCTGCACACTCCCGCTCCTGCTCCTGATCACGCTGCCGCCAACGAGGCCAGCCTTGTCCGCCGGGCTGCCCGTCGTCACGCTCACCACATATGCACCTCGCGTTTGTGAGAGGCCATACGTCGCCTGATCGTTCAGCGTGATCTCGTCATCGAAGGTTGCTCCCATGTAGGAGTAGATGTGCTCGCCGTGCTCGATCAAGTCGGGGACTACCAGCTTGATGGCCGCAACGGGGATGGCAAACCCGACTCCGGAGTTTGTGCCGGTGGTGCTGGCGATGGCGGCATTGATGCCGATTACCTCCCCATTGAGATTGAGGAGAGGGCCGCCGGAATTGCCCGGGTTGATGGGTGCGTCGGTCTGGACGACCTGCGGCAGCGAGTAGGTGGATGTGGCGCTGTAGGCGATGTTGCCCCGCTGCGAGGGCAGGCTCCGCCCGACGCCGCTGACGATCCCCAGCGACATAGAACCCTGCTCGCCAAAGGGACTGCCGATGGCGACCGCGAACTGGCCCACTTGAACGCTATCCGCTAGCGCTGGCGCCAGCGCTAGCGGCTTGATGCCTGGTGGCAGTCTGTCCACCTTAAGCACCGCCAGGTCGCTATCCACGTCGCCGCCGACCAGCGTCGCCCACAGGCGATCTCCAGTGGCAAAGACAACCTCATACCGCGTCCCTGCTGTCACCACATGGTTATTCGTAACGATGTGCCCATACTCATCGTACACAAAGCCGCTGCCGCTGCTGCTGGATCCCACGAGGATATAGACCACTGACAGGTTGACCTGCTGGTACAAGCGGATCAGCGTATCCTGAAAGCCCTCCGCCTCAGTCAGGGTTGTGGTTGCCGGTGTGGCACTGTAGAGCGCTGGCACGATGTTGTTCTGGGTGATCGCGCGCTCGGGCGCGGCTGCGGTCGCTGTGGCGGGCCCTTCCGCGCCTTCATATTTCGCTGTCAGGGATGGCGCGCACCCTCCCACGACCCAGATCACAATCAGGACAAGGACATAGACAAGCCTGCGAGGTAAAACCCTGCCCTCCATCATCATCTCCTCCACATCAAGCGCACCCTGGCGCTGCCGTACAGCTCGCCCACAGGCCAGCCGTGTCCCTCCTGGCGGCTAGGAAAGCCAGGGCTATGCCAGAGATTTGTCATTCCACCTTGCTTATACTATGACATTGTGTAGAAGTGATGGAGAGATCATTAGCTCTCCGCAATACTTTCGCGGATTATTTGAAAGCTCTCACGCGATACTGCGAAAGTCAATGCGGGCAGGCGGTGGGTATGCCGCTTCCACCTCACGGCGCAACGCGGCATCTATGGGTCGGCCGGTCGCGGCAGCGACGCGCTTCTGCCACATGCCAAACCAGAGATCGGTGAGCTCCACCTCCTCCTCGCGCACGATGGCATACTCTCGGCTGAGTATCTCCTCCACCGTGGCCAGGTCGCCTAGCTCCAGGGCGATGCGTCCGCGCAGGATCCGGACGCGGTCATCATCCCTGAGCTGTGCTGGGAGGCTATCCAGGACCTCTCGCGCCTTGCCGTAATCGCCGAGTCGGCAGAGAAAGCCCAGGTACTCCCGGACCAGCGCGTCCTCTAGCCCGATAGCCACAGCGTATTGCCATGCCTGGTCATAATAGTATCGTGCCCTTGCCGTGTCCTGTGCCATTTGCGCGGCCACGCCCAGGTTGCGATACGCCCAGATGGACGGCGCTCGCTGGAGCGACTCTTGCCACGCCGCCACTGCGCCTGCCTCGTCGAAATGCTCCATCAACACGATGCCATAGTGCAGCAGGGCGTACCAATGACAGTGGCGGGGTTCGCGCAGGCTTCTCTCCAGAAGCGTGCGCCACTCCGGCTGCACCATCCACTCTCCTGGCGTCTCCAGTGGATTCTGCTCCGGTAATCTGCCGTCCATCAGGAGCGTCAGCCACTTGCGCTGCTCTGCGCCCAAAGTCTCTGCAGGAAAGAGGAGTGAGGGCGGCGGCGCGTCGCCGCAGCCGGTGTATGTCGCCCGCTGCTGCTCCAATGCGCCCCAGCCGGAACCGTGATGCAGCACCTCCTCCGGCACTGTGTCGGCACGCGCCCGGCACTCATCCTGCAAAGCAGCCAGATCGCTGGCAGAGATGAGCGCTTTCACCCCCTTGTCCACTGCAGTCCACGCCGTCTGCCAGTCGGCGGAGTGCGCCTGTCGCGGATCCGTTTCCAGATAACCAAAGACCTCCACCCAATCGCGAGAGCTGTGCGCGGGCATCGGCAGGCCATGCAATTGCGAGGGAGCCAGGCCGGCTTGCACTTCGATATACGCCATGCCCGGCTGCGCCAGAAACTCTTGCCAATGGCGGCCGCCCTGGTGCATCCCCCAGCAAAAGAGCTTGCGCGCAACCAGTGCTCGCGTCGAAGCTTCCACCAATCCGCATCCCTGGGCGTCCAGCGCCGCAACCCATGGCAAATCGGCCTCCTGACATTCGAAAAAGAACTCGTTGGCAGAGGGGAAATTCGTCGCATAGGTAGCGTCGCGACCGTTGATCGTCGGCAGATATGGCAAGTCGCCATAGCCAAAGCCGTGAATCGCGCGATCCAGGTAGAGCGTCTTGCTGGTCGGCCCCAGCACGCGCACATCGGCGGCTTCCGGCACGGCGATGTTTGTCCACCAGTACAGGGAAGTTGGCGTGTCGTGCGGGTTTATCACGCGCGCCGCGGCAATGAGAGAGCGGGAGCCGGGCGGCAGGAAAAAGTCCAACTGCCAGAACAATCCCTTGCACCGTTCATATTCATAGAGGCGTAGCCCTGGTTCGCCGTGCAACCCGGAGATGCGTACGGCAAAGATCGGCGCGCAGGTATGAAAGGCGTGCCCGTATTGCCCCACGTTCCACTCGACGCCGCCGGCGAACCAAGCGTTGCGCAGCGCCAGATTTGCGGGCTGAAACACCGGATTGCGGTAGAGCAACTCGCGCTGCTGTGGCTTGGCAACCAACGAGACCATGCGCCCGCCAAGGCTTGGCCAGAAGGTGGCGCGGAGGAATTCGTTCTCGAGCACGATAGCGGGCAGGGTGAGGGGCCGGCGATCGCGCGTGTAGCGATCTTGCAGCCGATAGGGCAGCACCCTGTTGCCGGTCTGCCAGCCAAGATATGCCCACATTTCGTCTGGGACCGGCTCGCGCAACGCCACCCGCCGATCTGTGACACGATCCCTGAAGATGGGGAGCGGACTCTCTTCGCCCAGCGTCGCGCCGGGAAGCGTGTCCCCTTCCAGCCTCAACTCGGTCATGACCCCTCCTTGTAGCTTCGCTCGTTCGCGGAGCCGATATACCGTCATCTCGCATAGTATAGCGCGACAATCACCAAGGACAATGTCCCCCACTGGCGCCGCAGCGCGAATTTCTCGCGAACTGTAAATGAACTTCTCCTCTCCATCAGTTTTCCATCTTTCCTTGGTAACATATGGAATGGACAAAAAGGGGATCAGCAAGCGGAGGGGCAATGGAAGACGGGCTACTCATTCAGTTGACCGACATTACCAAGACGTATCAGATGGGCGAGATCCAGGTTCACGCCTTACGGGGCGTCTCACTTCAGGTGAAGCAGGGTGAGCTGCTCTCGATCATGGGGCCTTCCGGGTCTGGGAAATCCACGCTCATGAATTTGCTGGGGTGTCTGGATAAGCCCACGTCAGGAGAGTACCGCCTGCGCGGTGTGGCGGTGGGCGCATTGGATGACAATGCCCTGGCTGACATACGCAACCGCGAGATCGGCTTTGTCTTTCAGACTTTCAATCTGCTACCCCGCGCCACAGCCCGCGAGAACGTGGAATTGCCGCTTATCTACCGGAGTATGGGCGCGAAGGAGCGCCGCCGCCGCGTGATGCAGTGCCTGGATATGGTCGGGTTGGGAGAGCGGATGCACCACCGCCCTAACGAGCTTTCCGGGGGTCAACAGCAACGCGTGGCCATCGCCCGCGCGCTGGCGACCGAGCCAAGCATCATCCTGGCTGATGAGCCGACGGGCAACTTGGATTCTCGTTCCGGCGCCGAGATCGTGGCGATCTTTCAGCGATTGAACAGGGAGATGGGGATAACTATCATCTTTGTTACGCATGACCCAAACATCGCAGCGCATACGCGTCGCATCGTCTGGCTATACGACGGCAAGATCGTATCCGACGAACCGGTGGCGAACATGCGAAGCGCGGATGAGACGCTGGCTGCGGTGTCGGCGGCCCAGCAGAACGAGCAGCAGACAGCAATGGCCGTCGCTACTCTGTAATCTAACGAGGGAGGGGAAGATGAAGCGCATCTTGAAGTGGTGGCCGGTGCTGCTAGTGGTGGTGGCACTTGTTGTCGGGTACGTGTGGTATAGAGACAAACATGCCGGTGGGGCGGCGGTGGCGGCAGGTGAGGTTCGTTACTTTGCCGTGATGCAGGGCACGTTGATCGCCTCCATCTCGCCCACGGGCCAGGTCTACGCTCCTCGTTCTGCAGAACTGAGCTTTGATGTGGGAAAAGCTACATTGATCGAGTTGAACGTCGCCCCGGGCCGACAGGTGAAAGCTGGCGACGTGCTGGCGCGTATTGATACGGCGGCGCTGGAGAATGCCGTTCTGCAAGCCGAGGCAGCGCTGACGGCAGCGCAAGACAACCTGGCACAGGTGAGCGCCCCCTACACTGAGTTGGACCGTCTGCAGGCGACGGTGGCTGTGACACAAGCACAGGTCTCACTGCTACAGGCCCAAAAGAACCTGGAACAGGCGAAGAATCCGTACACTGCGCTGGAGCGGCTGCAGGCTGCGGTGGCTGTTACACAGGCGGAGGTCGCCCTGAAAGAGGCCCAAGAGAACCTGGCAGATGTAAAGGCAGGGCCGACCGAGGCCGAGTTGGCATCTGCGGAGGCCGCACTCAAGAGCGCGCAAACGCAGTACGAGAAACTGCTGGCAGCACCCGACCCGGATACGGTGGAGAACGCCAAACTCGCCCTGGATCAGGCCAAAAACAGCCTCTGGAGCGCCCAGATGAACCGCGATGCGGTGTGTGGCCAGGTCCCGCAAGGAGGTTCCAGCGTGCAGTGCGATAGCGCCAAGGTGAACGTGCTCAACGCCGAGATCAAGGTGTATCAGGCAGAAAAGGAATACTACGCGGCCCAAGAGCCTGCCTCAGAAGTGGACCTCGCCACTGCCGCTGCTCAGGTCAAACAGGCGCAGGCGACACTGCGACAGCTCCGGGAGAGCCCAACGGCTTTGGCCATCGCCCAGGCGGAGGCGAAGGTGAGGCAGGCCGAGTACAATCTGGCTCAGGCCCAGGATACTCTCGCCAAGATAGAGAGTGGGCCAAGCGCCGAGGACATACGGGCGGCGGAAGCCCAGGTGGCGCAGGCCGAGTACAATCTCGCTCAGGCTCTGCACACCCTTGCCAAGATAGAGAGTGGGCCGAGCGCCGAGGATGTGCGGGTGGCGGAAGCGCAGGTTGTCAACGCGCAGGCCAATCTCGATGAGGCCAAGGCAGCGCTCGCCGCGGCGACGATGGTGGCACCCTTCGATGGCACAATCATCTCTGTGGGCGCCGAGGTGGGGGACACGGTTTCGACGGGCCAGGTGATCATAACGATCGCCGACCTCGAGAAACTGCAGATACTGGCTACCATTGACGAGACGGATATCAGCCAGGTGGAGGTGGGGCAGCCGGTGCAGATCACTTTCGATGCCTTCCCCAATCGGCGCTTCTCAGGTCGGGTGTTGGAGGTGCCACTGCAGGGGACCCTAAGCCAGAGCATCGTCGTCTATAGCGTCCCAATCAGCCTGGAAGGTGCCGAAGGCACGCCCCTCAAGGCGGGGATGACGGCCAATCTCACGATCATCGTCGGCCGGAGCGAAAATGCGCTGCTTGTCCCTGCCATGGCGGTGCAACAGGGCGAGACGGGCAGTGTGGTGCGGCTGCAAGACGCGCAGACTGGGGCGACGGTGATGACGCCTGTGGAGGTCGGGCTGAGCGATGGCACTTACGCCGAGATTCTGAGCGGTCTCAAGGTGGGCGACCGCGTGGCCGTTAGCTATTCCTCAACAGAGCAGATGCAGACGATCATGCAGTGGGGAGGTAATAGGATAATACAGGGCGGCATGCCGGCTGGTAGAATGCCATCCGGCGGTGGCCAAGAGAGGATGGGCCCATGACACTCATGTTGAGCATCAGCATGGCGTGGCGATCGCTGCTGGCCAACAAGCTGCGCGCCGGCTTGACGATGCTGGGCATCATCATCGGCGTGGGCGCGGTCGTGGCCCTGGTGGGGGCGGGAGCTGGCGCCCAGGCGCAGGTTACCGCGCGATTCGAGAGTCTGGGCTCCAATCTGCTGGTCATCTCGCCAGGCGCCATATTCGTTGGCGGGGTCTCTCAGGGGAGAACCAGCGCGGCGAGCCTGACCAGTGAGGATGTAGATGCCATCAAGAACTTGGCGAGCGCTGTGGCGGCGATCGCGCCGGAATACTCCGCGGGGCGGTATCAGGTGGTCTACGGCAGTTCAAACACCCAGACCGCAGTGATAGGTGTTACGCCCGAATACATGACGGTGAACAACTGGAAGGTGGCGAGCGGGCGGTTTATCAGCAGCACAGACCTGACCAACTTGGACAAAGTTGCTGTCCTTGGCGCAACGACGGCGGAGGATCTCTTTGGCGAACTCGTGAATCCGATTGGCAAGATGATCAAGATCAATCGGCAGAACTATCTGGTTGTGGGCATGTTGGCGCAGAAAGGAACGAGTGGCACCTCCGATCAGGATGATCGGGTGTTGATCCCCCTGACAACCGCCCAGGTCAAGTTCGGTGGCGCTGGCAACACATCTATCTCGGCGATCAATGTGCAGGTCATCTCGGCAGACAAAATGGAGTGGGCGCAGGCGGAGCTAAGGGCTATCATGCGTGCCCGCCACGGGCTCACAGGGAGCCAATCGGACGATTTCACTATTCGCAATCAAGCGCAGTTGGTCGAGATGGTGGCAGAGAATGCGCAGACGTTCACCGTGCTGCTGAGCAGCATTGCCGCGATCTCGCTGCTCGTCGGCGGCATCGGCGTGATGAATATCATGCTCGTATCGGTAACAGAGCGCACCCGCGAGATCGGCATCCGCAAGGCGGTGGGTGCCAAGCGCCGAAACATCCTGACTCAATTCCTGGTCGAGGCGATGGTGCTTTGCGTGCTGGGCGGGATCGTGGGTGTCGTGGCGGGCTATGCGGGTGCGCAGGTCGTTACCCCGCTGCTGGGCGGAACGCGCGCCATCGTCGAGCCCCAGGTTGTCCTGCTGGCACTGGCGGTGTCCATGGGGGTGGGGCTCTTCTTTGGCCTGTATCCCGCCAATCGCGCGGCGACGCTGCATCCGATTGAGGCGCTGCGCTACGAATAAGAGAAGGAGGTGATGACATCTGGGCGAAAATGGGCCTCTGGAAGGGTAGCTTGGCGGCGCCATCCAGAGGCCCGAATAGTCAGCGAGTCTGAACCCGCCAACCATTATCAGCATAAGGAGAACTTCCCCTTTTGTCAAATGAGCAAGGGGGGAGCAGATGATAGGCAAGGAGAGCATCATGATCCGAAGACACATTCGAATCGCGAGTGTCCTGCTGCTCGCACTAATTTTGGCTTTGACTGGCGTCAGTGGTGTGCTGGCGAGTGAGGCGGTCAAGCCTCTACCAAGCGACACTGAGGTTGGCGGCGTCATCGTCGGCAATGCCGCGGGCTCTTTCCACTACTATGAAATCGCCTATCCCGGTGGGAGCGCGGCCCTTGACGTCTCCCTATGGTATACACCCGCCGACCCGGTAACGAGCAGCGCCTTTGGGCTGAACGTGTATGGCTCCAATGGCTTTGAGGGACAAGCAACGCCGGATGCCAGCGGCGTCCCTGGTTTGCTGGGATTCTCTTACAGTGCTGACGATGCCACGACGCTGCTTTTCCAGATCTATAACTACCTGGATGGCGCGGCAGTATCCTATGGTATTACCACCACGGGGCTACCCGAGATGGCCACGACAACAACCGAGCCGGCAGCCACTGCCCCGGCGCCGGCAGCTGTGGAGACTACGCTTGTCGCCGGCAGTGGCCAGCATGGCGGTACGCTGATAGGTAATCCAGCCGGAGCCTTTGTGATGTACGAGATCGCTTACCCGGGCGATGAGGTCAAACTGACCGTTGAGCTCCGCTACTCGCCAGCCGACACAGTAACGAGCAGCGCCTTTGGGCTAAACGTCTACAGCTACGGTGGCTTTTCCGGGCGAGGCGAGCCGAAAGCCGATGGAGAGCCCGGCGTATTCGAGTTCTCGTACAGCAGCGCTGATGCGACGACGCTGGTCGTGCAAGTTTACAACTATCTCGACGGGTGGCCCGTCTCCTTCACGTTAAACTGGACCCAATAGCGATATCCCCTCCCCCTCTTCAGCTTGGCGTCCTGTCTTTTGGGACAGGACGCCAAGTCCTTCTAGCGGTAGTTCACCAGCCACAGGCCGACGATGCACACCAGGATGCCGACGATGTTCAGCGGGGTGAGTTTGTCTTTGAAAACCAGCAAACCCACCGGCAGCAGCAGGAGGGTGACGGCTACACTGGTGACGATCGGCCCCAGGCTGACCGGCCACCCGGCGCGATAGGCGAGGAGAAAACCCAGCTCCAGACCAACGATCGCCACGCCCAGGCCCACGCTGGCCCAGTTGAGCTGACGCAGGGCGACCCCCACGCCGACACGCAGCGGGAACAATGGCAGCAGCGCCACGCAGGTTGCTGCCGCCACGAGATAGCTGACGGCCAGCGTCAACATCGGGTTCGCAGCCGCTGGCGTCAGCTTTTGCACGAGATGATAGACAACATTCGAAAGGATGGTCAACCCTAGGGCCAGATAAGCAGTGGACATAAGCCTCCCCGCAATGGATGTCTGCAAGATGCACGCCATTGTACTCGGGCATGGCCCTAGGGCAACCGACCGTGTGCAAGACTAGCGCGCGGCCACACCCAGGTAATAGGGCCATGCGACCAACGCAAGCAGAATCTTCCACCCGACTATCTGCGCAAATCCGATGGTGAATAGCCAACCTGCAAACCAGATCAGCCCGGCCAGCTCGCCGCGCACCGTTACCACTCTTCCCTCACTCATCTTGTCCCCTTTCCATCTGGCCCGTTTTGTCTGCTGAGCCAAATCCCCGGAATCTATACGCAGGAGCTTCTGGAAAGTAGCAGGTGAGTGGCGTTGCCCACTGAGGGAAAAGTTAATCGGAAATTGCGTGATCGTGCATAGCTTGGAGCATTCGTGTCATTGCAGGGGAGCGAAGCGACCGCAGAAATATCCTGCTTAGCTAGCAGGGGATTGCTGCGCGACTTGCTATGACAGCCCCGGTTGCCCACCCTCTCCGTTGGCAGCGTCTCACCTTGCCTGCGCCGCACATTATGGCGCACACCCTTGAGCCGATTTCCTTCTGCCGCAAATTGTGATAAAATCTCAAGCAGGTCTTCTGGCTTGTGTGGCAGACATATAACTGCCTTACCGTTTCTGGCTATCGTCCCGACCATTCTGAAAGCGAGGATAAATACAACCATGAAGGTACTGCTTAAGCGAGATGTCAAAGGATTGGGAAAAGCAGGCGACATCAAGTCCGTCGCCGACGGATACGCGGCGAACTATCTGATCCCACGCGCGCTGGCGGTGCCGGCGACGCCCAGCCTCCTGAAGGAGTTCAGGGAAAAGCAGAATGCCGAAGCACGTAAAGAAGCGCAGGAGAAGGCTAGTGCCAGCCACCTTGCCGAGCGGCTTTCTACGCTTGTCCTGAAGTTCACGGCGCGGGCAGGCGAGACAGGCAAGCTCTACGGCTCCATCACCAGCAGCGACATCGCATCTGGTCTGGAGATGGAATTGGGTCAGCCGGTGGACAAGCGCAAGGTGATGCTCGAACAGCCGATTCACGAACTTGGCACGTATAGGGTGCCCGTCAAGCTCATGTCTGATCTCGTGCCAGAGATCACCGTCGTGGTTGAGGGCCAGAGAGATTAGGTCTGCTCTGCCGCCATCAACCAAGAGCCGCCCCTGGTGGATCATGAGGGGCGGCTTTTGTGTCTCTAATCCTCACACATCGCGGGGGCGCGCGGGATATCCACCGGGTGGCCTTCGTGGATGGCACGTGCCGCGGCGATGGCGATGGCTGCGCTGTCGCGTGCGCCGATAACGCCCGGACAGGCGGGCACTCCACGCAAGACGCGCGCGAGGAACTCATTTTGGATCATGGGATCGCCACCACCGTGCCCGCCTTCCCGCTTGGGCGGATATAAGATTTCCTTCTTCTGCGCATGGCGATATGTCAACTCGATGCGGAATTCCTGCTCGTTGTTGTAAAAGCCATACATCCGCCCTTTGTCCCCGATCAGCGTGAACTCGCGATTATAGTCGGGGGTAAAGTGACACTCGATGTAGGATAACTTGGCGCCATTATCGTAGCGGACGGTCACCACCGAGTTGTCGTGGACGTCGCACTCCTGGGCATAGACGCAGAAATCGTCCTTCATGTGCAATACCTGCCCATAGTCCATCTGAAAACCGGTCGGCGCGACAAAGTAGGGACACGTCGCCGCATCAACGCAGTCCGCGCACCGCTTGTCGTTGGGCGCAGTGCCGCCAAAGACGTCCAATCCGCCTTCGCCATAGACACGCACCGGATGCGCGCCAATGAACCAGTTCATCAGATCCAGCGTGTGGGTGCCCTTTTCCAAGATCAGGCTGATAATATAGTCGCGGCGACGGCGGCGATCATGGTAATAGTAGTTGCCTCCCACCGAGACATTATCCACCGCATAGGCGATCTTGACCTCGCCGACGTCCCCGCGTTCCAGAATCGCCTTCATCTCCTGGCACAGCGAGCAGTAGCGCAGCTCCAGGCCGATCATGAACACCACGCCGCTGCCGCGCCACGCCTTGATCATGGCGTCGCACTCTTCGATGGTCTGTGCCATCGGCTTTTCCAGAAACAGGTGCTTGCGCGCGCAGAGTATCTCCAGCCCGTTCGCGCCGTGCGCTGCGTCGTTCGTTGCCACGACCACCGCTTGCACTCGCGGGTCGGCCAGCATATCGCTCAAGCGCTCGTAATAGGCGACGTCACGCCCCGCAAAGACGTGGCGTGCATGCGCCAGGCGCTGTGGATTCAGGTCACACGCCGCCACCAGCGCCGCACGGGGGTCAGCATCGAACGCCTCACCCAGATAGAGACCACGGCCTCCCAGGCCCACCACGCCAATGCCGATTTTATCAGACACGGTCCTCTCCTTCATTAGTCCAGCGCCTGGTGATCATCACGCCATATCTCGCACCCATTCGCCCACCTTGCGCACCCGCTCGATGTCGCCGTCTGGCGGGATCTCGTCGGAAATGCCCAGCACCAGGCGGGGATGGAAGCATTCCACCAGGCGCGCGACGCAGTCGCGGAGCACCTGTTCGGGAAAGTAGGAGAGGAAATAGACCGCCGGGATGCCATCCAGCAGCACGAGATCGCCCAGGGCTGCCTTGATCTCGTCAATGGTCACATCCCCTTGCGGTACTGGCGTGGCTGCCTCGATGCCATCCCAGGGGCATTCCCGCAGATACGGGAGGAGTGGCCGCATCGCGCCGTCAATGTGGATGTGAACGTACTTGCCTGCCGCTTTGAGCTGGGCAACGCGCCGGCGATAGTATGGGATGTGATACCGCATCCAGAGCGTCGGCGGGTCCATATGAGCGTCTATGTTCTCGCCGAGGTTGAGGATTCGTACCGGGCAGCGGCACAGCAGATCGTACATGGCGTTATCCGCTTCTGCCTGAACCTCCAGATAGTGGTGGATCACCTCTGGTTGGTCGTGGAGCAGGTAGATGGTGGCCTCAAAGCCCATATTCTCGATGAACAGCCCCTGCAGGGGTGAACGGCGAAAGTAGAACTGCGGCGCGCCGCGGTCGCCGACCCGTGCCAGGTCCGCCTCATACGCCGTCTGATCCCAGTACCACTCTTCATCCTGGAGCATATACTCGAGCACACGGAAATCAGCCGGAGTCTTGAGCCGATACTCGGTCTGATAGTGCGAGAGGCCCCACTCATCCGCAGTAAGCACGTCGCTGATCGTGCCTACCGGCGTCTCCCAGAAGCGCCGCACGCTGTTGCCCGTCACACGCTCCTCGCGATACTGCGTCGTTTTGTAGCGGGAGCGAAGCGCACGGCCAAAGTAACGGACGGAAGCGTGGCAATAGTCATAGACATCGAGCAAGCTGGCATCGCGCAGGTGCGCGGGCAGGGTGCCGCGCTTCTTGTTCACGCTGTACCAGAACTCGAGGCGCGGTTGCCAGAGGACGCCGCCAGGATCGCGCCCCTGAAAGATCGCCAAGTCCATCTCGCGAAAGGTGAGGCGGGAACCGGTTCTGTGCATGAATTCCTCCTCATCAGCTAGGCTGTTCAGGCTATAGGTAGTGTATGCGGGTCGCGGTGACTGTCAAGGATATCCCATGATGCCCGCCGGATACGAGCGCGCACATGACGATTGAAGACAGCGCCACTTGGTGGTATAATCACCAGCACACGTTTTCTGCCGTGAGACGCCTATGCCAGAGGATATCTTTGCCTTTTATCGCGATGAACAACTGAGGAAAGAAGCCCCCCTCGCAGCCCGCATGCGCCCACGCACGCTGGATGAATTTTACGGCCAGGAGCACATCGTGGGTCCGGGACGGTTGCTGCGCCGCGCTATCCAGGCGGATCAGCTTTCCTCCATCATCTTCTACGGGCCGCCGGGCACCGGCAAGACGACGTTGGCGATGGTGATCGCCAACACCACCAAAAGCCACTTTATCACCATCAATGCGGTGCTTGCCGGCGTGAAGGATATCCGCGATGCCATCGAGACTGCCAGGGAGCGCCGTGGCATGCACGGCCAGCGCACCACGCTCTTTGTGGACGAAGTGCATCGCTGGAACAAGGCGCAGCAGGACGCGCTCTTGCCGTGGGTGGAAAATGGCACCGTCATCCTCATCGGCGCCACCACTGAGAACCCCTACTTTTCCGTGAACCCGCCACTGGTGAGCCGTAGCCGCGTCTTTCAGCTCAAGCCGCTCACAGAGGAGAATCTTCGCAAGATCGCCCTGAACGCGCTCCAGGACAAGGAGCGCGGCTATGGCAATCTACGGGTTGACGTGCATCCGGAGGCGCTGGATCATCTCGTCAGGGTGGCGAATAGCGACGCGCGCAGCCTGCTCAACGCGCTCGAGTTGGCGGTGGAGACAACGCCGCCCAACGCTGAGGGCGTGATTGTGGTAGATATGGCTGTGGCTGAGGAGTCTATCCAGCGAAAGGCCGTCCTCTATGACAAAGAGGGGGATGTGCACTATGACACCATCTCGGCGTTCATCAAGAGCCTGCGCGGATCGGATCCCGACGCCGCCCTCTACTGGCTGGCCAAGATGGTGTATGCCGGCGAGGACCCGCGCTTTATCTTCCGCCGCATGATCATCTTGGCGGGTGAGGACGTCGGTCTGGCCGATCCGCATGCGATCCAGGTCGTAACCGCATGCGCCGAGGCGTTCGATCGTGTGGGGCTACCGGAGGGCCGCTTTCACCTGGCGGAGGCCGCGCTCTACCTGGCGACATGCCCCAAGTCCAACTCGACGATGGCCTTTTTCGATGCGCTGGCGACCGTCGAGAAGGAGCAGCAGGACGAGATTCCGACGCACCTCAAGGACGCTAGCCGGGATCATGATGGTTTTGGACATGGCGAAGGGTACCTCTATCCCCACGCCTATCGAGATCACTGGGTGGCACAGCAGTACCTTCCTAGCAGCCTGCAAGGGAAGGTGTTCTACGAGCCATCCTCTCAGGGCTACGAGAGGAGCCTCAAAGAACAGGTTGCCCGCCGACGCGAGGCGCAACTGGCGGCCATGGTGGAGGGAGAGGCGCTGGCGCCGCCAGAGGTGCTGACGACATCACCGCAGGATCGCGCCCGCGACCGCTGGCTGCAGCGTGTGATCAGCGGGGTGGGCGAACAACTGGGACAGATGCGCGACCGTATCTTTGCGGCCGCCGCGCTGCAACGACATCACCTGGTGCTCGACCTCAACGCCGGCAGCGGCCTCCTGACTTGGGAAGCGATGCGCCACGTCCCAGAAGGGGGTGTCTGGACGCTGGCTGCTGATGAGCAGACGGCGCAGGCATTGCGCGAGCAGATGGCACGCTTCCCCGAACTGGAGCGGCCGATTGTCCTGGTGGGCAACATCTTCGCGCTGCCCGACCTGCTGGCCGCGCGTGGCGAGCAAGATGTGCGCTTTGATGCCATCATCGGGCGTAACAGTCTTACGCGCCTGCCGGACAAGGCGGCAGCGCTCAAGGCGCTGGTCCCCTGGGTTGCAGACGAGGGCCGGCTCCATCTGGCCGAAGTTGTGCCCCGCCACACACAACGCTTATACGAGCTCGTCGATCTGAAAGCCGAGGCCGGGCTACGTGAGCGCCTGATCGCTGCAGAGGAGGCGATCTACGCGGTGACGGAGGACCCGATGGTGAACTGGGATGTTGACGATCTCCGCCGCGCGCTGGATGAAGCAGGGCTGGTAGGCACCGTCAGCGTCGAGACCGACACCAGCCAGACGCGAGTCACGCCCGCGCTGCTGGAGCGCTGGTTCGCTGTCAAGACAGAAGGAAGACGCTTCACCTACGCGCAGCATCTCCTGCGCCATCTTTCAGTCGCGGAATTGGCGGCGGTGCGGCGCATCTTTGAGACGCAGCTCGCGCAGCAGGTGATCTCGTGGCAGACGCGGGTCGCTTTTGTGGCAGCGCAGCGGGGGTAGCGTGATCGCCTGCGCCGATAGCCAAAGGGCGATGTGCATTACCACATTCCGACCTTTGGACCGAACGACGCCAGGCCGAGACGAGGCCATGAGGCCGCGCGTGTTTGCCTAACAGGCCATGGTGTGATATAATATGTAATTTGACGGTATTATGCTTGTCTGGCGTTCACTAGCCTTATCTGCGGAGGTTCCGGTTGACCATCTATCTCAACATCATTCAGATCATCGTCTCGATCGGGCTGATCATCTTGCTGATGCTGCAAAGCAAAGGCAGCGGCCTCAGTCGCATGTTCGGCAGCGAGGCTTCGGTCTATCGAACGCGGCGCGGCGTAGAGCGCACTGTTTTCAACCTGACCATTGCGCTTATTGTGATCTTTGTGGTGGCATCCGTCGTCAGCGCGCTGGTTGGCCGCTAGATGGCCCGTGTGCGCGGCGACCGGCCGATCGGCACAATCTCAGCCTTGCCGGAATGGCCGTGTAACCCGCGGATGATGGATATCCTGTCCAGTTCAGGGTGGTGAGCAAGATTCGCTGGCAAGCCCTTCTCCTTTTCATTGTCTTCCTCCTTGTTCTGGCGGTGTGGTACATCGCAAGCACACGGTCTGTTGCTTTCGTGCCACAGGCCGGCGGAACCTACACGGAAGGGATCGTTGGTGCCCCGCTATACCTCAATCCGATTCTGAGCCTCTACAATGAGGTGGATCGCGATCTGTGCTATCTGCTATTCGATGGGCTCACACAAAGCGACGCGCACGGGAACATCGAGGGCAATCTGGCACGCTGGTGGGATGTCTCTGAAGATGGATTGATCTATACATTCTATCTGCGAGATGATGCCCGTTGGCATGATGGCGCGCCCCTTACGGCCAAGGATGTGTTGTTCACTATCCACGCGATCCAAGATCCTGACTATCGCGGGCCCGCCGAGCTGGCAGCCTTCTGGCGCGATGTAGCCGTTGATCAGCTCAATACATACACTGTCCGCTTTACGCTGCCGCAACCATTCGCGCCTTTTGCCAGCTATGCCACGATAGGCATTCTGCCCGAGCACATCTTGTCCGGCGTTTCGGCCGCAGATCTTCCCTCGCACCCGTTCAATCTTGCCCCTGTCGGCACGGGTAGTTTTCGCTATAGAGAGATGAACGAGGAACGCCTCGTGCTGGAGCGGAATCCCTACGACTATCGTCCCCAGCCTTATTTGGACCGCCTGCAGTTCGTTTTTTATCCGGATGAATACACCGCCCTCGCGGCGTATCGTGAGGGAAAGGTGGATGGCGTTAGCCGAGTCTTGCTTGATGATCTGCCCAAAGTATTACAGGATGCCAGCCTGACGCTTCACTCCGCCCCTTTGGCCGGCTATACCGCGGTTTTTTTCGACACAGAGTCGCCACTCTTTGCGGATCGGGCGGTGCGGCAAGCGCTGCTCTACGCCACAGACCGCCAGCAGCTGGTTGATCAGTTGTTGCGCGGCCAGGGAGTGGTGGCAGACAGCCCCATTCCCACGCATTCCTGGGCGTATGACGCCGACGTGCCACACTATACATATGACCCGGCGCAGGCGGCCAGACTGCTCACCGAGCACGGATGGCAGGAGCAGGAAGATGCCACCGCGCGCACTAAAGGGAGCCAGAAGCTCGTCTTCAACCTGCTGACCGACGACAACCCGACGCATGTAGAGGTGGCCCAAGAGCTGGCGCGCCAATGGGCGGCAGTGGGCATCGTCGCTGAGGTGAAAGCGGTGCCAGTGGCGACACTGATCCGCGATCATCTGCGGCCACGTCAATTCGAGGCAGTGCTCTATGAGATGCGCTCCTTGCCGATAGATCCCGACCCGTATCCATTCTGGCACTCTACACAGGCTGCCGATCCTGGGCAGAACCTGAGCAGGCTGCACAGCGAGGAGATTGACCTCTTGTTGGAGGATGGTCGGCTCAATGGAGATGTGCAGGCGCGCAAACGGCTCTATGACGAGTTTCAGATGCGTTTTGCGGAAGAGGTGCCCGCTCTCTTGCTCTATTCCCCCATCTATCACTATGCCCTTTCGAACCGGGTGCGCAACGTGCAACTTGCGCCGATGATCAATGCCGGAGACCGCTTCCGCACCATCCGCGACTGGTACGTCATGACGCGGCAAGTGTTGGCCAGCGAGCTCGCCGTAACGCCCACCTCGGCTCCTCTTTCCGACCACCCGTAATGCCCGCGCTCGCCATTCGGCGAACGCTCCCCTTTGTGCCCTTTTACCTATTGACGTGCTTCTGAGCGGCCCATATACTGGCAGAGACTGAACGTAATGTCGCTTTGATGGGCGCGCTTCTGGTGAGGCGTTTGCCTTTTGAGCGTTTGCCAGCCATCTGTGAGGACTGTATAAGTTCGTCCCGTCAAAGCAAAGCGCTCCCATGTTCTACCATTGCGGCAGGAGGTGTGCCATGCATTCCAGCCACTCCCATCAACGTCCCTGGGGACACCTGATAACTGCCCTCCTTCTCTTCCTGTGTCTGACGGGCACCCTCCCCGTACAGGCGGATGATACCTCGCCCTTCAAGGATCGTGCCGAACTTCCTCCGGTTGGCGCGTATGTCCCTGACCAGATCTTGGTGCGCTTCCGCGACACGGTTGGGCCCAGCCAGCTTCACGAGATCCTTAAGGGACAGCGGCTCTCGCGTGTGCACGAGATTGAGCCGTTGCGTGTCCAGGTCTTGAGGCTGCCGGAAAGCCTTGCCGTCGAGGAGGCGGTCAAGGTGCTGCAGCAGTTGCCAGAGGTGGAGTTCGCCGAGCCAAATTACATCATGCACACGCTTCAAGTCAGCGATCCCGGCCTGGCAAACCAGTGGGCGCCGCAGAGGATCGAAGCACCTGCCGCCTGGCAGATCGCCGCGGGCGATCCGTCGGTGGTCATCGCGGTAGTGGATACTGGCGTGGACTATCAGCACTCGGAGCTGTGGCCCAACCTCTGGAAGCGAAAGGGCGAGGTGCCCGGCAATAACGTGGACGACGACGGCAACAGCTATGTGGACGATGTCTATGGCTGGGATTTCTTCAACAACGATGCCGATCCGATGGACGATCATTTTCACGGCACGCATGTGGCGGGGATCGCCGCCGCTGCGCCGACTGACAACCCGCAGGGCCTGGTGGGCGTATGTCCGCGTTGCCGCATCATGCCGGTCAAGGTGCTAGATAGTACGGGGAGCAGCACGCTGGACAAAGTGGCCAGTGGCATCATCTATGCGGCGGATAGCGGCGCGCGAGTGATCAATCTCAGCCTCGGCGCTGCCTTTGGCGGGACGGCCCTGGAAGAGGCCGTGAACTATGCGTGGAACAAGGGGGCGCTGGTCGTCGCTGCTGCGGGGAACAATGGCGACGCCACGCCTGTCTATCCCGCCGCCTATGCCAACGCGCTTGCCGTGGCCGCCAGCAACAGCGAGGACTGGCACTCTTGCTTTTCCAACTATGGCCCGGATTATATCGCGGTAACCGCTCCCGGTGAGCTGATCTATTCTTCGACACCGCGCGATGCAGCGGGCAAAGACACCTATGGTACATACTCGGGCACTTCGATGGCTGCCCCGCATGTGGCAGGACTTGCCGGGCTCCTCTTCGCGCAACTGCCGAGCCGCACCAATCGCGACGTATGGAACATCCTGCAAGCGACGGCAGAGGATCTCGGTTCCGCCGGCGTGGACGACTTTTTTGGGCATGGCCGCATCAATGCGCGTCGCGCTGTGGAGGGCGACACCTCACCTACCATGCCACCGACCGGCCTCTTTGCCGATGCTCTATCAGCGACTGGCTACCCTAGCGCGCGCAAGCTCGTACGCGATGATGGCGGCATGCTACACTGGGTGTGGCAAAGCGGCAACCAGGTGCTCTATACCGTATCGGCGGATGGCGTAACCTGGGAGTCACCTATGGTCGTGTTCGCGGCCAATGCCGAGACGGGCCAGACGGCGCTGGCCGCCGACAGCGATTACCTCTATCTGGCATTCACCAGCAAAGAGGGATCGGCCAATCCTCGCACCTGGTTCACGCGCAAAGCGCTGGCAGGTGGCGCCGAGTGGTCAGAGCCGGTCGTGCTGCTCGGCGGCGCCTACAGCACCGCACACCCGACGCTCTACTACGACGCGACGACCGGTCGGCTACATCTTGTCGTAGCGAGCAATGGCGACGGGCCTTCTGTCTACTACACCTCATCGGCAGATGGCGGCCAGACCTGGGCGCCGTTGCGCCAGGTGTCCGCTGTCTCGGCTGGCAGTCAACGCACCCGCTACGTGGCGCTGCACGCCAAGGGCAGCCGTCTCTTCCTGGCCGTGCGCGCAACGGAGCCCGCCTTCTTTGGCCTGATGACCGCCTACCGCGTTCTGGCGCTGCACTCGACGGATGGCGGCGAGACGTGGAGCGCGCCGGTCGAGTTGTCCTCCTACACTGCCTACGGTATCGCCGAGGCAGGGTTCTCGCTCGCGGGCGTTGGCGAACAACTGTATCTGACATACGCGCAGAGCGGAAAGATCTACTTCCGACGCAGCGATGATGGCATCTCATGGAGTGAGCCAACGGAGCTAGGCAAGGGGGCGTGGCCCTCGATCACACAGGCGGATGATGGACAGGGATGGGTGGCGTGGGAAGAGAATGGCAGCCTCTGGCTGCGGCGTTACGTCGGCGGCGGCTGGGATTCGGCGGAATCGCTGCTGACGGCGAACGCCCGCAGCAAGATGTATTACCCCAACCTGAAGCTTGGCGTCAGCGGCGGGCTGGTGGAATGGGTGACGACGCATTGCAGCGGCGCGCCCTTCCGCTTGAGCTATGACAAGCGCGCGCTGGCCGATATGCCGGTGAATTATCCTGTGACGTTCGAGACAGAAAGCTATACCGTGGACGAGGGCGTAGGCATCGCCATCATTGACGTGGTTATGAGCGAGCCGGCGCAACGCGAGGCGACCGTCAAGTATGCCACCAGCGACGGCACAGCGCTCGCCGGCAAGGACTATACGGCGGCAAGTGGCACGCTCACCTTTGCCGTCGGTGAGGCGCGGCAGACGATCACGGTGCCGGTCAAGGATGACACTTACGACGAGGAGGACCAGACCTTTACCCTGACGCTGAGCGATCCGGTGAACGCGCTCCTTGGCGCGCCATCCGCTGCGGTCGTCACGATCGCTGACAATGATCCGCCGCCGGTGGTTCGCCTCGCCAGCAGCTACATCTATGTCAACGAAAGCGCCGCATCGGCGACAGTCAGTGTGCGCCTCAGCGTCGCATCCGAGTTCCCGGTGGCGGTGGATTTTGCCACGCAAGATGGAACTGCCACCGCCGGTGCGGATTATGTGGCGGCGAGCGGCACGCTGGTCTTTGCGCCCGGCGAGACAGGCCGAACCTTCGTTGTTTCTATCTTGGACGATCTGATCGCCGAAGCGGACGAGACGGTATCGCTCGCGCTCAGCAATCCGGCCAATGCGACGCTGGGCACGGCTATGTCCACCCTCACGTTGGACGATAACGACGCTCTCAGCTTTGGCCTTGCTTATTACACCGTCAAGGAGAACGGCGGTGAAGCCGTGATCAATGTCAAGCTCAGCGCGGCTTCGAGCTATGAGGTGCGTGTGGATTATGCGACACGCGACGGTACTGCTACGGCGGGTATGGACTATACGCCGATCGCTGGGACGTTGGTCTTTGTTCCCGGCGAAAAGAACAAGACGCTATTGATCCCCATAGCCGATGACGTCGCTGCCGAAGCAGACGAGACGATCCTGTTGGCGCTCTCCAATCCGGTGAACGCTGAACTCGGCTCGCCAACCGCGGTGACATTGACCATCGTGGATAATGACACGCTCAAATTCAGCGTCGCCTCATACAGTGTCAGAGAGGGTGCGGGCGAGGCGGTGATCACTGTCAAGCTCAGCGCCGCATCTGACTTGACCGTCAGCGTGAACTATGCCACCAGCGATGGCACGGCGCTCGCTGGCCAAGACTATGCGGCGACAAGTGACACACTCAGCTTTGCTCCAGGCGAGACAGCCAAGACATTCAGTGTGCCGATCATGGCCGACCAGATAGCGGAGGCCAGCGAGACTATCAAGCTCGCGCTGGCCAATCCGGTCAATGCAGGCCTCGGTACACCGGCGGCGGCGACTCTGACCATTCTCGATAATGACACGATCAGGTTCAGCCTGAGCAGTTACACGATCAAGGAGAACGCCGGCGTAGCTGTGCTCACCGTCAAGCTGAGCGCCGTATCCGAATATGCCGTGTCGGTGGATTATGCCACGGCGGATGGCACGGCCATCGCTGGCGCAGACTATGTCGCCACCAGCGGGATGCTGATCTTCGCGCCAGGTGAGACCAGCAAGAGCTTTAATGTGGCGGTTTTGGATGACACCCTCGCGGAGGCCACAGAGACGATCCTGGTAACGTTGGCGAACCCGACAAACGCGGGCCTCGGCACCCCATCCACCGCTGCCGTCAATATCACCGACAACGACTCGGTCAAGTTCAGCATCGCTTTTTACAGCGCCAAGGAGAATGCAGGCGCAGCGCTGATCACCGTCAAGCTGAGCGCTGCATCCGACTATGAGGTGCGTGTGGACTATGCCACGAGTGACGGCACCGCGACAGCAGGGCTGGACTATGTGGCGACGAGCGGCGCGCTTACCTTTGCGCCAGGACAGACCAGCGTCACATTCACGGTTACGATCCTCGACGATACCCTCAAAGAGGGGAGCGAGTCGCTGCACTTGGTGCTTAGTAACCCCGTGAATGCTGGTCTGGGCACGCCAAGCACGGCAACGCTCTCGATCAGTGACAACGACTAGAGGCTCCTCCGTTTAGCATATACAAGTCGGGGCGGGGAGGCGCCGCGGCAGATCTGCCGCGGCGCCTCCCCATTTGTTACCGCTGTATCACCTACTCGATTCCGGCGAAAATCTGTTTTGCATCTTTACGCTGATTCTGGTAGAATGAACATGAAAGGTAGAGCAGCATACAGGCAGAGGTGCCTCCTCTGATCGCGGTCCGACGACCACAGAGGGGGCGTTTTGCGTTACATTGGGCCACAGGTTGGCGAGATGGAGGAGGAGAGATGACCACGGGTGATTCCCAGTGGGTAGAGGCCCTGACGTTTGATGATGTGCTACTGGTTCCGGGACGATCGTCCGTTCTTCCCGCGGATGTCGACATTTCCACGCAGCTCACACCACACGTGCGCCTCAACATACCCCTCTTGTCGGCAGCCATGGACACGGTCACCGATGCGCGCCTGGCAATCGCCCTGGCGCGGGAGGGGGGGCTGGGCATCATCCATCGCAACTGTTCCATCGAAGCGCAGGCAGCGGAGGTGGACAAGGTCAAACGTTCTGAGTCAGGCATGATCGTAGACCCGATCACGCTGCCCCCGACGGCGACGTTGGGCCAGGCAAAGAACATCATGGCGCACTATCACATCTCCGGCGTGCCGATCGTAGAGGGGCCCAGATTGGTCGGCATTCTAACGAATCGGGATATCCGCTTTGCGGAGGATGATGCCCGCCCGGTCTCTGACTTTATGACATCCCAAAACTTGGTGGTGGCGCCGCTGGGCACCACATTGGAACAGGCGCAGAATATCCTGCACCGGCACCGCATTGAAAAGCTCCCCCTTGTGGACGAGCATGGCTATCTCAAGGGCCTGATCACCGTCAAAGATATCCAGAAAAAGCGCGACTTTCCGAACGCCACCAAGGAGGAAAACGGGCGGTTGCTGGCCGGCGCGGCGATCGGCGTGGGACGCGATATGCTGGACCGCGCTAAGGCGCTGGTGCAAGCCAGTGTGGATGTGCTGGTGATTGACACGTCTCACGGCCACTCGGAGATGGTGTTACAGGCGACGCGTCGCCTGCGCGAGCTGTTCCCCGATGTTGCGATCGTTGCCGGCAACGTTGTTACTGCCGAGGGCACCCTTGACCTCATCGAGGCGGGAGCGGATGCCGTGAAGGTGGGTGTTGGGGCCGGTTCGATTTGCACGACACGCGTCATCGCGGGTGTGGGCATGCCGCAGTTGACCGCTGTCATGAACTGCGCGCGGGCCGCGGCGGAAAAAGGCGTGCCGATCATCGCCGATGGCGGCATCCGTTACTCGGGAGACATCGTCAAGGCGATCGCTGCCGGCGCAAGCGCGGTCATGGTGGGCAGCCTGCTGGCCGGTGTGGAAGAAAGCCCTGGCGAGGTGGTCATCTATGAGGGACGACGCTTCAAGGAATATCGCGGCATGGGTTCCATCGGCGCCATGCGCGGCGGCTATGGCCGCGATCGTTACGCTAGCGGACAGGTCGAGATCAGCGGCGGCAATGACGGGTCCGATCGTTCCAGCGGCAAGCTTGTGCCAGAAGGGATCGAGGGGCGCGTTGCCTACAAAGGCGCTCTCGCTACTGTGATCCACCAGTTGATGGGCGGCCTTCGCTCCGGCATGGGGTATGTGGGCGCTGCCAGCCTGGCAGAGCTGCGCGCCAAGGCGCGATTTGTGCGCATCAGTAACGCCGGCTTTATCGAGAGCCATCCCCATAGCGTGATCATCACCAAAGAAGCTCCGAACTACCAGGTGACGCCCTGATGTCGTACCCATCCCAGGAGACGCAAGGAGCCGCGGCACGCCAAGCCGCGGATCGGATCTATCGCATCGAGGTGCGCCCGCTGCCCGGCGAGATGCCGCGCGCCTATCTGCTGAGCGACATCGCTGCGCTGGGCGTGACGGGGGTGTCGCATGTGGAGCGGGCAGAGCTGTATTTCCTGCGTGGTGACCTATCGGATGTAGAGGTGACGCGCCTTTGCGATGAACTGCTGGCCGACCCGATCACGCAAGAAGCACGGTGGGCGCTGGCTGCAGAGCCAGTCGCGGCACCCTCTGGGGCGGTGCGTGTCGAGGTCGAGCTGCGGCAGGGGGTGACCGATAGCGTCGCCGGCAACTTGCTGGCGCGGGCCGCGCTGCTCGGCATCCCGGGGCTACACGCGGCGGCAACGGCGCAAAGCTATCTCCTCTTTGGCGATCTATCCCCGGAAGAGGTGCATATCATCGCGCGCCGTCTCCTCTGCAACGACGTCATCCAGCGTTATGCCGTGGGACAGCTCCACTCGCACGTGGGGCAGGCACCGGTGTCCGGCGCGGCGCGCGCCGAGTCTATCCCGCTGACACGATCGGACGACGCCGAGCTGTTGCGCCTTTCCCGCGAGCGGCTCTTGGCGCTGGACCTGGCCGAGATGCACGCCGTGCAAGCGTATTTCCGCCAGGAAGGGCGTGAGCCGACTGACGTGGAGCTGGAAAGCATCGCGCAGACGTGGTCCGAGCATTGTGTGCACAAGACCTTCAAGGGGATCGTCGAGTATACCGAACACACCGCGCAAGGCGTCGTCGCAGAGCGCATTGATGGCCTCATCAAAAGCTACCTTCAGGCCGCCACGCGCGCCATCAACGCGCCGTGGGTGCGCTCGGCGTTCGTGGATAACGCGGGCATCATTGATCTGGATGACGAGTTTGAGGTTTCGTTCAAGGTTGAGACGCACAATCACCCGTCGGCGCTGGAGCCTTTTGGCGGCGCCAACACTGGCGTCGGCGGCGTCGTGCGCGATATCATCGGCGTATCGGCGCGTCCCATCGCCAATACCGACGTCCTCTGCTTTGGGCCGCTGGACGCCAAGCCGGAAGAGATCCCGGAAGGTGTGCTCCATCCGCGCCGCATCTACAGCGGCGTGGTGGGCGGCGTCGAGGATTACGGCAACAAGATGGGCATCCCGACGGTGAACGGCGCGATCCTGTTTGAGCCGGGATATATCGCCAATCCGCTCGTGTACTGCGGCTGTGTGGGCATCGCGCCCAAGGGCCGACACCGACACCAGGCGCGCCCGGGCGATCTCGTCGTCGTGCTGGGCGGACGCACCGGGCGCGACGGGCTGCATGGCGCCACCTTTTCTTCCATCGAGCTGACCAATGAGACCGGCGAGACAACCGGCGGCGCGGTGCAGATCGGCAATCCGATCACGGAAAAGATGATGCTGGATGCGATCCTAGTGGCGCGGGATGAGGGACTCTATACGGCGATCACCGACTGCGGCGCGGGCGGTCTCTCTTCGGCAGTGAGCGAGATGGGCGAGAAGATCGGCGTCACGGTGTATCTGGAACGAGTCCCACTCAAGTATCATGGCTTGCAGCCGTGGGAGATCTGGCTTTCGGAGGCACAGGAGCGGATGGTGCTGGCGGTGCCGCCGGAGAACGAATCCCGGCTGCGCCGCATCTGCGAAGGTTACTCGGTGGAGATGACCGTCATTGGCGAGTTTGTTGACGATGGTCGTCTCCATCTCTATTACGGCGATCAGCGGGTCGCCGACTTGGCAATGGCTTTTCTCCATCACGGCATCCCGCGCCGAACGTTGCAGGCCATCTGGGTGCCGCCATCGCATCCAGAGCCTGATCATCGGGTGACCAACGGGTCTGCGCTGGGCACGGCGCTCCTGCGCATTCTCGCCCACCCGAACGTGCGCAGCAAGGAGGACGTGGTCCGCAGGTATGACCACGAGGTGCAGGGTGGCACGGTGATCAAGCCGTTCGTCGGGGCGCGAAGCGAAGGCCCATCCGACGCCGCGGTGCTCAAACCGCTGGATGCGCGCCATTCGGCGCGTGGCATTGCTCTCGGCTGCGGCTTCAACCCGGCATACGGCGAGATTGACCCATACGCTATGGCGATTTCGGCCATTGACGAGGCGGTGCGCAATGTCGTCGCGGTGGGCGCAGACCCGGAGCATGTCGCTATCTTGGATAACTTCTGTTGGGGCAACCCGCTCCTGCCGGATCGGATGGGAGGGTTGGTGCGTGCTTGTAAGGGGTGCTACGATGGCGCGTTGCACTATGGCACACCCTTTATCTCCGGCAAGGATAGCCTGAACAACGAATACACCGACACCACCACTGGACGGCAGGTTGCCATTCCGCCGTCGCTCCTGATCTCGGCCATCGGCCTTGTGCTGGACGTGCGCGTCACCTGCACGATGGACCTGAAGCAGGCAGGGAATGTGCTCTACGTGCTGGGTGAGACCAAAGATGAGCTGGGCGGCTCGTACTACTACCGCTTGGCGGGCCTGGTGGGAAATAGAGCGCCGGGAATGGCACCGGCGGGACCAGCCACGGCGCGGGCGTTGCATCGCGCCATCGTCGCGGGACTGGTGCGCGCCTGCCACGATTGCTCTGAGGGTGGCCTGGTGGTGGCGCTGGCAGAGATGGCGCTGGCAGGCGGCCTGGGCGCCAGCATATCGCTGGCGAAAGTGCCATGCGGCGAAGAGCAAATGACTGATGAGTGCATACTCTTTTCCGAGTCCAACGGGCGCTATATCGTGGAAGTGGCAGCGGATCATACGACCGAGTTCGAGCGCCTCATGGCGGACGTGCCGCATGCCGCTATCGGCACAGTGGGCGGCGCGGCGCTGACAGTACAGAGCTGCCACGGCAGTGCGATATTGTTCGCGCTTCCCGTGGCGACGCTACGGCAGGCGTGGCGCGGCCATCTGCAGGATGAGGGGGAGGACGGCGAATGAGCGCACCCCGCGTGATGATCATGCACGCTCCCGGCACGAACCGCGACCGCGAAGCGGCGCTCGCCTGCGAGTTGGCGGGCGGCGCGCCGGAGATCGTGCACATCAACCAGCTCCTCGCAGGCGAACGTCGGCTGGATTCGTATCAGATGCTGGTGCTCCCCGGCGGCTTTTCCTATGGCGATGACCTTGGCGCGGGCCGTCTCTGGGCGAGCGACCTTTACCACCGTTTTCGCGACGACCTCGACGCCTTTGTGCGCGCTGGCAAGCCGGTGATGGGAATCTGCAACGGGTTTCAGGCCCTGGTGAAGGCCGGCTACTTGCCGGGCCCTGCGCCGCGGCAACAGGTTACATTGACCTTCAACCGGCGCGGGCATTTCGAGTGCCGCTGGGTGCGGCTGCGTGCCGTAGATCGGAGCCGCTGCCTCTTTACGCGCGCTCTGGCGCAGGACATCTTTTGCCCGGTCGCGCACGGTGAGGGGAGGCTGGCGGTGCCGGACGAGGCCACGCGGCAGGCATTGTGGGTGAGGGGGCTGGTGGCGCTGCGGTACGTGGCACCCTGCGGTCCTGCTGATATGTCGGCATCAGCGCCGGTGGCGACAGCGGCGGGTTATCCGGCCAACCCGAATGGGTCGGTGGATGACATCGCCGGCATCTGCAACGAAGCGGGCAACGTCTTTGGCCTGATGCCGCATCCGGAGGATCACATCTACCCATACCAGCATCCTCGCTGGACGCGTGGCGAGAAGGGTGGGCTGGGCATGCCTCTCTTTGAGAATGGCATCCGGGCCGCTCGTGGATTTGTATAGAGGTGGGCTATGATGGAATACACGCACGAGCAGTATATCTCCCCCTTTAGCTGGCGCTATGGCAGCGATGAGATGCGCCGCATCTGGAGCGAGGTGCACAAGCGCCGGCTCTGGCGGCGAATCTGGGTCGCGCTGGCCAGCGTGCAGGCCGAAGTGGGACTGGTAACAGCGGCGCAGGTGGCCGATCTGGAAGCGCACCAGGATGACATTAACTGGGAGCGGGCGCAAGAGATCGAGGCGCAGCTGCATCACGACCTGATGGCTGAGGTGCGCGCCTATGCGGAACAGTGCCCCGTCGGCGGCGGCATCATCCATCTCGGCGCGACAAGCATGGATATCGAGGACAATGCCGACGCGCTGCGCCTGCGCGATAGCCTACTGCTGATCCGCCACCGCCTGCGCGCCGTGCTCGCCGCGCTGGCCGAGCGCATCGCCGCCGAGGCCGAACGGATCGTGATGGCCTATACGCACATTCAACCGGCCGAACCGACGACGGTCGGCTATCGCCTGAGCCAATACGCGCAGGATTTCCTGCAGGATCTGGAGTCGGTGGAACAGATGCTGCCGAACGTGCGCGGCAAGGGGATCAAAGGGGCTGTGGGCACTTCTGCTTCTTATGCGCATCTCCTGGGGGGAACCGGCATGACGCCGCGCGAGATGGAGACACGCGTCATGGCGCGGCTGGGGCTGGAGGCGTTTCCCGTGGCGACGCAGACATACCCGCGAAAGCAAGATTATAAGGCACTCTGCGTTCTTGCGGGCATAGCGCAATCGGCGTACAAGTTCGCGCTCGATCTCCGAGTGCTGCAGTCGCCGGTATTCGGTGAGATGGCGGAGCCTTTTGGCCGCCAGCAGGTGGGCTCCTCGGCGATGCCCTTCAAGCGGAATCCGGTGCGATCAGAGACGATCTGCTCGCTGTCGCGCTATGTGGCCGAGTTGCCCCATGTAGCGTGGAATAATGCGGCCCATTCCATCCTGGAGCGCACGCTGGATGACTCTGCCAACCGCCGCGTGATCCTGCCAAACGCCTTTCTCGCTGTGGATGAGATCCTCAGCCGCCTGCACTCCCTGGTGAGAGGGCTACGCATCGGCGAAGAGGCGATCCAGCGTAATCTGGCAACCTTTGGCCCCTTTGCTGCCACGGAACCGCTCCTCATGTCGCTGGTCAGGGCAGGCGCTGACCGGCAGGCGATGCACGAGCGAATTCGTGAGCACAGCATGGCGGCGTGGGCGGCCATCCAGCACGGCCAAGAGAACCCGCTGCTGGACTTGTTGGCGGCAGATCCCGCGATCACAGCGTACCTGCCGCCACAGGCGGTGCGCGCCATCCTGACAGAGGGCGCGGGCGTGGGCGATGCGCCGGAGCGAAGCCGCGCTCTGGCGCAGATGATCAGAGAGCGAATCGGGGACACTGAGTGCAGCATCATGGGCTGATACCCCACAAGAGTAGGAGTTGAAGGAGACGACAGATGGCTTCGATGATCTATGGCCCCAAGTTGGCTGAAGGCAAGACCAAGATCGTCTATGCCCACCCGGAGCAGGACGACCTGGTCTATTTGGTGCACAAAGACGGGCTCACGGCGGGGGACGGAGCGCGCCGCAACACGCTTCCTGGGAAGGGAAAAGTGGCGTGTCGCACCACCAGCAACGTGTTCGCGCTGCTGGAGCGCGCGGGCGTGCCGACACACTATGTGGGGCGCCCAGCGGAGGATGTCAATCTGGTCAAGCGGTGCACGATGATTCCGCTGGAGGTGGTCATGCGGCGCATCGCCACCGGCTCCTTCATCCGCCGCCATCCGGAGATCGCGGAAGGCACGCGCTTTGAGCCGGTGCGCGTCGAGTTCTTTCTCAAGGATGACGCGCGGCACGATCCGTTGATCAGCGACGCCGAGATCGTGGCCCAGGGCATCGCTACGGCAACAGAGGTCGGGATGCTGCGGGACACCGGGCGGCGCGTGTTCGAGGTCCTGGAGGCAGCGTGGGCGGCGCTGGATGTGGCCCTGGTGGACTGCAAGATCGAGTTTGGCAGGACGCTCGCGGGCGATCTGGTGGTTGCCGATGTCATAGACAACGACTCGTGGCGCATCTGGCCCGGCGGCGACAAGAGCCGCATGCTGGACAAGCAGGTCTATCGTAATATGCCGCAGGTAACTGACCAAGGGTTGGCGGAACTATTCGCCAAGTACCAGCAGGTCGCTGATCTCACCGATCGCTTTCTGCAATAAGGAGCCGACATGACGGGACGGGTCGTCATCATCATGGGATCGAAAAGCGATCTCGAACATGTGGACAAGATCACAGCGCAACTGGACGCCTTGGGCATCAGCTATACGCGGCGGGTGGCCTCCGCGCACAAGAGCGTGCGCCATCTGCTGGCGATCCTGGAGGAGCTTGAAGAGCCGGTGGTCCTGATCACTGTGGCGGGGCGCGCCAACGCCCTGGGGGGAATGGTGGACGCCAATACGCCCTGGCCGGTGATCACCTGCCCGCCGGTATCATCGGCCTTTGCCGGCGCGGACATCTATTCCTCGCTGCGGATGCCGAGCGGCGTCGCGCCGCTCGTGGTGCTGGAGCCGGAAGGCGCGGCGTTGGCAGCGGCCAAGATTCTGGCCCTCTCAGATCCCGCGCTCCGCGCGCGTATCACCGCCTATCAGTCCAGAATGGAAGACGACATCGTAGCCGCAGACCAGAGCTTGATGTAAGGGAAGGGATCAAATGTCGTTGGATGTGTCTCACGTGGATGATTACCCGCACGAAGCATGTGGCGTATTTGGCATCTATGCCCCCGGTGAGGCCGCGGCGCGTATCACCTTCTTTGGCCTGTATGCCCTCCAGCACCGGGGGCAAGAGAGCGCTGGCATCGCTGTGTCTGACGGGCGACGCCTCAACCTTCACAAAGAAATGGGGCTCATCGCCCAGGTGTTTAATGAGGATAACCTGCGCTCGCTGGAGGGTTACATAGCCATCGGGCACACGCGCTACTCGACAGCCGACTCTTCGCGTCGCCTCAGTGCCCAACCCCTGTTGGTCGAGTCTGCACTCGGGCCGATCGCGTTGGCGCATAACGGCAACCTCGTCAACACCGAGGACCTGCGCCAGGAGCTCTTTGCGCGCGGCTTTGGCCTCACTTCCTACTGCGATACCGAGGTGATGTTGCAGGTCATGACCGGCGCGCCGGGCGATACCTGGTTGGAGCGGATTCGCCACATGATGGGCAAGGCGCTGGGCGCATATTCGCTGGCGATCCTCACACGGGACACGCTCTATGCGGTGCGCGACCCCTGGGGCTTTCGGCCTCTTTGCATGGGTCGCCTGAACGGCGGCTGGGTGGTGGCGTCAGAGACATGCGCCCTGCAGACGGTGGGCGCACGGGAGATCGAGGAGATCCAGGCCGGGCAGATCGTGATCATCAACGATCAGGGCATACAGCGCGTGCAAGGGATGCCAGCTGCCAAGCCGCACCTGTGAGATCGGAAGAGCGTCGT
>JAIOAV010000014.1 GCA_019873665.1 Chloroflexota bacterium
GATCTGAGATCGTCGCCCACAGTGATGCGCCCAAAGTCCATAGCGACGGTGGTCTGATCCTTGACGAACTTGGTCTCGTCCGAGATGCGACGTTCTGTGGACACCACGTCGATCTCGCTGATGGAACGAATGAATGCGGTCTTGCCGGCCGCAAAGGGGCCGGTGATGACCATTTTGACGGATTGCGGTGTACTATCGTTCCCCTTTGGTGATCCGGACATGCCGTCCGCTCCTTGTCTACAGCCGTCGGATGCGATCAATGATGCGTAGGAGGAGGCCGCGTTTGATAGGAGCTGGGGCAAGCGTGCCTTCCGGTCGCGCACGAGTGGCAGTGGGGGGCTCCACTCGCTTCGACTTGCCCGGCGCGGCGGGCATGACCAACTCAACGAGGCCGGCAGAGAGCAGGCCATAGACGATCTTGCGCATCTCAAAGTCGGTCAGACCAGTCTGTTTGGCAATCTGTTTGATGCTGTTGCGCGGATCGATGAAGGAGATTACGCGCCACTCTTCGACGCTCAGGCTGATATTGCGCAGATCGGCCTCAGGGCGCTTGACGAACTTGAGAGCGACATCCATGCTAGGGATTTCGTCTTGCAGCATCTCCCACTCGCGCAGCCGTCTGCTCCCCTCCAGAATCACATTCTCCAGGTCAATCGGCGCGGTAAGTTTGTCTGCAGCGGGGAGCTCATTCGGCTCAAAGCGGAAAAGCCCCTCTTCCCACGTGAAAAGGGGATACACAAGGTCCAGGATATTCCGCCGAACACTCTGCAGGATGTCCCGTTGCGAGACATAGCCGACATTCACCAACAAGAGTCCTAGCTCTTTGTCAGAGGTTACATCGGAGCGCTTCTGGATCGTGCGCGCCTGCTCCTCCGTCAACCTGCCGGCTCGAAAGAGCATCGTTGTGAGCGGCGTCTCCTGTCCATCGCGCGCCGCATAGATAAGCCGCCCCTCTTTGAAAAAGACGACTGCTACGCCCTGAGGACCGCTCAAGGTGAGGGCGCCTGTCTTGCGCGCCAGCTTGATGACATTCAGCAGCTGTGTGAGGTTGAAATCCTTGAGGTTTCCTCTTAGAGCCATACCACCCTGCTTTCTCGAACAAGCATTGATCCCTAGGGTCGCTCAGGCATCTTGAGGCGACGAGTATTCTGGAGAACAAGGCCGTCGGACGCCGACCCATGCATTATACTCGCGCCGGAAATGCAAGTCAATCTCTTGGCTCACGGCATGGATCGTCTCATGCGTGAGTTGTGTGGGTGGAATCCCCCGCTTCCGCCCAGCCTGAGCAGGTGGACAGGAAACAGAGACATGCAGAGACGGACACGCCGTTGCTCTTATTGATACATTAAACATCACTATGATGCTCTATGTCAATAGGACTCGAGTACCGCCAGCCATCTAGCGATATACGCTGCGGTACGCCCCCATGATCTGCGGGCCATATAGGAGGATCAGCATGCCGCCGATAACCAGGAAGGGGCCATACGGGATCACCGTAAGCGCTGTATAGCGCCTTTGCAGCAGGAGGCGGGAGAAAATGATCGCCAAAGCGGCGATGCCGCCCAGAAAAAAGCCGATAAAGAGCACAAAGATAATTCCTGGGAAGCCGACGGCCAGGCCGATGAAAGTGGACAGGGTGACGTCGCCAAAACCGAACGGGACCTCGGCCGCCGTCTGCCCACGCGCCCGCCCCCAGAGCCGCACAAAGAGCGGGCCAGCGAGATAGATGGCAAACACCAGCAAGAAGCCGAGCAGGCCGCCGAACCACAGGAGCCGGTAGCTCGTATCGTCTCGGAAAAAGGCGGCGACCAACGCAAACGCGATAGCGGGAAGCATCACTGCGTGCAGTATCAGGCGGTGCTCCAGGTCAGTGACCACGACCAGGATAAAAACGATGGAGTATAGGGAAAAGAGGGCCAGTTGCGTAGACGGTCCATAGCGTCCCCACAGATAAGCAAAGAGCAGAGCGGTGAACAACTCGACAGCGGGGGCGCGCAATGAAGACACGAAACCGCACGCCGGGCAACGGCGCCGGCCGGTGAGCAGGGCGACGATACCGACCCACTCCAGAGGGTGATGCGGGCGCTGACAGCCGGGACACTCGGGCAGCGCGCCGAGAGGTTCGCGCCGTGGCAGGCGTGTGGCGACATGGTTGAGCAGCGCGCCAACGATCAGGCCAAGCAGAGCGTATCCGAGCATAACGGCCTCCTCCAGCATCGAGTTTCAGCACTGATTATAGGAAGGCCGAAGGCTTTGACAAAATGCGTCACTCGGCTAGAATGGCAACCAGCATTCACCGCACCGCAAAGGATGGGTCATGCACCCTTACGGCCAGATCAGCATCATCGTGGGGCTCGTTCTGATCGTCGTGCTTTTGTCATTTCTTGTGGCCTTGCCCAGCCGCGACGTGATTTTGCCCGTCGTCAACTGGCAGATCGCCTTTTCCGGGCCGTGGTTCCTTGGCATTGTTCTCGCTGCTACGATCTACCTAGGCATCGACGCTCTCGTTCATTCCTATCCGCCCACCTATCACGCCGGCCTGCCTTACACCCTCTCCTACTGGCCGTTGCCCGGCCTGCTGACGTTGGCTGCCATTCCAACGTTGCATTCACTGCAAAGCCCACTCCTCTGGATCGGCAGCACGGCGTTGCTAGCGTTTCTGCTGGCCGCCATCCTGATCGCGCAGTATCACGCCCTTTTCCCCGGCACGCGCCTGTATCGCATGTCGCGCTGGCTGCTGGCGCTCCTTTCATATCTTCTGGCATTTGCGTTGTTCCACAGCATCCGCGCATCGGGCGCGCCGGTGCTGTTGCGAGTCCTGGCGGCAGGCGCGGTGAGCAGCGCGCTGGCGCTGGAGGTGCTGCGACAGAAGAGCGAGCAGATTCGTCGCACCTGGGGATACGCGCTGATCGTAGGATTGCTGGTGAGCCAGATGGCATGGGTATTCACATATTGGCCATTGCGCGACCTCATGGCCACCTTTGCCCTCTTTTGGCCCTTCTACCTGTTGACCAGCGCCTTGCACCAGTACCTGGGCGACCAGCTCACACGTGGGGTGGTGGCCGAGTTTCTGTTGCTGGGCCTTTTCGGGTTCGCCGCACTCTGGTTTGTGGTGCTCTGAGGTAGGGCCGCATGGTGCGAGCATCGTCAGCGTCAGGCAAAACGACGACTGCGGTGCAACCAGGCCCGACAATGACCGCTCTCTTTCGGAGGCGCGCAGGTGATTGTCCTCTCCCACGTACAGGCCCGGCCCGTTCTTGCCGCGCGTGAGGCGGGAGGGGTGCGTGCTGAAGTGTCGCCTGATCTGGGGCTGACGACGGTGATCGTAGGGTTGGAGCCAGATCGCATCCGTTTTCCCGGTGGCGAATGGCTTGGCTGGGATGCCCTCGCGGAGATCGCCGCCAACGAAGGCAATTGCTTTGCGGTCGGCGATGGCACCGCGCAAAAGATCGTGGTCTTTTCCGAGGCTACGAACCGTGTCTACAGCCTCTTTCCCACTGCGAGCGCCCCGACGATGCTCGTCTCCGGCATTCCCATGCACCGCATCAAGGGGACTGATCCGCACCAGGACACGCTGGAAAAGATCCGCGCCATCCAGCCTGTGGTAGGGCAGGTGCTGGACACTGCGACCGGCCTGGGCTACACTGCCATCGAGGCCAGCAAGACGGCGGAGCACGTGATCACAATCGAGCTGGACCCGGCGGCGCTGGAGGTGGCGCGGCTGAACCCGTGGTCGCGCGGCCTGTTCGACAACCCGAAGATCACGCAGCTCATCGGCGACAGCTTTGACGTCATCGAGCGACTGCCGGACGAAACGTTCACACGTATCATCCATGATCCGCCCGTCTTGGGGCTGGCGGGACACCTCTATTCGGGCGAGTTTTACGCCGAGCTATACCGTGTGCTGCGGCGGCGCGGCCGCCTCTTTCACTATGTCGGCGATCCGGAGAGCAAGTCCGGGCAAAACACGACACGGGGCGTGCTCCGCCGTCTGCAGGCGGCGGGCTTTGCACGGGTCCATCCATATCCGCGCGCCTTTGGCGTCGTCGCGGTCAAGTAGGCAAATTCCGGCAAAGGGCATGGTACGACCATCGGTGGGCTCTCTCACGTTATGCCCTTGATGGAAATCACCACACAGCCAAGACCTCTCAATAGCCTTGGTGCGTGATGGTTTGGCCTTGCACCAGAAACTGATGGAGGAGCCATGACACTGGTCCAGCATATAGCCCTCTGGGCGGACAGGCTGCGCGACATCGCGGCGCTAGGGCTGCACTATACCGGTCTATCCAGTTCTCCGGATGCACGCTATGATCGGGAGCGTTACCGGGCGGTGCAAGATGTGGCGATGGAGATGCTGGCCGCGGCGACGCAAGAACCGGTCGCGTCGCTGGAGCCACTCCGCGCCCCCATCTTCTCCCGGCCCACACCGCTGATCACCGGCGATGCCGCGATCATAGACGACGCTGGGCGCATCCTGCTGATCCGCCGCGCCGACAACCGTTGCTGGGCGATGCCAGGCGGCGCGCTGGAGGTGGGCGAGACGCCGGCGGAGGGGACGCTGCGGGAAGCGTACGAGGAGACAGGGGTACAATGCAAGGCAATGGCGCTGGTCGGCGTGTTCGACTCGCGGTGCTGTGGCTCGGTCAGCCGCCACCATATGTATCACCTCGTGTTTCTATGCCAACCATCCGATATGGCCGAGATAGGGCACGGCTCCTGCGCGCATGAGGTGCTCGACGTGCGATGGTTCGCCGAGGACGCGCTGCCGGGCGACATCGACCCCGGCCACGTCTCACGCATCCCGGTCGCTTTTCGGGTGTGGCATGGGGAGGCGCCCGCGTTCTTTGACCGACAGGCGGGCTTGTAGGCCTTCCGTGTCCTAAATGGAAATCAGCTAGGAATTGGATGATTATGTATAGCTTGGCCCATTCGTGTCATTGCGAGAGAGCGAAGCGACCGCAACGCTTGCTCTCTTGTCATTGCGAGGGCAAAGCCCGAAGCAATCCTCCGTTAGTATAGGAGAGGATTGTTTCGCTCCCTGCGGTCGCTCGCAATGACAGAGTGGGTTGTTCAACTTCCATTCGTTTCCTCCACAAATAGGGTTGGGGAGACCCCGTCCGTAACGCGGCAATCACGCCCCCAGAAGGGAGAAACGCCATGATGATGTTTGCCGATACATCGCGCGGGCGTCCGTTCGCCAAAGACCCGGCGGTCGTGCGCTTCCAGGGCCACTACTACCTCTACTATTCGCTGCCGCCCTTTGACGACGGCCGCACGCCGGATGGCTGGGGGATCGGCATCGCACGTAGCGAGGACCTGGAGCGATGGGAAAAGGTGGGCGAGATCCCGCCGGAACACGACTATGAGCAAAGGGGGCTATGCGCTCCCGGCGCCATTGTGCTCGGCAGCACCATGCATCTCTTTTATCAGACGTATGGCAACGGCCCGAAGGATGCTATCTGCCATGCTATCTCGGCGGATGGGCTGCGCTTTCAGCGGAACCCGACGAACCCCATCTTTCGCCCGACGGGGGCATGGAATGTGGGCCGTGCCATTGATGCGGATGTCATCACCCAAGGAGATCGCCTCCTGCTGTATTTTGCCACCCGCGACCCGACCATGACGATCCAGATGCTGGGGGTGGCCGCCGCGCCGTTAGCTTCTGGATTTGCCCGCCATGCGTGGGTGCAGCTATGCGATCGCCCCATCCTCAAACCGGAGCTGCCGTGGGAGCAGCAGTGCATCGAGGCTCCCGCCGTCTGCTGGCATGGCAACCGGTTGTTCATGTTCTACGGCGGGGCATATAACAACGCGCCGCAGCAGATCGGCTGCGCCGTGAGCGACGATGGCGTGCGCTGGCAGCGCCTCGCCGACACCCCCTTCTTGCCAAATGGCGACAAGGGAGCGTGGAACGAGAGCGAATCGGGACATCCGTATGCGTTCACGGACGAGGACGGCGAGACATACCTGTTCTTCCAGGGGAACAACGACATGGGCCGCACATGGTATCTGTCGCAGACGCGCATTGTCTGGCGGGATGGCCGGCCCCACCTGGCAGATCAGGACGAAGCGCGTGCTGTCGCTTGACTACTCTAGCACGACCTGGAGCTGGCGGTTGCCGCGGCGGTAGAGCCGGAAGGTGCCTCGCAGCGTGTCGCCCGAGGGTAGCGTTCCCATCACCTCGTGATCGCCAAAATAGCAGCGAGCTAGTGCCTGCCCCTCAGTGTTTGCCGTGAGGAGCGCATCTGTGTGCCACCGCTTGTGGAATGCCTCCATCAGCCACTCATACAGCGGCTTGGGCGTCATATCCTGTCGCAGCATCCCTGATGGTGCGCCCTGCCACGATCCCAGATCGCTGAAATCCCACCACGTGATCGCCTCCACGGCGGGATGGCTGAAGAGGAGAGTGTAGAGCTGTGCCGCATATTCGAGCTGACGCGCCTCCCCCTCCGCCGTTGTAGGCCAATCCTCGTGCCGCCGGTGCCAGTCGTTGTCATCTGCGGCCTTCAACCGACCGGAGAGCACCGTCATCTCGGTAAAGTGCAGCGGCAGGCCAAAGCGGCTGTACGTCTCGCAAACACGCCACGCCTTCTCCAGAGGCCACAGCTCCTTATGCATGTGGCTTTGGATGCCGATTGCCTGCAACGGCGCACCCTTTTCCAGGAGCGCGACGACGAGCCCCTCGAAATCGGGCGAGAGATTGAAATCGTTGTAGATGAGCGTGGCATTAGGGTTGGCCGCATAGGCCCAGGCCAGCGCCTGGGCGACCGCGTGAGCAGCGCCTTCGCGGGCAATCCATCGGCCGATCGCATGATCAAAGCGATGGCTAACCGTCGCCTCGTTCACCACATCCCACAGGTCAATCTCGCCCATAAAGTGCGTGACGATCTCCCGCACACGCCGTTGGAGCCGACTCAGCACCTCCGCATCGTCCAGCGCTTGCGCCCATTGCGGGTAGACCTCGTGCCAGATCAGCGGGTGCCCCTTGGGGGTGATACCGTGCGCGTGGCACCAGGATGCCATCGCCTCCAGCCGTTTCTCGCTCGTCGCACCCGCCTGCGGCTCATACCCTGCCCAGTAGAAGGGAAGCGTGGCATAGTTCAGCAAGGCGGCAAAGCGTTCGTTGTACGCCTCCTGCAGTGTCGGATCAGGGATATTGCCCACGCGAAAGGCGTTCGCCCCCAACCGGAACTCGTGGCGCGCCAGCCGCACGCGACCTCGCACGTTTGGCAGTGGATGTCCCTGCCGGTCCACGAACTGCAATTGCACCTCAGCGGTGCGGTGTTGGCGGATACGCGCCTCGGCCTGGGAAAGAAGCTCTTCGCTGTTCATGTTCGCTGACTCCTCGCTCTTGCTCAATGCTCTCACCTCTACTGATGCGCCACGCCTCGCCACAGGTCCGCAAAAGTCCCGGCGGGCATCTGGCGCTCTCGTACGTAGGCGAATGTCATATGCAGCATCCGCATCTCTGGATCGAACAGGTTCAGGCTCCAGGGATGCCAGATCAGGCTCACCTGCGGCATATCGTCGGCCAGCGCCTTATCTATGAACGGCTTGTTATTATAGGCGAACTCTTCCTCCGGCGTCTTGACATAGTCGTTAGGGATCGTCTCCGGCATCGCCGGGGGAAAGAGCAGGATGCGCACCGGTCCGCACCTGTTGTTTCCCTTGAGCAGATTCTCATGCCAGCCACACGGCGGCAGCTCCCACAGGCGTGGATACCCCTGTTCGGCATAGGTGAACGGACGCACCAACAGCGCGGGCAGCGACCATTGCGGCCCCCACGCTAACGAGCTGACGTACTCGTACCCTGCCTCGTCAATGAGGCGAAGCGCCTCCGGCGCGGTCCGCAGGCCATCCGCAGCGGAGACGGGCGGACGAAAGCCGATCACCTGCCGTCCAAAGGTATCTTCCAGATACTGTTTGCTCTCTACGATCTCGTGCGGGAACTGATCCAGCGGGCCGGCCTTGCCGAACTCGGGCGTGTCGCGCAGCACCATGTGCGTATAAGAGTGGCAGGCGATCTCAAAGAGAGGATGATCGCGCAACAAGGCGACGTACTCCTCGCGCGCTGCCGCCACAGCTCTGGCGACAAGAAAGAAGGTAGCAGGCATCTGGTGATGCTCGTGCACTGCGACGATCTTGCGCACGGCATCCAGGCAGCGCGGGCTTTCGGTGTCATAGGCAGCGACATAGAGCGTCATAGATCCTCCCTTGTCACAACCAGGGCGTGGCAGACGTATCCGCCGTGCAGTAGGCGGAGAACACCTTGTTGATCCCTTGCGCGATGTGTGCGCAGTCCGTCGGCGTGTACCACTGGTTGAGGGGAATCGTTACCATCCGATCAAAGAGATCATCGGCCACCGGGCAATCTCCCGAAGCGTACTGGATATGGCCGCCGCGTTCGCGGTAGATCGGGCAAGTGAACGGGCAACCATCGGGCGTTGCCCCGGATTGCATGGTGACGGCGAACATGTAGCGATAGATATGCCAATCAGGCGGCGCATTCGGGCCGCGCGTGTTGGCGGAGATCCCTTCTGCCCGCAGCCCGTCAACGATACGCTGCCCCAGCTCTAGCGTCTGCGGGTAGAAACGGATTAGGTAGCCAACCTCGCCGTCCACGTCGTTCAGCTTTTGCGGCACGATCTCGCGGTATGTGCGGAGCTGCTGCAGGATGCTGATCTTGACATCATGAAAGCGCTGCACCGTCTCGGGCATCTTCTGCAGCTGCACCACGTCCACGGCCGCCTCCAGCTCGGACATGCGGTAATTCGTGCCGCAAAAGAGCTCCCCTTCATAGCGCGGCGGCGCAAAACGCACCGGCCGCCAAAGCCCACCGCACTCTGCCAGGCCATTGGCGCGCTCCCAGAGCCGCTCTTGCGAGGTGATGATCAGGCCCCCTTCGCCGCCGCCGACGATCTTGTATGCCGAGATGCTAAAGCACCCCAGGTCGCCATAGGTGCCTACGTACTTACCCTTGTACTTGCCGCCGCAGGACTGCGCCACGTCCTCCACCACCCGCAGGCGATGCTGGCGTGCCACTTCCATGATCGCCTCCATATTGCAGACGCTGCCCATCACGTGCGTCGGAGCGATGGCGACGGTCCGCTCGGTGATCAGCGGCGCGATCTTGGTCGGGTCCATCCCCAATGACTCGTCCACGTCGCAAAAAACCGGTATACCCCTGGCTTGCACAACGGCAGCGGCGGTGGCGAAAAAGCCAATGGCGGGGCAGATTACTTCGGTGCCCGGGCCCACCCCTGCAGCCACAAACGCGGCATGCAGAGCGCCAGTGCCAGAGCTGACGCCGATGGCATACGGGACACCGAAGGTATCACGGGCCACCCGCTCGAACGCCTGGACTTTGGTCTCGGGCAGGTTCGCGTAATAGTTGGCGAGAAACGGCCCCTCGCCCACGTCTTCCTCTTCGGCAGCTTTGCGGATCTTGGCCAGCGTCTGAGCAGAAAAGCCAAACCGTTCCGCCACCGACATGAACTCGTCAACGCCGATCTTGGGCTCGCCCTTGCCCTCGATCTGGCTCACCGCTTTCATGCCTCCCTGTAACGCCAGCGTTTGTGCGATGCTCTCCTCGCTCATCGGTGCAGCCTCCTTCCGCGAGGTTCACTTGATCTGGTAGCTCCTGAGCAGCTCGTCTATCTTGGCAGACGGATCAAATAGCGGGCTAATCGAGCTATTGTGATTCAGGCTATCAATCAGATAAGCAATGAAACCGGACATATCAACATCTACATACCATGGAGCCTTCCGCAGCTCCTCGCGGCGATACGTGAGATTGGTGCCATAGAGTCGGTTGAACAAGCCCTCTTTGTAGCTTCGATGGTATGCATCCACCCCCTCGACAAAGAGGTTGAAGGTCACGGCGATAAAGATGCGTCGCGCCTTGCGGCGCTTGAGCTCGCGCGCGATATCGAGCAATGATTCGCCTGTGGCGAGAATGTCATCCACGATGAGGATGTCCTTGCCTTCCACGTCGCCGCCCAGGAACTCGTGCTGGACGATAGGGCTCCGTCCGTTGACGACGCGAGTGTAGTCGCGCCGCTTGTAAAAGAGGTTCACATCAAGCCCCAACATGCTGGCATAATAGAGACTGCGCTCCATGCCGCCTTCATCTGGACTGACGACCAGCATATCATTGCGATTGATAGACAGGTCATCCTCCGTCTCGACGAGCGCTTTGATCATCTGATAGGTCGGATAGAGATTCTCAAAACCGATCAGGGGCACTGCATTAAGCACCCTCGGATCGTGTGCGTCAAAGGTGATGATATTGTCTACGCCGAGACGCTCCAGCTCCTGCAAGGCGACAGCGCAATCCATCGATTCGCGCGCTTGCCGGCGGTGCTGGCGGCTTGCGTACAGGAGGGGCATGATAACCGTGATGCGTTGCGCCTTGCCGCCAACCGCCGAGATGACGCGCTTGATGTCTTGGAAGTGATCATCGGGGCTCATCGGCACTTCCATGCCGAACATCTTGAAGCGACAGCTATAATTGCCGATATCTGCGAGGATAAAGATGTCATAGCCGCGCACCGTCTCGTGGATGATCGCCTTGCCCTCGCCGTTAGAGAAACGATAGCAGGTGCTGGAGATCAGAAACGAATCGCGGATCAAATCCGGCCTATCCGCATATTCCGGATGCGCTTGCAGCAGCTTTCTGCGACGACCAATGATGTGACCGTCAATCAGGTGTCCCAGCTCTTTGCTGCTCTGCAAGGCGATGATGCCGAGGGGACCCACGGGAGTCTTGATCGGCGGAACGCCGTTTGTATGTGCCATAATCCTCTCTCCTCATCCCGTAACGTTACACTCACACTATATCGCCTTTTGCCGATCTGTCAACCAATTCCGCTTCGCCATCTTGTGTCTGCCTCTCTCTCGTGTTATAATATGCGTACGTGCTCGGTTCTTTCTCCCATCTACAGGACGGGATGACCTGTCAATTCCCCGATTGAGCGTTTGGGCACGACACGATCTAGCATAAACCGATTATTTCTTCTCATGTCATACCTGCTGGGGGAAGAAGGGCCAAAATGAACCTGAGAAACGTGCTTCTGTTCCTCATAGGCGTAGCCATCATCGCCTGGATCGCGTTATTGCGCCAGCCTGAATCGGTAGATGCGATCACCCTCAAATGGGCAGGCTCTACACACGCGGATCATACCTCGCAAGCCTTCACAAACTGGGATGCGAACGATCCCCCTACCATCCCCACCGCATGCGCCAAGTGTCACAGCCTGGATGGCTACCTCGATTTCGTCGGGGTGGACGGCTCGGCAGCAGGCGTAGTGGATAGCGCCGCCAGGATTGGCACTGTGCTTTACTGCAACACGTGCCACAACCCGCCCACGCACGAGATGACCAGCGTGGTCTTTCCCTCCAAGGCTGAGATCACTGGCCTCAGCCGAGAAGCGGTCTGCATGCAATGCCACCAGGGACGCACATCCACGGAGACGGTGAATCAAGCCATCGTCAACCTCCCCATAGATGAGGTGTCCGACAAGCTCAGCTTTATCAACGTGCACTATGGCATCGCTGCCGCCACCCAGATGGGAGGCGAGGCGCAAGCAGCTTATCAGCATGAAGGGCAAAGCTATACCGGACGTTACCCGCATGTGGTAGGGTTGACGACGTGTGTGGACTGCCACGACCCGCACAGCCAGCGAGTGGACGCGAAAAAGTGCAGCCCATGTCATGTGACCGTCGCCAAGCAGGAGGACTTGTCCGGTATCCGCACCGCGAAAACCGACTGGGACGAGGATGGCAACACGACCGAGGGGGTCGCGGAAGAGATCGCCTCACTGCAGGGAATCCTGATGCAGATGATGCAAGCATATGCGAACCAGGTGGCAGGCGTGCCCATCGTCTATGGCGATGCGTTCCCCTACTTTTTCGCGGACAAGAACGCGAACGGTGTGGCCGATGCCGATGAGGTGAATGCGGGCAATCGTTACCAGAGCTGGACGCCGCGACTGCTGCGAGCGGCCTATAATTACCATTTTGTGAACGAAGATGGGGGGGCCTATGTCCACAACCCCATCTATGTCCTGCAATTCCTCTATGATTCGATCCAGGACTTGAGCGCCAAAGTGCCGACACCGATCGCAGGATTCCAGCGCCCCGCCAAGTAGCCGTGATGGTCCGTGGTATGGGCCAACGTTGATTGTAGCGTAGCAATGTCAGAGAAACGTGTCGGGGGTATGTGTAGATTGAGATCCTAGGGGATGATGTATGCTGATGCGTCGCCTGCTCAACGCCATCGTCAGATTGCTCGCTCGCATCTTGCTGCACGTGCAGGTTACGGGGCTGGAACACGTGCCCAAGGATGGGGCACTGATGATCATGATCAACCACATCAACTTTATTGACGGACCTCTAGTCCTAGGCCTCATCCCCCGCGATAGCATTGCGATGACCAAGGCCGAGACGTTTCGCATGCCCCTCTTGGCGCCGCTGGCCTGGCTTTACGGCGTGTTTCCAGTACGCCGTGGCGAGGTGGATCGCGAGGCGCTCCGCCGTGCCGAGGAGACGTTGGCGGCAGGAAAGGGTCTGCTTTTTGCCCCTGAAGGGCATCGCAGCGGCAGCGGCGCATTGCAGGCGGCCAAGGATGGCCTGGTGTATCTGGCTTCTCGCACCGGCACGCCGATTCTGCCGGTGGCGGTTACCGGTGTGGAGGATTTTCGTCGCAATATCGTCCGCCTCCGTCGCACTGACGTGCAGGTAACAATCGGCGCGCCATTTCGCCTGCCCCAAATGCCAGACGGTATGCCGCGCCAGGTGCGCAAGGAGATGACCGCGCAGGCGATGTATCAACTCGCGCGGCTGATGCCGGAGCGCTATCGGGGCGCATATCGTGATATCCCCTCAGGAGACGATCACCTCATCGCCTCAGATGCCTAGCCTCACGACCTTTCTCACACACCATTGACTGGAGGAATCACAACATGACCGGACAGCTGCGGGTTGGCGTGGAGCGTGTGCCGGTGACGCCTCCCATCGGGATCATGCAGTGCGGTTACGCCGCGCGCGTTTCTGGCTCCACTCACCTGCTGGATGACCTCTACGCGACAGCGATAGTGTGCGACAATGGGGAGACGCAAATCGCGCTGGTTGCGTGCGATCTGATCTTTGTCCACCCCACAACGGTCGCTCGCGTGCGGGAAGAGGTCGTCCGCCGCACACATATCCCCGCGAACCATGTGATGATCTGCTGCTCGCATACACATTCCGGCCCCATCACCTATGCGGGACCAGAGCAGGGAGAGCGCGAACGCGCTTATACCACGGCCCTCGTCCACCAGATCGCCGGCGCCATCTGCGCGGCGCAGACACGGCTCCAACCGGCACGCATTGGCTACGGGCAGGGCCGCGCGAGTATCGGGGTGAACCGCCGCGAACAGCGCCCGAATGGACAGGTGATCCTGGGCGAAAACCTGTCCGGGCCGGTTGACCCGACGGTGGGTGTGGTGCGGCTTGACACGGTGGACGGTGCGCCTCTGGCCGTGCTTGTCAACTACGCCTGCCATGCGGTGGCGCTCAGCGCCGAAAGCTATGGCTTGTCTGCCGATTGGCCCGGTGCGATGCGCTGTGTGGTAGAGGCGGCGACGAGCGCGCGCTGCCTGTTCATTCAGGGCGCTGGTGCCGATATCAACCCACGAGGCGGGCCGAGCCGTGACTATGCTCGAATGCAGCAACTCGGCCGGTCAGTCGCCGGCGGCGCGATTCAGGCATGGGCCGATATCCAAGAGTTTCGAGAAGATGTAGCCCTGGCAGGTGTGGCGGAACAGGTGTGGGCACCACTGTGGAGGACAGATAGCCAGTCTGCAGCGGCGCTGCAAGAGTCCTTGACGACTGCACTGAGACTGCCATGGGAAGCCGTGCTGCGGATGCGCGCGGAGCGTTTCCCATGGAGTGCGGAGCTGGTGGAACGAGACGGCACACCACACACGCCGATCGCGACGCAAGTGCTGCGGCTCGGCGAGGCCGCCGTCGCCGCAATCGGCGCAGAACCCTTTGTCGAGGTTGGTTTGGCGATCAAGGCACGATCTGTGTATCAGCACACGCTGATTGCCGGCTATACCAACGGCTCCATCGGCTACCTGCCGACGGCAGAAGCGTACGCGATCGGCGGCTACGAGGTGCAGCAAGCCCATTTCTGGTACCACCTGCCAGCGATGATCGCGCCCACCTCAGCACGGCTGGTGGAAGACCGTCTGATTGCCCTTCTGGAGCAGAGCCGGAGGTAGCTTGTGCAAGAGATCGCGCGGTATCGCGGCGCTCTCCTCGGCCTGGCCGCCGGGGATGCCCTGGGGACGACGCTGGAGTTCCAGCTCCCCGGCTCCTTCCGCCCTATTGACGATATGGTGGGCGGCGGGCCGTTTCATCTGAAGCCGGGCCAGTGGACCGATGACACCGCCATGGCGCTCTGCCTGGCAACCAGCCTGGTGGAGCGGGAGGGATTTGACCCGCGCGACCAGATGGAGCGGTATGTGCGCTGGTATCGCGAGGGGTATATGAGCAGCACCGGGTGCTGCTTCGACATTGGCAACACGGTGCGCCTGGCGCTGGAGACTTTCGAGAAGAGTGGCGAGCCATATGCGGGGCCAACGGATCCACGCACTGCGGGCAATGGCTCCATCATGCGGCTGGCGCCCATTCCGCTTTTTTACGCGTTGGCGCCCCTGGTCGTGCTGGATAGAGCGGCAGATAGTTCGCGCACGACGCATGGCGCTGCCGCGGCGGTGGACGCCTGCCGCTACATGGCAGGCCTGATCGTGGGCGCGCTGCAGGGTGTAGACAAGGAGACTCTGCTCGCGCCGCGCTATAGCCCAACGCCTCATGCCTGGCAAGACAGGCCTCTTGTGTCGGCCATTGACGAGATCGCTGCCGGTTCCTTCAAACGCCGGCAGCCACCAGCCATCCAGGGCAGCGGCTATGTGGTCAAGTCGCTGGAGGCGGCGCTGTGGGCGTTCTATCGTTCTGATTCCTATCGGGCGGGAGCGCTGTTAGCCGTCAATCTGGGGGATGATGCTGACACAACCGGCGCAGTATATGGTCAGATCGCCGGCGCATTCTATGGGGAAGAAAGCATCCCCGCCGCGTGGCGTGAGAAGCTCGCCGAGCTGCCCACCATTCTATCGCTGGCGGAACGGCTATACACACTGTCGCGTCGCGCTCGACTTTAGGCCAACGCCCCTATCGTCGGGCGATTTTGGCAAGTAAATGGAAAAGCGGCTTCCTTTTCCCACCTCTGTTGTCACGGTGATGTGACCGCCATGCGCCTCTACCACCGAGTGTACGATAGCCAGCCCCAGGCCGCTGCCGGTGTCGGCTGTGTCCTTGCCCCGGTAAAAGCGCTCAAAGATATGGGGCAGGTCTTGCTCGGGAATCCCGACGCCGGTATCTTCGACCCACAACTCGACCGAAGTGGATAGCTCCCGCACCGGCGGTTACACTGCCTCCGGTGGGAGTGAACTTGATCGCGTTGCTCAGCAGGTTGCCCACCGCCTGCTCCACCCATTGGCGGTCGCATTCCACCCATACTGTGTCCGCCGGCTTTTCGACCCGCAAGGTGAGCCCCTTTGCCTCGGCTTGTGGGCGGAAGCTGGCCGCTACTCCACCCAACAGCTCTCCCAGACGACATGGCTCGCAATTCATCTTGAGCAGGCCCGCCTCCAGGCGTGAGAGCTGCAGCAAGTTCTCAGTCAGCCAGTCCAGGCGTGAGATCTCCTTCTGGCTCTCCAACAGGAACTCGCGACGTGCATCGGGATCATCTCGTGCTTGATCGAGCAGCAGCTCGTTAAAAGTCTTGAGCGCAGTAATGGGCGTGCGCAACTCGTGAGAGATATCCGCAATCAACCTACGCAAGGCATCGCGCTCTGCGGCCAGCGTGGCAACGGTTTGTTCCAGGTTTGCCGCCATCTGATTGAACTGGCAGGCCAGATCACCGATCTCGTCGCGACGTCCTTCGGGAGCGCGAGCGCGCAGGTTTCCAGCAGCCATCGCTTTCGCCGTCCTGGCGAGGCTGGCGATAGGCGTGGTCAGTGTGTGGCTAATCACTGTGCCCATGCCAATCGCCAGTCCCAGCGCCGCCAAGCTGGCCCAGATGAGAGCAGCGCGAATCGAATCCAGCAGTTGCCGGCCGCGAATAGAGTCTCGCGCCATCTCCACATAGCCGATTTCGCCACTTGCATCAGCAACGGCAACCTGGACGCGCAGCGGCAGCGGGGTTGGCGTGGCCGCCAAGGACGGCGTCGAGACACGCATGGCTGTCGCGGAGGTTGGGCTGGCAGTGCGCGTTGCCTCCGCCACAAAGACATAGCCGCCCCAGGGGCTTTTGTGATCGGTCATCATAGTTGAGAACTGAGTTCCATCGGCTGAGGCGGTATCGACACGAAAGCCGACCTCCAGGGTGCCATCATGTCGCGAATTGATCACCACAAAGCTCATCTTGAACTCTACGGGGAGGTCTTGCGAATCCAGCAGAAGCTGGTGGGATGCATCCCAGACGCGGACTTGGGCTTGGCTGAGAAGGCTGTAGGCGCTCACCAGCGACAGGAGCCTGTCGCGATCAGCCCTGGCGTCCAGTTGGCTGATGCGCCCGGCGAGCGACTTGGCGTTCTGCAGCAGTTGCGCCTTTTCTTGTTGCACGAAATAGAGCTTGAGGATATACAACATCACCAAGCCAACCACTGCTATCGTGATCAGGGTCAGCAGCAGGTAACTGGCGACGAGCCGCCAACGGATGCTCTGCAACATCATCTCTTCTCCGCTCTGCGGCTTGATTCAGCGCGCACTCTCAACACAAAGGCCACCAACGCACTCGAGCATTGGTGGCCCTCCTCATCGGCTGACTAGTCCTCTGGTTCCGCGAACATCCCGCGGCCTATCTCGGCGACCGTGACACCCAAAAAGGCGACGGTCTTGCCCTGCTCGTCACGCTGCGAGCCGAGTTCCACCTCGATCTTGCGTTCCGCGCGCCCTCGCACCATATCACCGGGGCGGACGATGGTCAACTCGACGTGGTCACCCGGCCGGTGAGACTGAATGACCGTGCGGAGATCGCGCTCCGGCGACAGCGGCTCGTCATCCACAGCGACGATGATATCTCCTACCTTGACACCCGCCTTGTCCGCTGGCCCACCTTCGGTTACAGAGCGGACCAGCGCACCATACGCAAAGCGGGGAAAGATGAAACGCTCTGGCCTCTGGGATTCTGGTTCTGCGGGCACCGGTGTCGAGGTGGCTTGCGGTGCAAGAGCGGTAGGGGGTGGTGTACGGGACACGTGCGCACCCTTTCTGCCGACGAGATACCCGCCGACCCCACCCACGACGAGGCCGCAGGCAAGGCTCAAGATAATCACCGCCGCTAGCGCGACATAGACCCAAGGGCTTGTCCTCTTCTCTGTCTCCATAGGTAATCCTCCATATGATCTCGTCATCAGGCGAGATGGCAATCCTCCGCTTATTATAGCCGAAACGGAAGCGCAGACAATCGCCCCATCGTCCGGCCATCAACCTCACAACAAAAATGGCGTCTCCACCCCGCCTCGGGATGGAGACGCCACAGAAGGAGGAGGGATAAAGGCGCAATTCCATCTCTTGTGCCGTCGCCAGCAGATTGGCCTTCCTCCCTGTCGCCCACAAGGCGCACTGGCTCCTGGCCAGGATACGATCCTGGCCAGGAGCCCAGTGGGGGGAAAGGAGGATAAAATTGAGATCGCCAATCTCACTCCTAATTATAGCACCTCATCTTTAACTGACTGCTAAACAGGTTAAGCTGAGATGAAGGATCGGTTAAGAGTTCTTAATCATCGCCGGCGCGGGCGGCGGATTTGACACCATGAAAGATAAGCGTACAATTCGGCATCATTGATATATCAATGTAAAATCCATGACACTTACATGTCGAGGAGGATCGAATGCCCAAAGATCATCAGACGATTGCGCCGCATGGCGGGACCCTGATCAACCGGGTGCTGGAAGGGAAAGAGCGACACGAGGCTCTTGAGCGCGCGGCGACGCTGCCTCGCATGAGCTTGAGCAATGTGGCGATTTCCGATCTAGAGATGATCGCAGTGGGCGCGTTCAGCCCTCTCACCGGTTTTATGGGGCAGGAGGACTATCGCCGCGTCGTGCAGGAGATGCGGCTCCGCAACGGCCTCCCCTGGGCGATCCCGGTTACGCTGCCAGCGTCGCAAGAGGACGCAGCGTCGCTACGCGAGGGCCAGGACGTCGCGTTGTACGAGCCGAGTGGACATCTTCTGGGCATCCTGCACCTGGCAGAGATATACCCGTATGACAAGCAAACGGAAGCACAGCACGTCTATCGAACCACCGATGAAGCGCATCCCGGCGTGGCTCGCCTTTACGCACAGGGAGACCTGCTCTTGGCAGGCGATATCGAGCTGCTCAATCGCCCAAGCCAGATCGCATTCCCGGCCTATCGCTACGATCCCGCCGACACACGCCGTATCTTTGCCGAGCGGGGCTGGCGTCGCGTGGTCGGCTTTCAGACGCGCAACCCGATCCATCGCGCCCACGAGTACCTGCAGAAGGTCGCTCTGGAGATGGCGGATGGCCTTCTCTTACACCCTCTTATCGGCGAGACCAAGGCGGGCGACATCCCGGCGGAGGTGCGGATGCGCAGCTATGAGCGCATCATCGCCGACTACTATCCAGCCGACCGCGTGTTGCTGGCGGTGTTTCCCGCTGCAATGCGCTATGCCGGGCCACGTGAGGCGATCTTCCACGCCATCGCACGCAAGAACTATGGCTGCACACACTTTATCGTGGGCCGCGACCACGCCGGGGTGGGCAACTACTATGGGTCGTATGATGCACAGCTCATCTTTGATGAGTTCGCGCCGGAAGAGCTGGGAATCACGCCGCTTTTCTTCGAGAACGCTTTCTACTGCCGTCGCTGCGGTGGCATGGTAACCGCCAAGACCTGCCCACACGACAAGTCGTTCCACGTGTCCCTCAGCGGCACGCAGGTGCGCGCCATGCTGGAGCGCGGCGAGTTGCCGCCGGAGGAATTCACCCGGCCTGAAGTGGCGGAGGTGCTTCTAGAGTCCGCGCGGGTCGCCCGGCAAGAAGGCGGGAAGTGATATGAGCGACAAACTGATCAGCCGAAAAGTGACCGTCATCGGCCTGGATTGCCTCACGCCACAACTGGTCTTCGATCAGTGGCGGGATGAGCTGCCGCATCTCTCACGGCTAATGGCAGAGGGCGACTGGGGTCTGTTGGAAAGCACCATCCCGCCGATTACGGTTCCTGCCTGGACCGCGATGATGAGTGGCAAGAACCCGGGAACGCTCGGTTTTTACGGCTTTCGCAACCGCGCCGACTATTCTTACGATAGCATGGCTATCGCTAACGCCAAGGCGATCACCGACGACCGCGCCTGGGACATCCTGGGACGCGCGGGCAAAAGGGTGATCGTAGTCGGCGTGCCGCAGACGTACCCGCCACAGCCGGTGAATGGCTATCTCGTCACGTCGTTCCTGACGCCCAGCACCAAGAGCGAGTACACCTACCCGCCGCAGCTCAAGGAGGAGATAGAGGCGGTTGTCGGCGATTATATGCTGGATGTGGAAGGCTTTCGTACCGAGCAGAAGGAGGAGCTGCTGGCGCAGATCTACCGCATGACGGAGAAGCGGTTCCAACTGGTAGAGCATCTCCTGCGCACCAAACCTTGGGATTTCTTCATGATGGTCGAGATGGGGCCGGACCGCATCCATCATGGGTTCTGGAAGTACATGGATCCCGAGCACCCCAAATATCAGCCGGGCAGCCCGTATGTGAACGCCATCAAGGACTATTACCGCTTTCTGGATGACAAGATCGGCGAGCTGTTGACCCTTCTGGGCGAGAATACCGTTGTCTTTATCGTCTCGGATCACGGGGCACAGCGTATGGATGGCGGCATCTGCTTCAACGAGTGGCTGATCCAGGAAGGGTACCTGAAGCTCAAGTCTTACCCCAGTGCGGTAACCCCTTTCAACAAACTGGAAGTGGACTGGGCGCACACTGCGGCGTGGGGTGATGGCGGCTACTATGGCAGGCTCTTTCTTAACGTGCAGGGACGCGAACCGCAGGGGATCATCCCACCGGGCGAATACGAGACGGTACGCGACGAGTTGATCGCCAAACTGCAGGCGATCACGGACCCGCAGGGGCGCAACATCGGTACCGTCGCCTTCAAACCGCAAGAGATCTATCGACAACAGAAGGGGGTCCCGCCTGATCTTATCGTCTATTTCGGCAACCTCTACTGGCGCTCGGTCGGCAGCGTGGGACATGGCAGGTACTATACGTTCGAGAACGACATCGGCCCGGATGACGCGAATCACGCGCAGCACGGCGTCTTTATCCGGCATGACCCACGGGCGCGCGGGCGGGGAGAGTTGCAGCACCTGCATATCACCGACATCGCCCCGACCTTGCTCGACCTGTTTGGCTTGCCGATACCCTCAGATATGGAAGGAAAGGTGATCGCATAATGGCACAACGTGGTTTCACCCTCTGGTTCACTGGCCTTTCGGGCGCGGGCAAGAGCACGCTTGCCCGGCGGATGGAAACGCTCTTTCGCGAGCGCAACCTGAAGGTAGAAGTGTTGGATGGCGACGTCGTCCGCACGAATCTCAGCAAGGGGCTGGGCTTTAGCAAAGAGGATCGCGACACGAACATCCGACGGATCGGCTTTGTCTGCAAGCTGCTCACTCGCAACGATGTCATCGCCATCGCGGCGGCTATCTCGCCATACCGCGCGATTCGCGACGAGATACGGCGCGATATCGGCAGTTTTGTCGAGGTCTATGTGCGTTGCCCGCTGGAAGTCCTGATAGAGCGGGATATCAAGGGGCTGTACAAAAAGGCCCTGGCGGGCGAGATCACGAACTTTACCGGCGTGTCCGACCCGTACGAGGAGCCATTGAACCCGGAGGTCGTGGTGGACACCGACCGGGAAACGGTTGACGAGTCGGTCGCCAAGATCGTGGCCACGCTGGTCGCCCTGGGATACCTGGAACCGGCAGAGCAAGAGGTCTATTCGGCGGCGGAAGCTGAGATGGTGGAGAAGCGTCTCGGCGCGCTGGGATACCTGTAAGGCGGGGCATTGCGGCAGGCAAATGACTGCCAGGCAGATGAGTGGCTGCCTGGCAGTTTCTTGTCCCCGGTGAAATAGTACTTGTTTCCTATGCCACTTGAATTCGGCAAGGAAACGGATTATAATAGCAATCAGTTGATAGTCGGAGCCGGTTATCATCAGTGGGGGGTGAATCTCAATGCATACGGCGCTTCGTCCACCAGTCCGACTGACTCTCGCTCTGCTGCTGATCCTCGCGATTCTGCTATCGCCACTCCCCCGGCCACTGGCGCCACCCGCCCTGCACGCCGCAACGCCCTCCTACACGGTGATCCTGCAACAGGGCTATGAAGGATACAGCGGCGCTGTGGATACCTACCTGAGCGGTTGGTATCCCGACAATACGTACCATGGCACGAACCCACTGGTCGTACGCTCTGACAACCAGGCCGAGCCGCTGTTGCGCTTTGATCTCTCGCCTATTCCCAGCTATGCGGCCATAACTTCAGCGCGCCTGGAGCTTTATGCGAGCGGGCGCGGCGGCACGAGTCCCTTCTCCCTGGCGGTCTATCGGGTGTTGCGCCCCTGGGTTGCCACTGAGGTAACATGGAGACAGACAGCCGCCGGAATCCCGTGGGGCCTCCCCGGCGCGAACGAGATCGGGGTGGACCGTGCAGGCATCGAGACACAGGTGATCGCCCTGGGCGACGTTGGACAGTGGTACAGTCTTGATGTGACGGCGCTCGCGCAGAGCTGGCTGATGGATCCTGCCGCTAACTATGGCGTGATTCTGCGAGGCGATTCGCCGCAGTCCATGGAGTATCGATTCAACAGCGCCGAGCACTGGGAGGTGGGATATCGCCCGCGGCTCGTTGTGACCTACATCTATACGGGGCCAACGCCAACCTCCACCCCGACGGCCACGGCGACGGCTACCAAAACGGCCACAGCCACGCACACCTCGACGGCGACACCCACGCCTACGCCACAGCCTCGCCACCTCTTTTCCCGCGCACTGGATAACGTCCTGGCGCTGGATGGCGACCTCTCAGATTGGCCGTATGGGGATGCCGTCGTCCTGGATTGGGACACAGCGAACGGCCGCCCGCCAGTGCGTGTAGCACGGGGCGATGCCAGCATGATGGTGCGCAGCATGTGGGATCGCGAGAACATCTACTTTAGCTTTTACGTGCTGGACGATCTCGTCATGCACGATGGCCCGGCTATCTGGCACGATGACGGGGTCGAGATCTCGCTAGATGGCTACCACGACGGGCTGTGGAATGGGCCTGACGATCACAAGTTCGTCATCCGCCATGATGGCGCATATGTGTACGAAGGCCAAGGCGACGGCAAGATCCTCACACGGCGCTGGGCCAGTAGCGATGGCTACTGGCTGGAGATCGCTATCCCATGGACCCTGCTACTGGCCGGGATGGGGCCATACTCCGGCATGACTGTCGGGCTCAACCTTGCGTTGCACGATGACGACGATGGCGGCGCCTATGATACCTACCTCATCTGGGAAGGGAACAGCATGACCAATGCTGCCGACTTTGGCAGCCTTTCGCTTATCGGCGACGGTCCCTGGTATGTGGATACATACCAGCAGGGCCTCAATGGATACTATGGGGTACATGACACGTACATCAGCGAGCCGGAGCGAACGCAGAACTTTGGCGCTGCCGGACAGCTCAAGATTCGCTTCGATGGTAATCCAAATCCTCCGCCGCCCCCGCGCGAGAAAAAGGCCGCGCTGTTGCACTTTGCCTTGCCCGAGCTGCCCAGCGGCGCCCGTGTAACACGCGCCACGCTATATCTGTATGCCGTGGACCGTAGCAACGCGGATCTGGAGATCAGCTCATATCAGGTCAAGCGCTCCTGGGTTGATATCCAGGCGACCTGGGATGTGGCCTCCAATGGCAATCCTTGGGGCGCAGCGGGGTGCAATGATCCCGTAACCGACATCTACCCCACGCGCAGCGATATGCGCTGGGTGTCGGAGCTGAACACGTGGTACGAGCTAGATGTCACCTACATGGTGGCGGGCTGGCTCACGGGCGTGGACCCCAACTATGGTGTGATAGTCAAAGGATGGAAAGAGGGCTCTCGCGAGTACAGCTTTGTCTCATCTGATCATCTCATCGACATCACACACCGTCCCAAGCTGGTGATCGAATGGCGACATGCGCCGCCGACAGTGACACCAACGCCCACACGCACTGCGACTATAACGCACACGCCGACTCCGTCTCACACGCCGACGATCACGCCAACGCCGACGCATACCGCTACGCCGACCCCTTCTACTGGCACGATTGCCGGTATCATCTTTGCCGATGACAACGCAAATGAGCATCGGGATGAGCATGAGCCAGGCGTTGCTGGTGTGACGATCCGGCTGTATCGCTACGGGGAAGAACAAGAGCTGGCACACCATGTTACCGGCAGCGATGGCCTGTACTCTTTTGCAGAGCTGACACCTGGCTGGTATACCCTCAGAGTCATCGAGCCGCCGGGCTACGCAGCAACAACCGCTCTCGACTGGACGGTATATGTGACGGCCGGGCTGACCACCGAGGTGCCGTTTGGCCTCAGGACGCTCTTCACGCCCACCTTGACCGCCACGCTGACCGCGACACCGACGTCAACTGCAACGCCAACACCAACCACGACGCCGACACCGACGGCATCACTGACGTTGACGGCATCGCCGACTCCTCTGTCGCCGACGGCCACAGCGACCCTGACGCCAACTGCAACGCCACCGCCTGCGCCGACAGGAACGCCGACATTGACGGTCTCCCCCACCGCCACGCTCTGGTGGCGCGCGCACATTCACCTGCCACTGCTTGGCAGATAGCGAGCTGATGCACTGGCTTGGACACAAGCGCTGGTGCTGGGCTGTCCCCCTCGGCTCAGCACCAGCGCCGGATGCATGACTTGACCGCACTGCAAATAGGACATATATCCCCTTGCGTTGCGCTTGGACTCGTGGTATACTTTTGTTGCTTATGACACGTAATACACACTGAGGAGGCCGGATACAATCGAATTGTCGCGGATGATGCGTCGAGCATGGCGGGACGAACGGATGAGCGCGGCACGGCTGCGAGCGCTGCAGGGCGGGAATGCGCGGGAAAAGTGGCAAGCGGTGCGCGCCCTGCGCGCCGCCAAAGACGATGACTCGCGTGCGGCGCTGGTGGCTGCCCTGGGCGATGAAGAAGCAATCGTCCGCTGGGAAGCGGCCACTTCACTGGCCCGCCACATGAACCCGTCCGTGAGGCAAAGCCTCACTGAGGCGCTGGCGAGCGACGATCCACGCCGTCAGGCCGCAGCGGCGGATGCCATCGGCGAGGCCGCGTGCGGGCGCGAGATCGCGCCGCTGCTCCGCGGCTTACTGGCATCCCCTTCGGCAGCGGTCCGACAAGCTGCGACGCGCGCGTTGGGCCGCGTCCGCGATACTGGTGCGCTGCCTGGCTTGCTCTCGATGGTGCGAGATTCAAGCCTCACGGCCGCCGTACGGCACAGCGCCGTTGAGGCGCTCGCCCAGATCGGCCCGCAGGATATCGCGCAGGAAGCGCGGCATCCGTTGCAGGATGCGTTGGCAGCCGCGTTTGCCGATCCCTGTCCGCCCGTGCGTGCCGCAGCTGTCAAGGCTATTGGGCGATGGCGCTGCCACGACCTGGCGCCGCTTCTGGCGCAGGCTCTGCATGACAGCGACATCGCTGTGCGCTGGCAAGCGGTGCGGGCGGCAGCGCGCGTGGGCACGATGACACAGTTGCCGTTGTTGCGGCGGCTCTTGACGGCGCATGAGGCGGCTTTTGGCAAGCCGTTCGCAGGGTCGGCAGTATATGCTATGCTTGCCATCATGGGGCGCGAGAGCGCCCTCCGGGCAAAGGCAGCATGGCTGCGGCTACGCCAGCGAGTTGCGCGGCTTCGCTCCACGGTTGTCACTGCTCCGTCGGCCGTGGACGCGGCTGATGAGGGCGATAGCCCTGCTGGGAGCGATGATCAGACGTGAATACTGCACTGAGCGAAGCGCGTCGCGAGGAGATCTTGCACCAATTGGCCGAACGCATTCGGCGTTACGGGTTGCAGGCGCCAGCCATCTGGCTTCTGGCGATGCACCAGCCGCTGGGTCTTCTGGGAGGGCAATTGCTCCTCTTCTGGCAGCCGCTTCTCGCCCCATTCCTCGGCGGTGAGGCGTTGCGTGATTATGCCTCTTGGCTGGAAGAGCGAGGCAACATCCAGCGCCTCCTGGCTCTGCTGGAGGCGGACGGCGCGCCAGCCGAGGATGTAGCTAGGTCGGAGCCTTAGCGCCCGCGCAGAGTGGCAGAAAGAGGGGAAAGCGATGGAGGTTCTGAGCCACGTCTTTGCCGGATGGACGATCAGCCGACCGGCAGCTCTGGTCATCTTGCTTGCCGTGATGGCGCTGTTGTACTTTTTCGCGGCCCGCGTGCGCGCTGGCGCTCGCTATGGTCTGCGCCGCATCAAGGGCTATGAGGCTCTGCAACGCATGGTAGGCCAGGCAGCGGAGTTAGGCCAGGCGCTACACATGGCGCTGGGTATTGGCGGCATCGGTGGGACTAACACGCTGGAGACGCTGGCTGGCCTGACGACGCTCGAATACCTGGCACAGCAGGCCGCTTTGTGCGATACCTCGCTTCTTGTCAACGTGGCAGACCCCACGACGATTCCCGCTGCACAGGGCGCGTTGCGTCGCGGCTATGCTCAGGCCGGTTACCCCGATGAGTACAACCCCAATCAGGTGCGCTTCACCGCCCCCGATCCTGCAGCCTATGCAGCGGGCGTCATGATGACACTGGAGCAGCAGAGGCTGGCAGGGAACGTGATGATTGGCGCCTTTGGCGACGAATTTCTTCTGATGGGCGAAACGGGCGCCCGTAAGGGGGTCTTGCAGGTAGGCGGCGCTACCGATTCGCGCGTGCTGCCTTTTGTGTATGCCTCAACGGACCATGCGTTGATCGGTGAAGAGATCTTTGCTGGCGGGGCCTATTTGTCGCGTCACCCCAATCACATCGGCAGCCTGGCAACTGCGGATGTGATCCGCAGCGCCATCACCATCGCTGTGGTGATCGGGGTCGTGCTGAAAACGCTGGGTTATCTATAGGGGGAAGGGGAGAGCCATGAAGCGGATCCTGCTATCGGTGATCGCGCTGGCAACGGCGGCCATCGTCCTGATCGACTTTTTCGTGGATAGCCCGATCGTCAACCAGGCAGGCGCGCTGCTGACAGAAGGCGCGGTCGTCTTGGCCGCGTTCGCCATGATCCTGGGTCTGCTCAACTTGCTTGCGGTACACCTGGCACGCATGCGCACCAAAGAGCCAGGATGGCCCTACAGCGTTGTGTTGATCGTAACGGTGGTCGTCATGCTGGCGCTGGGGCTGGGTGGCCCCGGCAGCGCTCCAGTGACCTGGGCTTTCCGGTATGTGTATTCACCGCTGCAAGCTACCATGTTCTCCTTGCTTGCCTTTTTCATCATAACGGCCGTATATCGCGCTTTTCGCGTCAAGAGCTGGGAGACTGCCCTCTTTGTCGCTGCCGGCCTGATCGTGCTCATCGGCCAAATCCCGCTCGCCGAAAAGCTCTGGCAGCAGTTCCCCGTGTTGAAGGATTGGGTCTTGGCTGTGCCCGCAACGGCGGGCATGCGCGGTATCCTTCTGGGAGTCGCACTGGGCACGATTCTGGCCGGTCTGCGCGTTCTCTTGCTGATGGACCGCCCTTATTTGGAGTGATGTGCTCTAGTGGCTAGGAGCGAAAGATGATCTACTGTCCGGAGTGTGGGACGGCGAATCCTGATGGGAGCAACTTTTGCAACCACTGTGGCCAACGGCTCCAGAGCGTGGTGGTGCGCTGTCCGATGTGCAGCACCCCCAATCCGATCGGCACAGAGACGTGTCTCCAGTGTGGGGCGCGCCTCAAACCGCTCGATCTCACGGCACAACCAACCCAAGGCGCGAAGGACGAGAGCGAAAGCGAGCGATTGCCGGCGGAAGTGCAGGCGACGCCCGAAGAGATGACACCCGCCGTCGAGACGCCGGAGCCATCAGACTGGCTGGCCAGGCTGCGTTCCATCGCGGCTGCGGGACACGAACCGGCGGAGCCGGGCATGGCGCAAGAGACAGGGGCGGGCACAACGTCGCAGGAGGAGTCGCCTTCCCAGGCTCGGGAGTTGCGCCCAATAGCGGAGCGAGAAGAAGCTGAGGCCATCCCCGCGCTACAGGCAGCGGATGAAGTCCCGCCGAAAGAAGCCCCACTCCCCGCATGGTTGCGCGAGATCGTGGGCAAGGAGGCGCAGGCGGAGGGCATGTCCACGCCGTCGGACGCTGAGGCCCAAGTCCCGCCCTGGCTGCGCAGGATTGTGGAGGGCGAGAAGGCGGAGTCAGATACGATTAGCAGAGAGCATCCCACAGCGCCAGAGGCAGCCATCCCGGCCGAGCCGCGCCCAGAGGAGCCGGAAGCAGCGACAGCATTTCCGGAGGGAGAGCTCGCACCCGCAGAGGAGGTCGCCGCAGAGGCGGCGACCGCGCCAGAGCCACAGCCAGAGATTCCGCCAGAGGCGGAGAAACCACTGGCAGCCCAGGACTTTATCCTGGAACCGGCGGTGCCCGACTGGCTACGCGAGGCAGCGGAAGCGCCCGCAGCTCGTGAGTCGGTGTCCGATGAAGAAGAGATCCCGGATTGGCTGCGGACGATGATCACTCCGGAGAAAGGCGCCGAAGCGTCATTGGAGGAACTGGCCGCAGAGCTCGCCCCATCAGTCGAGGAACGAGAGACAGAGGAGGAGATTTCGCTCCCCGAAGAGGCCGTGGCGGAGGCCACCGTGCCCAAAAGGCTGAGTGAGCGCACGCGGGAGGAGCCCGCTGCTGTCGCAGAGCCGCCAGTAACGGCAGGGGCCGACCTAGCGCAGGGGGAGATCCCCAAGTGGGTGGAGGAATTGCGGCCCACACCGGAGCGAAAAGCCGCACCATCGGAGGAAAAACCGGTCGAGGGCAGGGGCATACTGTCTGGCGTCAAGGGGATATTGCCTATCGAAATGCTATGGGCACTGCCAAAGCGCGCAGAGGCGATGCCAGAGATATCCCTGATGCCTCAAGACGCAAGCGCCGGCGATATCGTGGCCGATTTGCTAGCCGCACAGCCGGAAGGTCGTGCGTTGCCGTCCTACCAGCCGGGCGCGGCGATGCCTGGCCCCTGGGTGCGGCGTTTGCTTTACCTATTGCTGGCGCTCGCGATCATTGTTCCCCTGCTTTTCGGCGCCGATTGGTTTAGCCAGACGATCGCCGTCAGCGATACCACCTGGAGCATGTACGACACGATCAACAAGCTCCCGCCCGGTTCGACGGTGCTCCTGTCCTTTGACTATGATCCGGTAACGGCAGCAGAGCTTGACCTGCAAGCGGGGGCCATCCTCAGGCATCTTCTGCAGCGCGATTTGCGCGTGGTGGCACTCAGCCTAGTGCCGCAAGGCCCGGCACTGGCGCAGGCGGTGTGGAGCAAGGTAGCGACCGGCAGCGACTACATTTATGGCGAGGACTTTGCCAACCTCGGCTATGTGCCTGGCGAGCAGACAGCATTGCGCTCGCTGGTGAGTGCCTTCCCGCCATCAGGAAACGACTTTTTCCAGGCGCCGCTCTCCAGCCTGCCGATGCTGAGTGGGGTCAAAGGGTTACGAGACATTCCGCTGGTTATCGTGTTGGCTGGGGACCAGCGTTTCGTGCGCGCCTGGTTGGAACAGGTACCCAGCCAGATCCCGGTGAAGGTTGCAGCAGCGGTGTCAGGCGTGGTGGGGCCAGCAGTGTCGCCCTACCTCCAATCGGGCCAACTGGTGGGCCGCCTGGTCGGTCTAGTCGGGGCTGCCGAATACGAGATCGCCATCAATCAGCCCTCTACTGCAGTGGCCAGCCTGGGTGCGCAGTCGGCAGGACATATCCTGGTCATTGTCGTCATCCTTCTGGGAAATGTTGCCGCGCTCTTTACAGCGGCCAAGCGAAGGAAGTAGAAGCATGGCAAATTCCCTGGCTTTCTTCAGCGATTTTTTCCACTCGGCGACGGCAGACATCGTGGGCCTCTGGGTCGCAGCCATCCTGACGCTGCTGGTCTTTAGCTACCTGCTGGCGGATACCTTTCTTTTCCGGCTGGCGGCGTACTTGCTCGTCGGGGTTGCCGCTGGTTACGCCGTCGTCATCGCGTGGCATGGCGTTGTGGCGCCACGCATTGGCAGCTTTGCGGCTGCGCCCGCCCAGAATCTGCGCTTTGCCTTGTGGTTACTGCTCGGCCTCTTGCTGTTGGGGCAGCGAGTCCGCGCGTTGAGCTGGTTCAGCCGTATCCCGGTGGCATATCTCTTTGGAGTGGGCGTCGCCCTGGCAGTGGGCGGAACGCTGTCTGGCACGCTCATCCCGCAGGTGGACGCCACCGTGCTCTCTCTATCGCCGGCCACCTATGGCGGCGGCAGGACAGGTCTGGAGACCGCCATCTACCAAGGGCTGTTAGTCGTCGGCACGCTAGGTGCGTTGTTATACTTTTACTTTACCACCGAAATGAGGCCAGGTGTGCGCAGCGCGCTACCGGCTTTCTGGGTCAGGCTCGCGCGCGTGTGGGGAAGATTTGGCAAGTGGATGATCATGATCGCTTTTGGCGCGGTCATGGCCTCCACCATCATGTCGCGGTTTTCTCTGCTATTGGGTCGCCTGCAGTTTCTCTTTGGTGACTGGCTCGGTTTGATCCCCTAGGAGGCGCGTATGACGTTTGGCAACCGAACTGAAACCGGGCAGGTGGAGACAATGGCGACCAGCGAGATCGGCGATCTCGAGTCGATTCTGGCCATCGAAGCGGGGAATGTCAGCACGCGCGCGGTCCTTGTTGATCGCGTGGAGGGAGTCTATCGCTTTGTGGCACGCGGCGAGAGCGCAACCACGCCGTTCTCACAACAGGATTTCGAGATTGGCCTCGGCCACGCGCTCGTTGCACTGGAGAAAAGGGCGGGTCGCGTGCTCTTGGCGGATGCAGAAGCCCCCGGCAGGTTGATCATGCCAGAGCAGGAGGAAGGGAGCGGGGTGGATGCCGTGGTGGCGACCACCAGCATGATGCCGCCGCTGCGCGTGGTGATCGCCGGCGTTATCCGTGATTTGAGCGTGGAGAGCGCGCGTCGGGCGGTGCAGGGCACCTACACCGTTATCCAGGACATCATCGCGCTCGACGAAGGGACGCAGCGATGGGGTGTGGAGCGCGGCATCGAAGCCAAGCTGGAGGCGCTCTGTCAGAACCCGCCGGATGTCATCGTGCTGGTTGGCGGCACCGACGGCGGCGCGGTATCGCCTCTCCTCGATGTTGCGCAGATGCTTGCGGCTGCAGCCAGCGTCTTGGAGCGATCGCGGCGACCAATCGTCGTTTTCGCCGGCAACATAGAGGCACGGGCAGCCATTGCCGGGCTGCTGGCAGATGAGTTTGACTTTCGCGCTGTGGACAACGTGCGACCGCGACTGGACTTGGAGGTGCGCAGCGGCGTGCAGCGCGAAGTGGAGCGCATCTATCAGGATGTGGTGATGGAGCGCGTGCCACACCTGGGCGCGTTGCAGACAGGCGGGTCGGTGCTAGGGACGGCAGGTGCGCCTTTGCTCTCGACGGCTTATGCGTTTGAGCTGGCGCTGCGCCTCATCGCCCGCCAGCATGGCCTGACACGCGGCGTGCTCGGCGTTGACGTAGGCGCGGCCAGCACGCAAGTAGTAGCTGCCACCGATGGTCAGTACGAAAGCGTGGTGCAGAGCAATGCAGGCACGAGCTTTGGCATCGAAGGGCTGCTTGCGCAAGTACCTTTGAGCGAGATCACGCGCTGGCTTCCCCTTGAGATGTCCGACGAGGAAGCGCAGGCGCGCCTCCTGACCAAGCAACTGTACCCGTTGAGCCTGCCGCAAGCCCAGGAGGATCTGTTATTGGAGCAGGCGGCAACGCGCGAGGCGTTGCGGTTAGTGATGAGCGAGCTGCGCTCACGCGGGACTCTGCCCGGCACGGGCGCACTGCTGCCGCCCGTTGATCTGATCGTGGCCGCGGGGGGAGTCTTTGCCAACGCGCCAAGTCTGGGACAGGCTGCCCTGATGCTGCTGGATGCGTTGCAGCCGGTCGGCCTCTGTCGCCTGGCTGTGGATCAGCTCTCCCTCTTGCCGGTTGCGGGCGTGCTGGCCACCTTGGAGCCGCTGGCCGCCGCACAAGTGTTGCGGCAGGACGCGCTGCTAGAGCTTGGCACGGTCGTCGCGCCGGTGGGAAGGTCGCGTGAGGGCCGCATCGCGCTTCGCCTCAAGATGGAATATGCTGATGGCGGTGTGGTCAAAGTCGAGGTGCCCTATGGCTCCCTAGAGGTAGTGCCGCTGCCGCCCGGCGAGGTGGCCAACCTGGAGCTGCGTCCGGCACGTGGCTTTGATGTCAAATGCGGTATCAAGGGCGTGATCCGTGGGCGCGGGCGCGGCGGCAGGACACAGGTGCACGGCGGCGCTCTGGGCGTGATCATTGATGCGCGGGGGCGGCCATTGCCCATCCCCAGGCCTGAGACGCGGCCCAAGCGAATGCAGGAATGGTTATGGAGCATTGGTGGCTAGATGGCGGCTGTGCTAACGCCTCCCGCCGACAAAGGTGAGTAACGGAGGTCCGGCAACACGATGGAATACTGTCCGCCAGTATGCGTGGTCCCCTTCACTGAGATCTCCCTGGAGCGAGTCTTGCCGGCGCCCGGGCAGGTGTTAGTGCGCGTGGGCGACAAGGTTGACGCGACTGATGTCATCGCGCGCGCCCTGCAACCGGGGGCGCTCTGTGCTCTGAACGCAGCGCGTATCTTGGGCGTGGGATACGCCGCGCTGCCCCGTTTCGTCCTGAAACATGAGGGAGAGGAGATCAAGACAAACGATCTGTTGGCGGCGCGCGGTGGCATCCTGGGCCTCTTTCGCAAGAAGGTGGTTTCGCCCGTGTCGGGCACGTTGCTGGCAGTGACGCAGGGACGCATTCTCCTCGAAGAGGGGGCAACTTCCGTCGAGTTACGGGCCGGTGTGCGCGGCGAGGTCATCAAGGTGATGCCTAATCATGGCGCGACGATTCGCACGATGGGAGCGATGGTGTATGGCGCGTGGGGTTCGGGCCCTGAATCGTACGGCGTCATCCATCTCCTCGTTGCCGACCGCATGACGCCGCTGACAGCAGATCTCATTGACGTAAGCTGCCACGGCGCTATCATCGTGGGCGGCAGCTCGCTGGACGAAGCCGCGTTGCAGCAGGCGACAGAGATGCGGGTGCGTGCCATCATCGTCGGCAGCTTACCCACCTCACTTCTGGAGAGGGTGCAGCAGCTTGCTTTCCCGGTGATGGCAACCGAAGGGCTGGGCGTGATACCGATGGCTGAACCGGCATTTCGCCTCTTGCGGCAGCATCAGGGACGCGAGGCGGTGATCGTGCAACAGAAGGTGGCCTGGGGCGTGTCGCGCCCCAAGCTGCTCATCCCGCTGCCCGCGGAGGGACAGCCGCAACATCAGGCGCAATCGCTGCCGCTGGCTCGCGGGATGCACGTTCGCCTGTTGCGTGCGCCGTATGCCGGAGAGATCGGTGAAGTCACCTCTGCGCCGCAGATGATGGAAGAGCCGCACACCCATCTTCGGTTCCACGGCATACTGGTACGCCTGGACCGCGGCCGCACCGCCATGGTGCCGGCAACAAATGTGGAGATCGTGCTGGGTAACGAATAGCAGGGAGAGATAAGGAAAGGGGGAAGAAAAGCGGGATAATCCACCCTGTTGAGGCCTGAGAAGGGCAAAGCTTGCCACCCAGGGGAGACTGGCGCGGCAAGGCAAAAAGGAGAGGCTCAATGAGCGACGTAGACATCAACGCACCACCCACTCCAGTGAGCAACCCGCGACGTCGCGTGTTGTTCATCATCGCAGCAGCTCTTCTTGTCGTCATTTTGTTCTTGGGGATCTACGTGATCTCCGGAGCGCTCAGCGGCAACGCGCCGCGCGAGGAGCCAGCGCCGACGGCGGTCGCCGCTGTGGGCCCGGCAACGGCGACGCCGTTGCCGCCCACGGACACGCCGACACGCCGCCCGACCAATACAGCTGTGGTCGTCCGGGCAACAGAGACGCACACGCCGACTGAGGCGCCGACAGACACCCCGGTGCCTGCCACCGATACGCCGGCGAAAGCGGTCGCCGCGGCGACGCCAACGGCGACGGACACCGCGACAGCGGTGTCACCGACGCCCACCCCCACGCCCACCGAGTTGCCTAACACCGGCCTCGGCTCCGCTGGGCTGCTGATGGGCGGAATGGCGCTAGTCGCCATCATTCTGGTAGTGCGTCGCCTTCGTCTGAGCGAAGCATAATCCCCGGGCCGGCCTTCTTGCCGGCGGGCGCTTTCTGGCTAAACTAGACCGCAGTTGACCAGCTGCCTGATGCGCAGAGGTCTCCTCTTGTGGCTCCTGTGCGTCTTTCGGGCAGCCGCGCCATGTCTTGGGGAGGTACATTTCCATGGCCGACCGGCTGAGCCGGACAGAAGTTGAGCATATTGCCGAACTGGCCAAATTGAGTCTGACCGAGCAAGAGAAAGAGCGCTTTGGCGAGCAGCTTTCGGCCATCCTAGCGCATGCCCGAAGTCTGCAGCAACTAGACACAGATACAATCCCACCGACCGCGCAGGTCATTGACTTGAAAAACGTGATGCGAGAGGATGAGGTCGAGCCTTCGCTCCCGCCAGAGCAAGCGCTGGCCAACGCGCCGCATAGAGCAGATGGTTACTTTAGAGTGAAACCGATTTTGGACGAGAGATAGGCCTGCTGTCGCGTCCGAGAAGGAATAGAGAAGGAATAGGGATTGACCGACCTCACATTACATCAAGCTCAAGACGCCTTGCGCCAGCGCAAGGTCAGCTCCGTGGAGTTGACCGAGGCGTTCTTGCAGCGGCTCATCTCCATCGAGCCCAAGATCACCGCGTATATCACGGTATTGCCTGATGTGGCGCGTCGCCAGGCCCAAGAGGCAGACCGCCGTCTGGCGCAGGGAGACCGTGCGCCGCTGCTGGGCATCCCCCTGGCGATCAAAGACGTGCTCTGCACCCAGGGAATTCAGACAACGTGCGGCTCGCGCATCTTGCAGGGCTTTGTCCCGCCGTATGATGCCACCGTAGTGGCCAAACTCAAGGCGGAGGGCGCGATCCTGCTGGGCAAGACGAATACCGACGAGTTCGCCATGGGCTCGTCCACCGAGAACTCAGCATACTTTGTTACACACAATCCATGGGACTTGACGCGCGTGCCGGGTGGCTCCAGCGGCGGCAGCGCGGCTGCCGTGGCGGCGCGCACGGCAATCGCCGCGCTCGGCACCGATACCGGCGGCAGCGTCCGCCAGCCCGCGTCTTACTGCGGCATCGTGGGCATCAAACCGACGTATGGGCGCGTGTCTCGCTATGGCCTGGTGGCTTTTGCCTCTTCGCTGGATCAAGTGGGCTGTCTTACACAGGATGTGCGCGATGCCGCCATCCTTTTGCGCGCTATCGCCGGGTATGATCGCCGCGACTCGACCTCTGTCAACCTGCCCGTGCCGGACTATGAGCAGGTATTGGGCCAGCCCATCAAGGGGCTGCGGATCGGCGTGCCACGGGAGTACTTTGTGGCGGGAATGCAGCCGGAGGTGGAGCGTGCGGTGCGCGCCGCCCTGGCGGAATGCGAGAAGCTGGGCGCGACCTTACAGGAGCTCTCTCTCCCGCACACCGAGTACGCACTGGCTGCCTACTATCTAATCGCGCCTGCAGAGGCATCGGCGAATCTGGCACGCTACGATGGCATCAAATATGGCTACTCCTACCCGCAGGGGCAGGATATGTGGGATAGCTACCGCCGCACGCGCCAGTACGGGTTCGGCGCCGAGGTCAAGCGGCGCATTATGCTGGGCACTTATGCCCTCTCCGCGGGATATTATGACGCCTATTACCTGAAAGCGCAGAAGGTACGTACGCTGATCAAAAACGATTTCGACAAAGCTTTTCAGATGTGTGACGTGCTGATGGCGCCGACGACACCCACAGTGGCGTTCCGCATCGGCGAGAAGGTGGATGACCCGCTACAGATGTACCTCAGCGATGTCCTGACGCTGTCACTCAACCTGGCAGGATTGTGTGGCATGTCCATCCCATGCGGTTTTGCACAGGGACTGCCGATAGGTTTGCAGCTTATCGGCCGCACCTTTGACGAGGAAACGATCTTGAGAGTGGCACACGCCTATGAGCAGGCGACAGAGTGGCACCGGCAGCGCCCTGTACTCAAGGCATGAGAAAAAGGAGAAAGATGGGTCTCAAGGTAGTCATCCCCCTGGCGGGTTTTGGCACCAGGCTGCGTCCTCACACGTACACCAAACCCAAGCCGCTGGTGAATGTGGCGGGCAAGCCGGTGCTCGGGCACATTCTGGACAAGCTGCAATCGCTCGACATTGACGAGATCATCTTCATTGTCGGCTATCTTGGCGAGCAGATCGAAGCCTATGTGAACAAAAACTACCAGTTTCCCGCGCGTTATGTGGAGCAGAAGGAACTGCTGGGCCAAGCGCACGCCCTCTATTTGGCCCGCGATTACATGACCGGTCCGGTGCTCATTATCTTTGTGGACACGATCTTTGAAGCAGATCTGAACGAACTCCTGACAATCCCACATGACGGCCTGCTTTATGTGAAAGAAGTGGAGGACCCGCGCCGTTTTGGCGTGGCGGTGCTGGAGAACGGGTATGTTACCCGACTGATCGAAAAGCCCAGCACCTTCGAGCACAACCTGGCTGTCATCGGGGTCTATTTCGTCAAGGATTCGCGGTGGTTGGCCTCGTGTATCGAGCAGCTCATCCGCGAAAAGCGGCAGACCAAGGGCGAGTACTATCTCGCCGACGCGTTGCAGCTCATGATTGACCAGGGAGCCAAGTTCGCCACACAACGGGTGGAAGTGTGGGAGGATTGCGGCAAGCCAGAGACCGTCCTGCATACGAACCGCTACCTCCTGGAAACGACAGGGGGGCAAAAGATCGAGACCGAGAACTCGGTGCTGGTGCCTCCCGTCTATATCGCCCGATCTGCAAGGATTGTGAACTCGATCGTCGGCCCGTATGTTACGATCGCTGACGACGCGGTGATCCGCAACGCTATCATCAAAGACTCGATCGTCAACGAAGGGGCGATTATTGAGGAGGCTATGTTAAGTGGCTCGTTGATAGGCAGTCATGCCCATGTGCGTCGTGCCTTCGAACAACTGAACGTGGGCGATTCTTCGCAAGTGGATATCGCGGGCAGCAATAATCACGAATAGGAAGGGACACGATGCCGTGGCAGGTGGAATGCTATTCGGGCCACACCTACGCCGAGGAGCCGCGCGCCTTGATACACGAGAGCAGCCGCTACGACGTGGTGGAAGTGGAAAGGCGCTGGCGCACGCCACGCGGCCCATGCTTTCAGGTCAGAGCGGCGACCGGAGAGCGCTTTCTGTTGGCGTACGATACCGCCACCGATTCCTGGCAGGTCAAGCGCCTGGCTGCGCGCCCGCCGGGCGCTGCCGCGAACGATAGCCGCTTGCTATCTCGCTAGAGCCATCGGGGCAATAGATAGGCTTGGTCAAAGGAGACTTTTCGAGCTCGGGTCATCGCTTGCCAATGGAGGAACCAAGATGATCATCGGCGTGCCAAAAGAGATCAAGGACAAGGAGTTCCGTGTCTCCGCCACCCCCGGCACAGTGGCCTCGCTGGTCCGGGCGGGGCATCAGGTACTGGTGCAAAAGGGAGCCGGCGAGGGTAGCGGCTTTGATGACGAGGAGTATGTGCACAGTGGCGGCCTGTTGCTGGGCGCCGCCGAGGAGGTGTGGCGACAGGCGGAGATGATCATCAAAGTCAAAGAGCCCCTTCCCGACGAGTTTCCGTTCTTGCGCGAGGGACTGATCCTATTTACCTATTTGCATCTAGCTGCCGCGAAAGAGGTAACGGACGCGCTGATCCGCAACCGGGTAACGGCCATCGCCTACGAGACGGTTGAGCTGCCAAACGGTGCGTTGCCGTTGCTCGTGCCGATGAGCGAGGTAGCGGGCAAGATGTCGGTGCAGATTGCCGCGCACTATCTGGAAAAGATGAACGGCGGCCGTGGCAAGCTGCTGGGGGGTGTGCCCGGCGTGCCCCCATCAGACGTGGTGATTATCGGCGGCGGGATCGTCGGCACGAACGCCGCCATCGTGGCGCTGGGCATGGGGGCATCCGTCGTGATCTTGGATATCAATACCGACCGCTTGCGCTACCTGAGCGAGATTCTGCATGGGAACCTGATCACGCTGGTCTCTAACCGCCATAACCTGGCGGAGGCGGTGCGGCGCGCGGATGTGGTGATCGGCGCGGTCCTGATCCCGGGCGCCAAGGCACCAAAGCTGGTAACCCGCGAGATGGTGGCTTCCATGAAGCCAGGCAGCGTCATCGTTGATGTGGCGGTTGATCAGGGTGGTTGTGTCGAGACAACGCATCCGACCTCTCATAGCGAGCCGACGTATTTCGTGGACGGGGTGCTGCACTATTGCGTGCCGAATATGCCCGGCGCCGTGCCACGCACCTCCACCTACGCGCTGACAAATCAGACGCTGCCTTACATGTTGGAATTGGCGGGCAAGGGGTTTGAGGTTGCCGTGCGGGCATCGCCGCCGCTGGCCAAGGGCGTGAACGTATATCAGGGGCAGATCACCCACAAGGCCGTAGCGGCTGCGTTCGATCTTCCCTACGTGCCTCTGGAGAAGCTGCTCTAGAAGAAGATCAACAGGACGGGGTGATGCAGCACATTTCGCGACGGGTGCAGGCGTGTGCATGTTTGGGGCCAAGCCTGCGCCCTTTCTTTGATATCATCGCCACGATGGCCGGAGAGGTGATCTCGCTTGGCATTGGCGAGCCAGATTTCGCCACGCCGACGGTCATTCAGGCCGCGGCGATCCAGGCCCTGCAGGCGGGACGGACATCCTACACGTCCAACTATGGCATGATCGAGTTGCGCCAAGCGCTGTCGGAGCATCTGGCGCGCCTCTACGGCGTCCGCTATGCGCCGCAGGACGAGATCATCATCACTGTCGGCGTCTCGGAGGCGCTGGTGATCGCGCTGATGGGGGTATTGGACCCGGGCGATGAGATCATTGTCGTGGAACCCTGTTTCACCTCGTATGTGCCGGACGTGGTGCTGGCCGGCGCGACGCCAGTGATGGTGGCCGCGCGTCCTGAAGATGACTTTGCAGTGCGCCCGGCCGATGTCGCGGCGGCAGTAACGCCGCGCACCAGGGCGATATTGCTTGGCTACCCGAACAACCCGACCGGCGCGGTCATGCCGCGCGACAGGCTGGAGGGGATCGTCGCCCTGGCGCAACGGCACGACCTCATCCTCATCTCAGACGAGATCTATGACCGGCTCGTGTATGGCGTTACGCACACCTGCCTGGGCGCGCTGGCGCGCGAGCGCACCATTGTCCTGGGCGGCTTTTCCAAGGATTACGCCATGACCGGCTGGCGGATTGGCTATGCCTGCGCGCCAGCCGTGCTGACGGAGGCCATGCTCCGGGTACACGAGTGTTTTCTCATGTGCGCCTCGATGCCCGCACAGGACGCCGCGCTGGCCGCGCTGCGCGAGGGCGAGGAGGCAGTGCAGCAGATGGTGCGCACCTATGACCAGCGACGTCAGGTGCTGGCGTGCGGCCTGAACGAGATCGGTCTCCCCACCGCAGAGCCAAAGGGTGCCTTTTACACCTTTTCGCGTGTCTCGCACCTCGGCCTGACCGACATCGAATTTGCCGACAAGTTACTGCGCGAGGAAAAGGTGGCGGTTGTGCCCGGCAGCGCCTTTGGTCAAAGCGGCAGTGGCTACATCCGATGCTGCTATGCGCAAAAGATGGATCAAATCGAGGCCGCGCTGGATCGTATGGCCTCACTGGTACGCCGCCTCGGCGCGTGAGATCGCGGACTGGCGGCATCCCACCGGCGCAGGAAAGGAAGGAGCAATGGAGTACGAAGCGATCATCGGCATGGAGGTGCACGTGCAGTTGCGCACGGCCTCCAAGATGTTCTGCGGCTGCGCCGCCGACTATGCCGCGGCCCCGCCTAACACCCACGTCTGCCCCGTTTGCCTCGGCATGCCGGGAGTGTTGCCGGTGATAAACCGACAGGCGGTCGAGTACGCGCTGATGACCGCCCTTGCGCTCAACTGCGAGATCCCAGAGTATGCCAAGTTCGACCGGAAGAACTACCCCTATCCTGACTTGGTCAAGGGATACCAAATATCGCAATACGATCTGCCTTTCTCCCGCAATGGGTGGGTCGCCATCGAGGTGGATGGGCGGGCCAAGCGGGTGCGCGTGCGCCGCGCGCACCTGGAAGAAGACACCGGCAAACTCACGCACGTGGGCGACGCCAGTCTGATTGATTTCAATCGCTCTGGCGTGCCCTTGCTGGAGATCGTCAGCGAGCCGGATATGCGCTCCGGCTTGGAAGCATGGGCCTATCTGACCAAGCTGCGCACGATCCTGCGCTGTCTGGGCGTGTCCACCGGCAACATGGAGGAGGGCGCTATGCGCTGCGAGGTGAATATCTCGCTGCGTCCGGTAGGCAGCACCGCCCTTGGCACATACGTCGAGGTCAAGAACCTGAACAGCTTTCGCGCGGTGCGCCAGGCGATCGAATACGAGATCGCGCGGCAGAGCACGATTCTCGAACGCGGCGGCGAGATCGAAAAGGTAACGATGGGCTGGGATGAGGCGGCGGGACGCACGGTGCTCCAACGGAGCAAGGAAGAGGCACAGGACTATCGCTACTTTCCCGAGCCGGACCTGCCGCCGGTCTTTGTCTCACGGGAATGGGTGAGCGAGCTGCGCTCTCGCCTGCCGGAGCTGCCGGACGCCAAGCAGGAGCGCTTTGTGGCATCCTTCGGCCTCCGAGCCTATGATGCGGCCCTGCTCGCCGAGGATCGCGACATCGCCGCCTACTTTGAGGCGGCGGTGGAGGCGGGGCAGGCGGTGGGCGTTGACGCGCGCGGGATCAGCAACTGGATCACGAGTGAGCTCTTTCGCCTGCTGAAGGAGAGCGGCACTTCCATCACCGAGATCAAGGTATCGCCAGCGGCGCTGGTGGGGCTGCTCTGCCTCGTGAACAAGGGGGCAATCACGCAGGCGACAGGCAAAGAGGTGCTCGCCGAGATGTTCCAGACGGGCCAATTGGCGGAGGCCATCGTCGCCGCCAAGGGGTTGAGCCAGATCGCCGACGCGGACGAGCTGTCGAGCATTGTGGACAGGGTCATCGCTGCCAACCCCAAGCCGGTAAGCGAGTATCGTGATGGCAAGGATCCCGCCGTTCGCTTCCTCATCGGGCAGGTGATGCGCGAGACGCGCGGCAAGGCGAATCCACAGGTGGTCGAGGCGCTGCTACGCGCCAAGATTCGGGGGGAATAGCAGCGCGTTTTGGGCCAACGGGAGTTTCCATGTCCGAGATACCGCATATCGCCGGTGATCCCTACGGCTATGCCGCCTTCATCCGCCAGGCGCATCAGAACAACTGGCAGCAGTACTTGGCCTCATTGCGTGGCGGTGCGCGGCGCGGCTGGGACCTGTGCGTGCTCACGGCGAGTGATGAGCGCCAGGCCGCGATGTACCGCGCGCAGCTGGAGGGGCGGCGTGAAGCTGGCTTACTGCCCAGGGATATGCGCTTCTTGGTGATGGCGGACCCGCCGGGGCCACGCATCGGCTCCGGCGGTGCCACGTTGCGCGTCCTCTCCGCGCTCTCCCGAGATCCTCTGGGGCGGGTGCTGATCATCCATTCCGGCGGCGATTCCCGTCGCCTGCCGCATTGCTCTGCGATCGGCAAGCTTTTCGCGCGGCTGCCGCGCGCCCTTCCCGACGGCCGCGCCTCCACCGTCTTTGACGAGTTTCTCATCAGCCTGAGCGGCCTGGCACATGAGCTACCAGATGGCGTGCTAGTGGCGTCCGGCGATGTGTTGCTCGTCTTTGATCACTTGCAGCTCGCCCTGCAACGCCCCGGCGTTACCGGTGTGGCTGCCGCCGCCCCGGCCGAGATGGGCACACATCACGGCATCTATGTTACAGATGACAACGGCCACAGCCTGCGCGCATATCTGCACAAGCCGTCGCTGAAGGAGCTCGCCCGGCAGAAGGCCATCGCCCCCGACGGCACGGTGCAGATAGACACCGGCCTCGTCTGGCTGGATGGGGCAACTGTGGGCCAGTTGATTGCCCTGGGCGAGATGGAGGCAGTCCGCGCCGCGACGCTCAACCTTTACGGCGACCTGCTATTGCCCCTTTCCGCCTCCACCGTGCGAGATGACTATCTTGCCGATACCAGCGACGGCCTGGCCACGTCGGCAGTGCAGGCTGCACGCGCCATCATCTGGGAGCGACTGCGTGGCATCCCCTTCAATGTCGAGCGGGTATCGCCCGCCGTTTTCATCCACTTTGGCACCTCGTACGAGTACTGGGAGATGGTCGCTGCCGATCCGGCGCTGGCCGAGCTGGTCGGCTGGGAGCGGCAGGTGGCGGCCATGCCGCCACGCGACGCGGCCACATCCTCGCTAGTACTGGTCAACGCCGTTATTGAGGGCAGCGTGCGGCCAGGCACGCTGCCCGCGCTGGTAGTGGACAGCCATCTATCAGGACCATTCTCTTGGCAAGGCGCGGCGCTCGTCGCAAACGTCTGCGCAGAGCAGCCGCTGGCGCTGGCACAGGATGTGGTCGTGCACCAGTTGCCGATGCCCGGCGGCTTTGTTACGCGGATTTTCGGCCTGTATGATGATCCCAAGAGAGCCTGGGATGTGGATGGCACGTTCATGAACCGGTCCTGGGCCGAATGGCTTGCAGCGGCGCAGGTGGAGCCGGAGGCGCTCTGGCCTGGCCTGTCGCCTGCCGAGTGGATCCTGTGGCACGCCCGGCTCTTTCCGCTCGCCGCGACGCGCGAAGAGAGCCTGCGCCTGGCTCTCCAGCTGCAACAACCGGAACTCGCTCCGCCCGGATGGCGTGAGGCGTGGCTTGCTGCGCCCCGCCAGTCCTTGGCATCCGGCTTTGCGCTGGCCGAGGGCGAGGCGATCCTGCGGGAGATCGGCGAGCTGGAGGATGATGTCGCTGCACGTCGCTTCCTGCAGGCGGTGCACGATGAGGGTAGTGCGGATGTGATCAAGGCCATCCTGGGAAGCACGCCGGCCGCCATCGCGCGACGCGGCGAGCGGGTGGCGGCGGCGCTATCGCAGATGGACGCGATCCTGCGTCTGCGCGGGTTCAAGGCGCTGGCTGTGGCCGCCAACCGGGTGGAGCGGGAAGATGCGGCGTTTCGCACGCTCGCGGAGATGATCGCGGCGACGGCGCACGTGCCATCGCCTCGTTCATCTCCGACAGGCGGGGCGCCAGCGACGTCGGTGCGCGTGGAGGCCGCCGCGCGCATAGACCTGGGCGGCGGCTGGACGGACACGCCCCCCTATAGTATCGAGCGGGGCGGGACGGTGCTGAATGCCGCGCTCACCTTGCGCGGCGAGTATCCGATTGCGGTCGAAGCGATCCGCCTAGCGGAGCCGCGCCTGATCCTAGAGAGCCGCGACATCGCGGCGTCGTTGGAGCCGCGCCTGGCGGGCGAGTTGATGGCGTACGCCAATCCCGCCGATCCTTTCGCCCTGCTCAAGGCTGCGTTGGTGATGCATGGCATCGTCCCCGCCACAGCGCCGCCGGATATGCCGGTGGCAGAGCTGCTGCGCGCACAGGGAAACGGCCTGCGGCTGACGACGCGAACCAGCATCCCGCGCGGTTCCGGGCTGGGGACCAGTTCCATCATGGCGGGCGCGGTGCTGGCATGCCTGACCGCGCTTGAGGGGAAGGAGCTGCCCACTGCCGAGCTATTCGATCAGGTGCTATGCCTGGAGCAGATGCTGACGACGGGAGGCGGCTGGCAGGACCAGGTGGGCGGTCTCACCGGCGGCATAAAACTGGTTGAGACCGCGCCGGGCTTGCCACAGCAACTGCGCGTCACGCCTCTTCGCCTGAGGCCGGAGACGACACAAGCGCTTGCCGAGCGCCTGGTCGTCGTCTATACGGGGCAACAGCGTCTGGCCAAGAACCTGCTGCGGGCAGTGATGGGCCGATGGATGGCGCGCGATCCGGAAATGGTGTGGATCCTGCAGGAAATCGCGCGGCTGGCGCTGGCGATGCGCGCCGCGCTTGAGTCGGGGGACCTGGATCAGCTCGGCTGGCTGCTGGCAGAGCATTGGGCGCTGAATCGGCGGATGGATCCCGGCTGCACCAATCCTTTCATTGATGGGCTTTTCGCGCGCATGGCGCCCTATATCTGCGGCGGCAAGCTGGCCGGCGCAGGCGGCGGCGGCTTTGCGTTTGTGGTGGCGCGCGATGCGGCGCGCGCGGCGCAGTTGGCGCAGGCGCTACGCCAGTACTATCCCGGAACGCCGGTAGGCGTGTGGACTTCCGCCATCCCGGCTACCGGCATGCGCATCCGGCGCCATTCGTAGTATGCTTCAGCATGTTAGCTGTCTTGTCCACCAGAGGCGCATAGGGGACAGCCACCGCGTCAGCGGCCATTTGCGGATCATGCGTTGCTGTGATATCTTATCGCGGTGGTGCGGCGTGCTGCTTCGCAGGATACCCAGAATGGCTCGTAGCTGACGCGCACCCCGTCCTTCTGAGAAATCAATAAACGGAGGGGAACCGGTTATGAAAATCCTGGTCACCGGTGGCGCTGGTTTCATCGGCTCACATGTGGTGGATGCATTTGTCCGAGCCGGGCACGATGTGGTGATTGTGGATAGCCTGGTGACGGGGCGACGGGAGAACGTCAACCCCAAGGCCAAGCTGTACGAGATGGACATCCGTGACTCGCGGCTGAGCGAGGTGTTCGCGCGCGAAAAGCCCGAGATCGTGGACCACCACGCAGCACAGGTGGACGTCCGCCGCTCCGTGGCCGAGCCGCTGTACGATGCTGAGATTAACGTGCTGGGCGCGTTGAACCTCCTGCAGAATGCCGTCCAGCATGGCGTCAAAAAAGTCATCTATATCTCCTCAGGGGGCGCCGTGTACGGCGAGCCAGAGTATCTCCCCTGTGATGAGAATCACCCGATCCACCCGCTTTCCCCTTACGGGGTGACCAAACATACTGTCGAGCACTATCTCCACCTGTACAAAGCGAACTACGGTTTGCGCCATCTGATCCTTCGTTACGCCAACGTCTACGGACCGCGACAGGACCCGAACGGCGAAGCCGGGGTGGTGGCCATCTTTGGCGGACGGATGCTGCGCGGCGAGCCGGTGACGATCAACGGCACAGGCGAGCAGGAGCGAGATTTCGTCTATGTGGAGGATTGCGCCCGCGCCAACGTGATCGGCCTGGAGTGTGGCGAAGGCGCCTATAACGTGGGAACCGGCGTGCCCACGACCATCAATCAGATCTTCAGGCAAATCCAAAAGATCACCGGCTACACCGCAGAGCCGGAATACGGACCCGCCAAGATAGGCGATGTCTTTCGCACCTATCTGGATATCCGCAAGATCGGCACGGACCTGGGATGGAAGCCGAACTATAGTCTGGCGGAGGGTTTACGGCGTACCATTGATTTTCTGCGCCAACAGGAAGCTTGAGGCGATTTTGCCCCGGCGAGGTTCCACATAGGGGATCCATTGCAGATGTAGGAGCAGAGCCATGCACATATCCGCTCGCGTTCCCACACGGATTGATCTGGCGGGAGGCACGCTGGATATCTACCCGCTCTACCTTTTCGCGAATGGCGGGCTGACCGTCAACGCCGCGATCGACATCTATGCAACGGTGGATGTCCAGACGCGAGACGACGTCGAGATTATCATCCACTCTGCCGATCTCGGCGCGACCGAGGCGATCCCTCGCCTAGACGCCATGACGCTGGGTGGCGATCTCGATCTGGTCAAGCGCGCGCTGCGCTACTACAGGCCGACATGTGGCCTGGAGATCTCGCTGCGCAGCGAGGTACCCAAGGGCTCTGGTCTGGGCGCATCATCAGCGCTGCTCATGGCGCTCTCCAGCGCGCTCAACAAGCTGCAGGGGTTGGGCCTGAGCAAGGAACGGATCATTGACCTGGGTGCGAATATCGAGGCGCAGGTCATCGGCATCCCCACCGGCAAGCAGGACTATTTCCCGCCCCTCTTTGGCGGCGTTTGCGCCATCTGGTTCGACGTGGATGGTTTTCGCTTCGAGTCTCTGTCCACAGGCAATCGCCTAGTGGAGCTACTGAACGAGCGCCTCATCTTGTCGCACACCAACATCTCGCGCTTTTCCGGGATCACCAATTGGGCAATGCTCCGTCGCTACATCGAAAAAGAGGGTGACACGGTCGAGCGCATTCACCAGATCAAGGAGGTTGCGCTGGCGATGCGCGAGCGCCTGTTGGCGTTGGATCTGCCCGGGTTCGCGGAGCTGCTGGCGATCGAGTGGCAGAACCGCAAGGGGCTGGCAGCGGGAGTTACAACGCCAGAGATGGCGCGACAGGTCGCGGCTGCGGCGGAGGCAGGTGCTCTGGCGAGCAAGCTCTGCGGCGCGGGCGGCGGTGGTGGGATGATCACATACGCCGAGCCGTCACGTGTGCCGGCCGTCAAGCAAGCCCTCGAGGCGGCCGGCGCCACCGTGATGGAGTTCCAGATCGTGCCGGATGGCATCCAGATGGAAGTAACGCTGTAGTCACGTCGCTGAGCGCTGACGTCACTCGCGCCATGTCAGTCATTATCTGCTTGCCCTATGGATGTAGATGCTATGGCCTCTAGCGTCTACAGCTTCTCCTCCAGCGGCGCGATGCCGTTGATCTCGTCCTCTTCCTTCTCGCTCATCTCGCCCAACAGCTTGGACTTTTGGTAGGCGGCCCAGACTGCCTTGGAGAGAACAGTGCGCAAGCTTCCCTTCTCCAGTTGATACAGAGCCTCAGCGCTGGTGCCGCCGGGAGAGGTGACCATGTTGCGCAGCTCGGCCAGGTGCTTGGACGATTGTTTGGCAAAGAGGACCGAGCCCAAAGTGGTTTGGGTAACCAGGTCGAGCGCCATCTTGCGCGAGAAGCCGAGGTGCACGGCGGCATCGGTGAGCGCCTCCATCATGAGAAAGATGTAGGCGGGACCGGTGCCGCTGACGGCGGTGGCCATATCCAGGTAACGCTCCTCATCCACATACGCCTCTTCCCCCAGCGCGGACAGGATCGCCTGCGCCTGCTCTTTCTGGCGCGCGCTCACCGTGGAAGTGGCCGTCCAGACAGACATCCCCGCACCAATCTGCGCCGGGGTGTTCGGCATCACGCGGATGACTGCATTGACCCCCAGTCCCCTGGCGATGGTGCGAATGCGCGCACCGGCCACGATGGAGAACACAAGCACGTCCTCTGCCACCTTGCCTCGCAATTCCCGCAGCACCTTGCCCAGCACCTGCGGCTTGACCGAAAGGATCAGGATATCCGCAAAGCGTGCGGCCTCGCTGTTATCGGTTGTGCCGCGCACGCCATATTGCCGCTGTAGTTCCTGCACACGATCCGGCAAGATGTCACTGACGATGATCCTCTGCGGGTCTATCAGCCCCTTGGCCAGGATTCCCTTGATGATGGCTTCTCCCATCACCCCACTGCCGATGAATGCTAAGCGCGTATCGGCGAACATGATCGCCTCCTTTTACGTTTATCTCTGGCGAAAACAAAGGCTGGCATCGGACTGCCAGCCTTTGGCAGCGAAGGGTTCTATGTTTCGGCGCGGTTAGGGTGTGCCTGAGGCTACGCCGATGCCGCAGACTTGATCCGGCGTTAGAACGGGATTCGAGTACCCAAAATCGGACAGCGGCTCGACGATCTCTGGGTGCGCATAGGCGAAATCGGTTACCGCCTGGCAGGCGGCTAAGGTGTCTCGCTTTGCGCTATACGCTTGCCAGAAGTTCTCAGCCGCCTGCGCGTAGATGTGATCCGGCTGCTCCACCTGGAGCTCGGCCAACACTGCTTGTGCCGCAGTCTCATCCTTGACCAGAACGTGCGTAACCATGAGACGGAATCGCGCGAATGCCCGAAGGTCAGCGCGCTCTCTTTCTCCATCCTCGACCCACACCTTCCAGATGCGCAGATCAGGATTCGAGATCGCTTCCTCATAGAGCGCCAGCGCCTCGCTGTAGTTTCCTTGCCGAAGCGCCCGGCCCGCGTCCAAGACACGGAAATAGAGGAAGTCGGAATCGTCAAAGATGGTCGCGGCGAGCCAATAGCGTGCACCGTCCCAGTCATACACCTCGGTGCGTGCACGTTGCGGCCCGGCGCCTATGGAGCCGATCATGCCGCCATAGAGCACAAGCTCCCGCGCGGCATCGTCGTCACGGTTCTCGAACCATACCTCGGCATACGCCATCTCGATCGGCTGATCGGCAAGTGAACGCCAGCTCCCTGTTGCGGCGTTCCACGCGTAGAGATGCACGGTATCATAGCAGGTGTGCGCGCCGCAGACCGAGGTGATATATGCCAGTTCCGCCTTGCCATCGGCATTGATGTCGTCGGTAGCCAAAATCCTGAAATTCCCCGCCGCCATATCGGGTGCCACCTCATCAGACGGGATCTGGTAGAGCAAGCGATAGGCACCATCCTGGCGATCTATCACCAGCAGGTTGCCCGGCACGGTTACCTGCAGCGGTTTGGGGTCAGCCATGGCAATCACCCACTCCGCCTCACCATCGGCATCCAGATCCGCTTCTTGCACCCCGCCCAACCGCTCGCTGATCGCCCCCCACTCCCAGAGCAGCGGGCGCAGCCGCACAATGTTGGCGGGAGAAGCATTCAGGTACGTGATGATCGCCTTTGGATAGGCGGCAAAGTCCTCTGGCGCAGCGGGCCATTCCTGGATCAGCACTACCGGTGTGGGTGTCGGCGTGATGGTGGGCAACGGCGTCGCGGTCGGTGGCAGCGGCGTGGCGGTGGAGGTAGCCGGCGCCTGCGTCGGCAAGGGCGTCGCTGTAACAGGCAGCGCGGTAGGCGACGCGGCCGCCACCATCAGCGTGGGTGAAGCGCCGAACGTGGGCGTTACCGACGACAACGGCGTCGCCGTTGGTAACGCGGTTACCGTGGGCAACGGCGTCCCCGGCGCGGGCACCTCGCATCCCACGAGAAGGACGCTAACCGCCAGAAGCCATATGAGGAGGGTCTTTCTCCGTATCATCTTTGCCTCCCACCACAGGCAACAGATAATCGAGCGCCTGCCGATAAAGGGCGCGATTCTCAATCCAGAGCCGATTGAAAGTCCCTTGCACGCTACCTTCTGAGACGTAATAGGCGAGGGCGCCCAGATAGGTGTGCCCCCATGTATAGCTGCCCCGCAGCGTGCCATCGGGCGCAAAGAGCAGAAAGGGGTGCTCGTGGCTGGCAATGATGAAATCTCCCGGCAGGTCAAAGTGCGTCGCCTGCATCATCCAGTACAACGCGCGCTGGTCATCGCTCGTGTCCCACCCCTCATATTGCAGCAGGCGGTCCACGTCAAACTCCATCTCGGCCAACAGCGCCATACGGCAGGTCAAACCCCAGCGGCGGACGTGCTGGATGCAGCCCGGTTGGCCGATCTCCACTTCAGGACATACCTGCGCGTACCCCGCCGGGAGGCACACGATCGCCTGACGCGACACAAGCTCCCCTTTCGGATTGACCGTCCAATAGAAAGCATGCCACTCTTCCGTCGGCCATCCCGGTGGGAGATTATTAAACACTTTTTGCTCCAGCGCCGCACTGCTGGGCCGGAATGTGTTCCCTCCCCTGTCTGCCATCTTCAGCTTTCCATTCTAGTTGCAGCGCCATTGATCAACGCGGCCAGTGTCTGTATCGCTTCACAGGCGTCGCCGCCTTCGGCCACCAGGCGCACCCGGTGACCGCAATCCACCGCCGCCAACAGCAGATCCATCAGACTCTTAACATTATGTAAATCTCCGTTGCGACTCAGGTTCTGCAAGCGGATTTGCGCTTGAAAGGCGTTCGCGGCGCGCACCAGCTCCACCGCAGGGCGTGCGTGTAAGCCCTGAGGGTTTTGGACAACAAGCTCGGTTTCCGAAATCGCTGGACAACACAGATCACCCATAGTTCTCAAGTATAGCAAAAAGCGAGGTTCTACGCAAATATGACCGATACGGGAGCGATCAAGAATCAGTGGGGATCAAGAGGCAAGATGCAGCGCAACGACGACACGCTGCTCGCGGCTGAGGCGATTGTACATCTTGCATGCCTCTTTGCTGGGGAGCGCGTGCCATTCGACGCCGGAGGCTTCCAGGTGCACGATGGCCTTTTTCGTCAGGCCCAGCCGCGCGCCCGCGCCGAGCCCCAGAATGAGAATCTTGGGCTTTTCCCGCAGCAACGTGGCGATGTCCTTGCCGGTGACGCGATGGCCCTCCCTGTGCCGCTGCCAGTCGCGCACCGCCTCTGGCAGGATGATCACGTCGCTTTTGTACGCCTTGCCATCTATCACAATGTGCCCGTGCTTGTACACCTCGATCTGAGGAGCGGCCATCTCGCACCGCCTTTATGCCTTCTCGACCACAGGAGGCAATAGAAGTTGAGCGGCCCACCCTGTCATTGCGAGCGACCGAAGGGGACGAAGCGATCTCCTGCCAGCGTAGGAAGGAATCGCTTCGGTTGCTCTGCTCCCTCGCAATGACATGCGCCCCTGTCATTGCGAGCGACCAAAGGGGGCGAAGCAATCCCCTGCCAACGTAGGAGGAAATTGCTTCGGCCTCCGCCCTCGCAACGGCATGAATGTTCCAAACCGTGCACAATCATCCAATTCCTGGTTAGCTTGTCCGTTGGCAAGAGGATGTCAGCCGATTCAGATACTCGGATAGATTATAGACCTCCACACGATCTTGTCGTCGTCGGGCATTCCGCAGGTTATGGAGACAGGATGGGCATTCGGTCAGCAGGACGTTCGCGCCAGCCTCCTCGGCCTGCAACAGCCGACGCCGCGCGATCTGCAATGAGAGGCGGGTGAAGGCGCCTCGCACGCCGCCGCCAGCGCCGCAGCAATCCGAGAGCGCTCCCGCATGCGGCAGCTCGATAAAGCGCTCGCCAAAGCCACGCAGCACCTGGCGCGCAGCGTCATATTCGCCGCGCAGCCGCCCCAGCTCGCACGGGTCGTGGTAGGTGACCACATCCTCTGTTTCCGCCCGCACGCCGAGTTCGGCCAAAAGCTCTGTCGTGTGTATAACCTCCAGACCAGCATACGCCGGATCACGGGAAAAGGTCAGATAGCAGCGTGGGCAGGCAGTGATGACCTTTCGCGTGCCCGCCGCTTCGATCCGGGCGAGGTTGTGTGTGGCGAGCGCCGGCACCAGCGGCGCGCCCAGCACTGCCGATGGCCCGCCACAGCACTTTTCGTCAATCGTCGTGAAATCCACGCCGAGGCGCGCCAGCAGCGCCATGGTCTCGGCGATGCTTTCCGGCTCGGTATAGGAGAACACACACCCACCAAAGAACACCCACTCTGCCCGGTCCTTGCGATACTCGCGGCCAATCGCCTCGATCTCTTGCCCGTAGATCGTGCTGCTGGTCTCCAAGCTCTGCTGCATGGCGCGGTGCGCCCGGTGCGCGCTCTCTTCATCCTGTTGCAGGATTTGCCCCCGGATGCGTGCCACCAGGTCCGGCACGACGATCCCCATGGGACAAACCGCTTCGCAGGCAGCACACATGGTGCAATAGTAGATCGTATCCGCCGTGGCCCAGGCATCGGTCTCCAGGCGCGAAAGCGATGTCGCCACGTCGCGCGGCCCGGCGTAGAACTCATCCGCCTGCGCCAGCGCGCGCAATGACGGGCATCGTGAGAGGCACAGGCCGCAGTTGATGCACCCTTCGATCTTGGCCAGCTCTTTAGGCGGCGTCTGAATGCCCTGATTCTTTGTCATCCCTTCAATTCCCGATGTTTTGTCCCACCATATATCCGCCGATCAATGCCGCGCCCAGCGTTCCCCAACACTCGTTCTGTCCCTGATCTTGCAGGATAGCGCCAGCGGCATAGAGATTCTCGTAGGCGGCGTGCCCGTCATGGCGGAGTGGCCGCCAGGCTGCGTCCACGCGCAGACCGACGCGCATAAAGGGCTGCATCGCGGCAAATGCCGCGTGCGAAAGCTCGCGCAGGGGGCTGTCGGCCAGCGGCTGATCCTCCAGCCACAGCGGCAGATCCAGGAGACGCTCATGCAGCCGTTGGGCGTAGCCGATCCCGCCGCCGATGAACTTGCCGGTGGCCAGCACGACGTATCGTGGGGCCAGAACATGCTCGCAATCCTGATCCACCGCGCGCACATGCTGGATGCATCCGTCGCGCGCCACGACGCCAATCGCTTCGCCATGCAGCACCCGCACCTGCGGTGGCAGCACCCGCTGCAGCGTGTGCTGTAGCCGCAGCCCCAATAGAGATGGCGGGCCGGATACCAACTCAAAGCAAGGACACCCACATGCTGATTGCACGGCGGTCATCGCCTGCGCGCTCTGTTCCACGCCCATGATCGGCGGCAGCGCCACCCGCGTGGCCGATCCAATGGCCGAGGCGACGGCGTTGGCAAAACGCGCCACCTGCTCAGGATCGTCGAGGAGCTGCGCCAGCTCAAAGCCGGTGATGTTGTAGCGATGGCGCACGCCGGGGAAAGCGATCTCGGCGGCATCGGCCTGGCACGATAGTCCCAACTCGGCGGCATATTGCTGCGCGGCCCGCGCGACAAAAGTCGCGTTGAACTCCGCCAGGCCGCGGATGCCCACAAAGACGATCCGTTCCTCCCCCCAGGTGCCCAGCAGCCCGGCCCCGGTCGTCGCCGGATAGAGATGCGTGCGCTTCACCATGCCCGCTGCGCTGAGCAGCAACGCCTCGGAATCGGGCTCGCCCAGGTACGGATACCCTGCTGCCGCCGCAGCCTGCCAGAAAAAGCGGATTGCTTCCTGTCGCGCTGTCATCGGCAAGCCTGTCATCGCCGGCAGGTCTATCACGCCGCTGGAGAGAGCCGTGGCCCCGTATCCTCTGCGCAGCAGCGCTACCGACAGGCCACGCCGCGCTGCCACCGTCGCGGCCGTGCTTCCCGCCATTCCGCCGCCAATCACTAGGACATCCACGAGCTCTCGCCTCATGCGTCGCGCCCGCCTTGCGCCGTGAATTCGCCGGCGCAGCGATATGCAGCGCGGACCAGCTCCTCCTGCGCCAATTGCACGCCCTCCAGCACCGGCTGGCGTCCCGCCCATCGCTCCTGCAAAAAGTCAGCAACCTGCTGGCGCACGTCGTTCAGATCGCGCCCCAACTCGTCTGCCAGGATGGCCGCTGCCTTGAGCGTACACCCCGTCCCCTGGCACGGACCCGTCCCCAGCCGGGTGCGCTTGCGCAGGTCGTTGAGCGTCCGCACCCACTGGTGGCGGATGACGTAGCGAATCTCCGCCTCGATGACCGGCTCGCAAATGCAGACGTGCGATTTGAGGTGAGGCGCGGCAACGGTATCGGCGAGGATGCGTTCGGCGTTCGGGCCGTGGCGCTGTAAGAGCCGCTGCGCCGTGTAAAGCGGCAGGTCGTATTTGGCGGCAACAGCTTTAGCGTCCAGCCACAGCTCGCTGCCAGGCAACGGGACCTCGGCAGTGCGGCAGGGTTGGTGGATCCCCGCCTTGCGACAGAGCAAGTCAACCGCCTCTTCCGCCATGCGGCGGTAGGTAGTGAGCTTGCCACCCACCACTGAGATCAGCCGCGCGACGCCATCACGCGCCTCGTGATCCAGCACCACATAGCCACGTGTAACATCCCGCGTGTCCACGCTTTGGTCGCCTGCATCTTGGTAGAGGGGGCGCACCCCGGCGTAGGCCCGCAGCAACCGCGCCCCGCGAAAGCCCGGCACCAAATCGTTCCCCGCCGCGACCATCTCTTGGATCTCGTGCGGCTCGATGCCCAGCTCCTCCGGCTGCGGCACCGTGAGGGCGGTCGTGCCGACGATGCACACCTGCTTGGCGGGCACGAGGATGTCGCCGTCCGTGGGATAGCGGCAGCGATTCAGCACATGGTTACACCAGCGGTGGTTGGCGACGACCATGGTGCCCTTGCTGAGCACCAGCTTGAGCGGGACACCCGCTAGCGCCGCCACTCCTTCGGCCCAGCCGCCCGCCGCGTTCACGACCCAATCGCAGGCGATCTCGCACTCTTCGCCGGTTAACGTATCCTTCGCCCGCACGCCGCACACCGCGCCATCTCGCACGCGGATGGCCGTCGCACGGTGATGTGTCCACACCTCGCCACCGTTTTCCACGATGCCCCGCGCGTTGGCGCGCACCAGGTCAAAGCCATCAATCGCCGCGTCCGGCACGCGGAAAACGCGCCGCAGACGAGGCGTTAGGTGCGGCTCTTCTCGCCTCGCTTCAGATGGGGAGATTTCCTCCACAGGGATGCCTGCCGTGCGACATCCCGCCAGAAATCTGGCTTCGTAGGCGGGATCATCATCCTCCGTCGCCACAAAAAACCCACCGGTGTCCTCGATGCAGGCGGCGGCAACGCGCCGCAGGATCGCATTCTCCTCCCGGCATTCGCGTGCTGAGGTCGGATCGCTGACGACATAGCGCCCGCCGCTGTGCAACAGCCCGTGAAAGCGACCCGTCGCGCCATGCGCCAGGTCAACCTGCTCCAACAGGATGACGCCCATGCCGCGCAGCGCCAGGTCGCGCGCCACGCCTGTGCCGGTACATCCGCCACCGATGACCACGACATCTGTCCGAATCGCCATCGCGAATCCTATCTCTCCACCCAGCCTTTGGCCCGTTCCACAGCGCGCTGCCACCCGCGATAGGCCGTCTCGCGCCGCTCCTCATCCCAAGCCGGCTCGAAAACGCGGTCAATTTGCCAGTTGGCGCGCAAGTCCTCCAGATTGTCCCATAGCCCGGTCGCCAGCCCCGCCATATACGCCGAGCCCAGCGCCGTCGTCTCTTCCACCCTGGGCCGGACCACCGGCTTGCCCAGGATATCGGCCTGAAGCTGCATCAGCAGGTTGTTCTTGACGGCGCCGCCATCCACTTTGAGCGTTTGCAGCGCGATACCGACGTCGCCAGACCGCGCCGCGTCGTGCGCCATCGCCTCCAGCACCTCACGGCTCTGGTAGCAGATTGCCTCCAGCGTGGCGCGGACGAGGTGCGCACGCGTAACGTACCGTGTGAGGCCAACGATCACGCCGCGCGCATACATATCCCAGTGTGGGGCAAAGAGGCCGGAGAACGCGGGCACAAAGTAGATGCCCCCCGCATCTTCCACCGTGGCCGCGATCTGCTCCGTCTCGGCAGCCGTGCGGATGATTTGCAGATTATCGCGCAGCCACTGCACCGCCGCGCCGGTGATGGCGATGGAGCCTTCAAGCGCATAGGTAGCGCGCCCTGGTTCCAGGGAATAGGCCACTGTCGTCAGCAGGCCGCTGGGCGAGGAAACGATCCCGCTGCCGGTGTTCAGGAGCGTGAACGAGCCCGTGCCGTAGGTGTTCTTGGCTTCGCCGGGGCTAAAGCACGTCTGGCCAACCAATGCCCCCTGTTGGTCTCCCAGATCGCCGCACACCGGGATCGGCGCGCCAAAGGGTCCTGTCGTGGGCGTCGTCCCGTAAAGGCGCTTGTCGCTGGAAGGCCGAATCTGCGGCAGCATCGCGCGCGGGATGCGCAGGATCGCCAGCAGCTCATCATCCCAGTCCAACGTCCGCAGGTTCATCAGCATGGTGCGAGACGCATTGGTATAGTCGGTAACGTGCGCGCCGCCATACGGCCCGCCGGTGAGATTCCAGATGAGCCACGTGTCAATATTGCCAAAGAGCGCCTCGCCGCGCTCCGCCTTGGCGCGCACTCCGGGCACATTGTCGAGAATCCAGGCGATCTTGGGCCCGGAAAAGTAGGTGGCGATGACCAGGCCGGTCCTGGCGCGTACCTCATCCTCCAGTCCCTGATCCATCAAGCGCTGGCAGATCTCTTGCGTGCGCGTGCACTGCCAGACGATGGCGTTGTATAGCGGCTCTCCGGTGCGCGCATCCCAGATCACGGTGGTCTCGCGCTGGTTGGTGATGCCTACTGCGGCGATGCGGCGCGGGTTCACTGCGCCTGCGGCCAGTGCGCCCTTGATAACGCGCTGGCTCTTGTCCCATATCTCGCGTGGATCGTGCTCCACCCAGCCGGGGCGCGGATAGATCTGGCGGTGTTCCTCGTAGCAGGAGGAGACCACCTCCCCACGCCGATTAAAGAGCATGAAGCGCGTGCCCGTTGTGCCCTGATCGAGTGCGCCAGCGAACTCTGCGAGCAAATCTGACCTCCTATGCGAATTGCGCAAACTATAGCCTGTTTCGCGCGCCGCGTCAATCCATATCCTCAAGGGAACGCGAAAACGGTATGGTCAGCATCCAGAGCTAGCCACCCCGCTTCCTACCGCGCGTCAGGAGCCTTTGACTGCCTGCAATACCTCGGCGATGTCGGGCAGTTCGGAGATCGGGTATAGCTTGACCCAGGCGATTTTCTGGTTTTCGTCCACCAGGATGTTCGCCCGCTCGGACGTGCCGGCATTGCCACGGAAGATATCATAAGCAATAGCGATCGCGCCGTGCGGCCAAAAATCGGAGGGGAGCGACGTTTTCTCGATGCCAAGCTCCTTCGCCCAGGCGCGTTTGGTCGGCACGGCATCCACGCTGATACCGAGCGGCACGGTGTTGGCATCAGCGAACGCCTGCGCGTTCCCCTCCAGCGATTTCATCTGCTTGGCGCAGACGCTGGTCCAGGCCAGGGGATGAAACGACAAGAGCACTTTCTTGCCCCTAAAACCGGATAACTTGACGAGCTGGTTGTTCTGATCTCTGACGGCGAAATCGGGCGCGTCATCCCCTACCTTGACCATTGGTATCTCTCCTTCCCTTTTCTCTGCACGTCCCCGGCGATATCAATTACCAAATCCCGCAGACGCTCCGGATTGACCTCCACCTCATAGAGCTTCTGTGGGCCCTCTCGCCTGGCAGCCATGTTCTCCTCAAAGGTGGCCTTGGGCGGGCTCTTGTAGATGACCCCCAGTGGGAACTTGTCCTGTTCTAGCGCCTTGCGGAACGCCTCCACCCTGTCAGTGGGATCGTACGATTCGTCCAAATAGTACGTATGCTCCTTGAACCACTGGTAGGTATTCACCCTGTTGAAAGTGACGCATGGTTGGAAAAGGTCCAAGATGGCGAAACCCTTGTGCGTAATCGCCTGTTTCATCAGCTCTTTCGTCTGTTCACGATCGCCGACAAAGGCTCGCGCCACGAAAGAGGCGTCCAGCGCGACGCCGACGGCGACGGGATTGAACGGCTCGGCAAAGACGCCCGCCGTCTGCACCGGCGTCCGGAAACCCTCGCTGCTCGTGGGGGAGGCCTGCCCTTTGGTCAGGCCATAGACCATGTTGTTGTGCACCAGGCAGGCGATGCCGGGATTGCGGCGAATGGCATGGATAAAGTGATTGCCGCCCTCACCGTACATGCAGCCATCGCCGCTATCGGCGATGACCGTCAGCGAGGGATTCGCCGCCTTGGCAGCCGTCGCCACCGGCAAGCTGCGGCCATGCAGCCCGTTAAAGACGTTCGCGCGCATATAGTGCGGGAGCTTGGCTGCCTGGCCGATGCCGGAAACGAGCAGCAGTTGTTGCGGCGGGATCTCCAACTCCACCAGGGCCTGCTTGAGCGCGCTCAAGAGCGGAAAGTTGCCACAGCCGGGACACCATGCGATGTCAATGTCTTCGCGGTCGAATATCTTCTTGTCCATGTTTTCTCCTCTACTTGGCCGCTTCCCGCAATTGGGCCGTCAGCCCTTCCACGGAGAAGGGGCGGCCGTCATATTTCAGTATGCGGTAATCCATCTCCACGCCGGTATATAGCTTCAGCAGCTTGCCCAGTTGTGCCGTGGCGTTGTTCTCCACGACGATGCGTCGCTGCGCCTTTCGCAGATAGGCAGAAGCCTGTGGCGGGACCGGGAAAACCTGTCCGAAGTGCAAGAAGGCGATATCATCGCGGCCCAGCTCATCCAGCGCTTCCCGGATGACATGGTAGGTCGAACCCCAGCCGACAACGAGCGTCTGGTACGCTTCAGGGCCGATCAATTCTGGCGGGAGGACTTCGGCCGCGATCCCTTGCAGCTTCCGCAGCCGCTTGTCCACCATCTGGGTGCGGATGTGTGGATCTTCCGTGATATGCCCGTCCGGAGTGTGCGTGTGCGAATCCGCCACGACAAGGCCTCCCCCATAGCCCGGAACAGCGCGCGGCGATACGCCGCTCTCCGTTATCTCATACCGCTGATAGTCCACCTTTGACGCGACCAGATGCTTGTCCATTGGCATCAGGCGCAGCTTGTCAAAGGCTAGGTTATATGACGATTCGAGCAGGTATTGATCGGTGAGCACGAATGTGGGGGTCTGGTACTTGGCGGCGAGGTCGAACGCCTTTTGCGCCGCGTAAAAGGTATCCTCGATGCTGCCGGGCGTGAGGAGGATATGCGGGAACTCACCGTGGCCCGAATGCAGCGCCAGCTCCAGATCGCCCTGCTCTGTGCGCGTCGGCAGGCCGGTGGCCGGGCCGGGGCGCTGCGCGAGATGGATCACAATGGGTGTCTCCGATATGCCGGCCAGGCTAGTGGCCTCCTGCATCAGGGCAAAGCCGCCACCCGACGTGGTAACCATCGCCCGCGCGCCAGCATAGGAAGCGCCCAACGCCATATTGATAGCCGCGATCTCGTCCTCCGCCTGCTCGACAATCACCCCGAACGGCGCGCCATGCTGCGCCATGAAAACTAGCACGCCCGTCGAGGGTGACATCGGATAGGCCGAGAGGAAGTTGCACCCTCCCGCCAGCGCGCCCAGCGACATGGCATCGCTACCGTTCAACATCAGCTCGTCACGCAAGGCAGGCAGACGCTCCAGGGCAATCTTGAGCCGACCACTATCGCGCAACGCCTGGCCGCGCGCATAGCCGCGCTGCACGGCGGCGATATTGTTCTGGATGATCTCCTCGGACTTGCCGGTAAAGTACTCGCGCAGATAGCTTTCGACTGCTTCTTGCTCCACCTGAAACAACGCGGCGACGGCGGCCGCCGCTACGGTGTTTGCGTAGATGGCGCCGCCCACCTCTGTGGCGATCTCAGCAAAGGGCACTTCCAGGATCGTTGCGCTGTCTGGCGCGCCCGCCATATTCTCCCGCTCGCCAAGATAGACCGTCTGTGGCGAAAGCCTACTTGCCAGATGCGGGATCGCCTGTCTGCTAAAGGGGACAAAGAGATCAATCCGGTCCACAAAGGCGCGCACCCGCCGCGCCGAGACGCGGATCTCGGTCGAGTTGCTGCCGCCGCGGATGCGCGACATGTACTCTGGTGTGGAAAAGACGTGATAGCCGGCGATGCGCAGGATGCGCACCAGCAACGCCTCCACCGTCTGGATGCCCTGCCCGGCCTCGCCGCAGAGGACGATCGAGATATCCTGCTTCCGTTCACTCATCACCACAACTCCTTCCGCAACTCGCGCGATAGGGAATATCAGGCTGCTCCCCATATGGAGAATGACAAGCCCCCTTGGAGAGACATCCTAAGGGGGCCATGCATCTCTGTCTGTGCTGTGAAGTTTCCCCAATCCAAAGCAGCAGTGCACTACCATTCACCGAGCGTAGCTCGCGGCGGCAGCCTAGTACTCTTCCAGATGATTCCACTCGGCGTCCTCGAGCCATCGTTGCGGGCGCTGCACAAAGGCGATGATATTCTCCAGCAAAAAGTAGTGCCTGTTCTCTGCCTTGGCCAGTGTCAGGAGCGCCTGCTTCTGCGCCTCGGTTTCGGCCTCCTCGGCCCTGGCCCGGTAGAACTCTTCACTCTTGCGCTCGATCTTTTGCGCTTCTTCGTAGAAGGTGATCTGCGCGCCCCCGCAGGCGAAATCAGCATCGCGCGTCATCTGCGCGAACACATCCCGCGCTCTGCCCAACACATCCGATTCGGGCACGCTGCACTGCTGCTCCTTGAAACTCTGCAGGATCTTATAGTGCCTGACCTCTTCATCGGCCAGCATATTCAAGATTGTGTTCAGTCCGGTGTCCGGGCATTTGGCAGCGAGGTCACGATAATACTTTTCGCTCTCCTGCTCCATCTGCATGCCGTACTCGTAGATGTCCATCGGCAGTCTCCTGTTCTGCGACAACTCTGTCCCCAACGAGCGAATTGTACTTGGTGGGGACGTAGCAGTCAAACCAGCGGTCGGCCAGTATGGCTCTGGCCGACACATGTGGATTCGGGAGGCATTCCTTGCCATAAACAGGACGGGCACATGCGTATTTACATCTCCAGCTCGGCGATGGCAATGCCAT